>NZ_JBSYOO010000037.1:0-179930 GCF_058244675.1 Candidatus Thiodiazotropha sp. AKIB8 | reverse complement strand
CTGCAGAACAGGCGGGAGAGAGTCTCAACCAGATTACAAAAACCATGGCTGATATCTCACAACTCAATCAGGATATATCAAGTGCTACTGACCTGCAGCATCAAACTGTTGTCGGTGTAGACCAAAGCATTGTCAATATAAACCAGGTTGCGATACAAACATCAAACAGCACAGAAGCACTGAGTAATTCCACCCTTGAACTGCAGGCCCTGGCTTCAGAACTGGAGTCTCATGTTGGACGATTCAAGGTTTGAAGAGGCGGTAGATATTCCACCGTCAATGGAGAAAGTGACTTGAAATGTTGCTCACTATAGTTTGTGGCTACTATCTGATCATGGTTTCTGTGTTATTTACACTTAAGGACAAAAAACAGGCTTTGCCCGCAACGGGCGGGGCTTTGCCCTGGCAAAAGGCTTGAGTAAAAAATACTAAAGACTGGATCAAACCTCAAACTGTCACTCACCTTACTTGGTGGGGCAGGGCCCCACCCTACCGTTTTTTTAAGAGCGGAGAAAGGATGCATTTCTAAGTCATATTATGTTTCAGCTCGCAGTTATTTATACATACCAATCACCTCTTTATAGAATCATCCGAACTGTTTTTCAGCCAGTAGCGTCCGTGTGTAACAAATGTTCCAGACTACTATCTCAGGATTTATAGAATGAAGTTAGTGAGGACGATCACACCGCGTTTTTTAACATTAAGGAGTTATCAAGATGACTGTAGAGAAAATTACATTTGCTATTGTTGGTATTCTGATTATGGCTACCGTTGGAGCTTACCTAACGACTCAAGTCGATATTTTTTTATATGCTGCTATGTTTGTAGGCTTCATGATATTCCAGGCTCCCCTCACAAAATTCTGCCCACTCCCCGCATTGCTAAAAGCTATGGGTGTACCCACTGGGAGTCTATTTGGAAAAATGGGTTCTGGCTCTTGAATCCATTCGTGGCGCCATTGATATCGTGATTCAACACCACGGATAGCTATCATTTTCTATAAGGAAAACTATGGCAATCTAAGTTTCGACTGAAAAGATCAATGGCACCATGACCAAAGTAACAATCAATGCCAGCACCTGGAGCGGAACACCAATCTTCAGAAAATCACTAAAGCGATAGTTACCCGGACCAAGTATCAATGTATTTACCGGTGAGGCCACGGGTGTCGCGAATGCTGTGGAAGCTGCAATCGCGACAGTCATTAAAAACGGCGTTGGAGAGAGTCCCATATCGAGCGCAAGGTTAAGCGCGATGGGCGCAATCAATACTGTAGTTGCCGTATTGGAGATAAATTGACTAAACAGTGAGGTAAGCAGAAACAGGCCGCCAAGTACCGCCCTGGGTCCCATATCATGGAAAAACTCTGCCAGGCTAGTGACCATCATGCCCGAACCACCGGTCACTTCTAAAGCACGCGCCAGGGGTAACATGCCTGCAATCAGCACCAGACTCTGCCAGTTCATAGACCGGTAGGCCTCATCCATACTGACACACCGAGTTGCTATCATGGCAAAGGCACCCAACATCACTGCCACCAGATTAGAGGTAAGCTGAAGGGTCATTACAATCAACATACCTAAGGTGACCAATACAGCCCAGGGCGCCTGGTTTCCATGCCAAGTACGCTCGACTATCTCCTGAGGCAGCTCCAGCAACGCCAGGTCACGCCTGGGGCCGTTCATCTGTTCCAACGCTTCCCATGGGCCAGCCAGCAACATCATGTCGCCCGCCTCCATCCTGGTCTGATCAAAATCGAGCGCCATTGGTTGATCAGCCCGTCGAATCGAGAGTACAGTCAGACCCTGACGGTTGCGGAAGTTACCCTCTCGCACGGTCTTGCCAACCAGCGGTGACCCTGGCACCACCAAAGCCTCAGCCATACCGAACTGGCCCTGTAGACGTCTACGCAGCCCGGAGGGAAAACCCAGGTCACTTAGTCCCAGATAATCTGCATGGCGATCTATTATTGCCTGGGGTGCCACTACATATAGTTCATCCCCCTGACGCAGGCGTGTGCCGATCAAAACCGGCTTCAAAGCAGTCAATAGTGCGCCATGTCGCTCCACTGCCATTACGGTAATAGCGAAATTTCTTCTTAATCCAACCTCACCCACAGTCATATCACAAAGGAGTGATCCGGTTCGAACCTGCAGTCGGTGCAGTCCCTCCGTTATACCGTACTCCTCTGCCATGTCATGCAGGCTCCGCCTTGCCAACTCACCTTCAGCCACCTTTCCGCCAGGCAATAATCGCCTTCCCAGAGTCAGCATGTAGACAATACCAACAAGCAGGATTGCACCACCAATAGGTGCAAAGTCAAAAAAGCCAAAACCTTCCATGCCGGCATCCACCAAGGCCCGACTAACTGCAAGATTTGGCGGTGTACCAATCAGCGTCAACATACCACCAATGAGCGAAGCAAAGGCTAGTGGCAGCAGCAATCTACGTGCAGCCAAGCCAGCAGAACGGGCCATGCTCATAACCACAGGAATAAAAATTGCCACCACACCAGTAGAGCTCATAAAAGCGGAGAGTATCGCTACTGTCGGCATCAATAGAAGAATCAGATGCCACTCACTACCTCGTCCTATGGTAGCAATGCGCTGTCCAACCCACGCTGCCACACCGGTTCGATGCAGACCTTCCCCAATAACAAACAGCCCAGCTATCATCATCACCAGTGGATCACCGAAGCCAGCAATAGCTTCGGAAGGTGTAACCACACCGGAAATCGCCAGAGCAAGAATTACAAAAGCTGCGGTCAGATCGAGTCTTACGCGACCGCTAAAGAATAAGATTATCGCGACAAGGATTAGCGCGAAGACAAAGTAGGGTTGCCAGATCACATGGATTCCAGGAGTCAGCTATTGAATTGTTTCGATCCACTCATCAGAAGCAAGTGGAAGCCTGAAAAGGGGTCGATTAAAGCCTAACTCTAATGCAATCAACCATCCTCTTACAGTAATACCAGATTATCCCTATGTATTAACTCATCCTCATCCACATACCCCAGAACCTCTTCAATGCGGCTGCTGGGTATACCCTTCAGACGTATCGTCTCCTGGGCACTATAGTTGACCAGACCCCGGGCAATTTCATTTCCAGCAAGATCAAGGCAGACGACAACTTCGCCACGCCCAAAATCTCCCTTAACGTCACAGACCCCAACCGCCAGCAGACTGCTCCCCTGCTCACGTAACACACGTACCGCACCATCATCCAAAGTCAGGCTTCCTCGTGGTTGAAGCTGACCAGCTAACCAGCGTTTTCTTGCCGCCTGTCTCTCCTGGACTGGTACCAATAGTGTTCCAACCTCCTCACCTCGGGAAATGGCATCTAGAACATGCTGAGTTCTACCCGATGCGATAATCGTACCTGTACCGGAACGAGCAGCCAGCCTTGCAGCCCGTACCTTGGTTACCATACCCCCCAAACCGAGCCCACTCGCACTGCCCCCTGCCACAACATCGAGTTGCGGATTATCGACTCGCATCATATTGATCATAGAGGCATCAGGGTTGAAGCGTGGATCAGCATCAAACAGACCCTCCTGGTCTGTTAACAACACCAACAGATCAGCCTCGATCAGATTTGCCACTAAAGCAGCCAGGGTATCGTTGTCTCCGAAACGAAGCTCATCGGTTGTTACCGTATCGTTTTCGTTGACCACAGGAACCACACCCAATTCAAGCAGGGTACGAAGCGTACTGCGTGCATTCAAATAGCGGGAACGATTTTCAAGATCATCCCGGGTCAGCAGAACTTGAGCCGTATGCAGATCATATTTTTGGAATCCCGCCTCCCAGGCATGTACCAATCCCATCTGACCAATGGCTGCTGCCGCTTGCAGTTCATTTAGATTATGAGGACGGTTTCGCCAACCCATTCGGCTCATACCTTCCGCGACGGCTCCAGACGATACCAGCACCACTTCATTACCGGCATGCCGGAGTGCAGACATCTGTTCAACCCATGCAGAGAGTAATTCATGGGATAAACCCTTACCGTCAGCAGTAAGTAGTGCGCTACCGATCTTTATAACCCAGCGCCTCGAACTGGTGATCTTTTCCCGGGAAATCATTTGCTACCTGATATGGTGGTTTAAGTTAATCGACTATCCCATGAGTGATTCTGCTATCAGCTTTGCAGTGGATCCCACTCAGCATCATCATCTTCTTCAGCAGGCTGCTCCTCTACCCGCCAAATCTCCTCGAGTCGTAACATGAGGTCCGATACAAGTTGCTTTGTACCCTCACCACTTACTGCTGAGATGCCATAAACCGGCCCTTCCCAAGCCAATGCCTGACACAGATTGCGACTTCTCTCTTCAAAATCATCTGCCATCAACAGATCTTTTTTATTCAGCACAAGCCAACGCTCTTTGGTTGAAAGCTCATCAGAATAACGCGATAGCTCCTTTTCAATCTGACGAACTTCAGCTGCACTGTCAATGGTCTCATCCAATGGTGCAATATCTACAAGATGAAGCAACAGACGGGTACGGGAGAGGTGCTTGAGAAACTGCAATCCAAGCCCTGCACCCTCTGCTGCACCCTCAATCACACCAGGAATATCAGCCACGACAAAGCTATGATCATGACCGAGACTGACAACACCGAGATTGGGATAGAGGGTAGTGAAGGGGTAATCCGCTACACGGGGCCGGGCACTGGAAACCTTGCTGATCAGGCTCGACTTACCCGCATTCGGCATTCCCAACAGACCAACATCCGCCAATAGAATCAACTCCAGGCGTAATTCCCGACGATCACCTTCAGTACCATAGGTAAATTGCCGTGGCGAACGATTGGTGCTGCTTTTAAAGTGCACATTACCTATTCCCCGCTCACCTCCTTTGGCGACCAGCATACTCTGCTGGTGCTCCAGCAGCTCACCCAGTAACTCCCCGGTTTCGTCATCCAGAATACGTGTGCCCACCGGTACTCGCACCTTGAGATCACTGCCTTTTCGACCGGTACGTTCACGGCCCATGCCATTCTGGCCACGCTCTGCCTTATGGGTTCTCTGTGTGCGAAAGTCCACCAGGGTGTTGAGGCCACTATCGGCAATCAGGTAAACACTGCCGCCATTGCCCCCATCACCACCATCAGGCCCGCCTTTGGGAATATACTTCTCGCGCCGAAATCCGGCACAACCATTTCCCCCGTCTCCGGCAATAACTTTTATCTTGGCTTCGTCTACAAATTTCATAGGCTGATGTACTGTCTCATACTAATGCGTGAAATCCGCGTGACGCCAGGCCATCGTCTGAGTTGCGCTGCCTGACAAGGAGCTGCCATTGTTGGCGCATCGCGCCTTGCCTTGGAAAGAGTGCAAGCCTCTGATATCACGCTTGAGTTAGAGACAGTGCACTAAAACGCAAAAAGCCTCGTACACAGACGAGGCTTTTGAGCGTTAATTCCGTAGTAATACTAGTCGGTAACAACGCTCACATATTTGCGATTGCGAGGGCCCTTGACTTCAAACTTCACGGTACCGTCTGCTTTGGCAAACAGGGTGTGATCCTTGCCAATGCCAACATTTACGCCATTATGGAACTGGGTGCCACGCTGACGAACGATGATATTTCCAGCTTTTATAGCCTGATCACCGAAAATCTTGACGCCAAGACGTTTGGATTCCGAATCGCGGCCGTTACGTGTACTACCGCCTGCTTTTTTATGAGCCATCTCTCTCTCCTAACCGCTAATGCCAGTGACTTGCAACTCAGTGAACCACTGACGATGTCCCTGACGTTTCATATGGTGCTTGCGGCGACGAAACTTAATGATCTTCACTTTCTTGCCACGGCCAATGGATTTAACAGTAGCCGTTACCTTGCCGCCTTCAACATAGGGCGTACCGACTTTCACATCATCACCATTGGTGATCATAAGAACCTTATCCAGCTCCACCGAAGCGCCCTCATCAGCAGTCAGCATTTCGACTTTGATGGTATCGCCTTCAGAAACGCGGTACTGTTTTCCGCCGGTTTGAATTACCGCATACATTGCATTAATCCCCGAAATATCCCGTTATTCCCCCAGCCAGACATCTGGCGAGGTAAAGAGCCGGAATTCTACCCGTACACTTTCAATGGGTCAACCCAAAGCGTGTATCAATTCTACTGAAATTACCCCAACCCCGTTTGCTGCGCTTTATGTCTGAGCGACGGCGCGCTTTTCAGCCTCGATAAATATTCGTTTTATCTGGGAAAATTCTGCTTTGATCGCCAAATCCATCTCTGCTATCGACTTCTCAACCTGGTCAGCAGTCAGATGATCCTTAAAGTCCACACTGAGATTGACCAACACAAAATCCGGCCCCATATGCATGGTTAGTACTTCATTCACGTGATCCACGCTCTCTTTTTCAGCAACTATTGCCTTAACCCCTTGAATCACAGGCTGGTTGGCACTCTCTCCAATTAATAGACCCTTAGTCTCATAGGCGAGCCATATCGCTGTTCCCACAAGTATTAAGCCGATAACTACCGACGCCAAACCATCGAAAAGCGGAAATCCGGTCATCTGCGCCAGCATAACGCCTAGAAATGCCACAATAAGTCCCAGCAGTGCTGCCGTATCTTCGAACAAAACCACGAAAATAGAGGGATCTTTTGCCCTTTGAACCGCCTCCATATATCCCCATTTACCTTTCACCTTGGTGAACTCCCTGAAAGCGAATAGCCAGGCAGCCCCCTCAAACAGCATGGCCAACCCCAGTACCACGTAGTTTATTATCGGGTTACTGATCGGTTCCGGGTGCTGAATATGTTTTATCCCTTCATAGATCGAAATACCGCCACCCAGTGCGAAAATCAGGATCGCAACGATAAAGCTCCAGAAATAGATCTCCTTGCCATAGCCGAAAGGAAAAGCCTCATCCGCCGGTTTTTCAGCACGGGCCATGCCATACAGCAGTAACCCCTGATTCCCTGTATCAACAAGGGAGTGGATGCCCTCGGATAGCATTGCAGAGCTACCAGTAAAAAATGCAGCGACAAATTTGGTAATCGAGATCAATGAATTACCAGCCAATGCTGCGAAAATAACTTTTTTAGAACCAGATGCCACAACCAAACTCCTTCAACAGGTAGCCAATAAGCCGATCAATGCGACGCAGAGTATATCCTTTCTCAGCACCCAGGGAGTTCCGTCAGCTAAAAAAAACGTTAAGAGATCATCGAGTGGATTTATTCTGAACATTAAACTCTGTGTGAGAGGTATTGTTTGCAACCCGCCCGGAAAATATCGTGGTTAATTCAGATGCAGGCAGAGGGTGACTGAAATAGAATCCTTGTAGAGCATCACAACCATATTGGCGTAAGTTTTCTGCTTGAGCTTCAGTTTCAACACCCTCAGCAATGACATCAAGTTTTAAACGTTTCGCCATTTCAATGATTGTCATAGTAATCTCTTTTACACTTTCATTATCCTGAAACTCACGGGTAAAAGACTGATCGATCTTGATACGATCAAAAGGAAAATGTTGCAGATTACTCAATGATGAGTAGCCTGTACCAAAGTCATCGATTGCAAGCTGTACACCCTCTTCCTTCAACAGACGCATAGCAGATCTTGCCTCCTCAAGATTTTGCATGACTGTACTCTCAGTGACCTCCAATTCTAAAAACCTGGGATCAAGCCCGCTGTCATCAAGAGATCTACGCACTTCAGCCACCAGGTTCTTGTCACTGAACTGCACTGGTGAGAGATTAACAGCCAAACGTAGAGGCCCGAAGCCTTCATGATTCCACTGTTGCACCTGTTTGCAAGCCGTGCGTAACACCCACAAACCGATTGAACGAATTAATCCAGTATGTTCAGCAACCGGAATAAAAGCGCTGGGATAGACCAGACCTAACTCAGGATTATGCCAACGTATGAGCGCTTCAACTCCAAAAATACGTCCGTTACCGGTAACTACCTGGGGTTGGTAGTAGACCTCGAATTCACTGCGCTCAATCGCATAAGTAAGCGCCTGTTCCAACTGAGATCCCTCTTTAACCTCTTTTGCTATCTGCTCAGAAAAGAGACAGATGGAATCTGAATTCTGCATACGCGCACGAAACACAGCCATATTGGCATCACGCAATAAACTCTCTCCATCCTGACTTTCGGTAGGCCAGAGACTCAATCCTATGCTCGGCCCAAGAAAAGCAGAATTACCCTCGTACACCATAGGTTGCTGTAATACAGCAAGAAGATTTTTCGCAATCAAGTGCGCTGACTCCAGGTCATTAAGTCCATTCACTAAAACACCGAAGTCATCACCACCTAGATGAGCAACAAGATCATCGCTTCGCACCACATCACGAATCCGCTGTGCAATCGCTTGTAATAACTGATTACCAGCTGCTCCGCCGATGATTCCGCCAGCAGAGCCCAACCATTTAACATGCACAATCATCAATGCAGAGCACTTGAAATCATCAGAGCCCGAACTGCTCAAGCCTCTCAAATATTCATCCAATGCGTATTGATTAGGTAAGCCGGTTACAGCATGGTGCATAGCCTGGTCATACATTCTGATGTTCAGTGACTTGTTAACCTGTCTCTCATGCAGATGAAGCCAGACCCCCCATAGCGGGAAGCCTATAAGTAGTGGAACAATCGAGGCAGCAGGGGCAAACCAGACTTGGCTGAGAGACAAGGTAAGCCCTGATAGAGCGGGTAGACCAACAATCGCAATCAGAAATAGAACAATAGACAGAGGAAACCTGGTTGAAGACAGCACCAAAGCAATCACCCCTGTTATGATCAAGGTCAGGAGCAGATGATATCCATGATCCATCACTCTCAATAAGCTGCCATTCAAGAGACCACTCAGCACATGGGCATTCAACCTGACCCCTGGCATGCGCTGATGACTCTGGGATACTGGTGTAGAAATAACATCACCCAGACCGGTAGCAGTTGAGCCAATCAATACATACCGACCTTCAATCCTCGATGCAATTTCATCATCATTGAGCAGTTGATGAACAGAAATGGTTTCAACTGTATCCGGACTTGGATCATAAGGAATTAAAAACTCTCCGGAGCGCAGCCAACTTGACTCACTGCTCATTGGTGACTGTTTATTGACCACACCAGGCAGAGAAATCTGCTCACCTGCCACATTCATAAGCGCTAAAGAAAATGTTGCCCAACGGGCATCATCCAGTCCCGCATGCAAGAAAAACCTACGGCAAAGCCCATCACTGTCGATCTCAAAATCAACATGTCCCAAACCAGCTGCAGATGATGCAAGTATGGGAAGCGGCAGCACCTCTGAAATCGAAATGCCTGACAGAGGATTACTCGGTGCCACAGCAAGTACGGTAACCCCGTTTGCTGCAATTGCTTCAGCAAAAAGTTGATCAGCCTGAGGATCGTTCTGTTCAGCTTCAGAGAAAAGCACATCAAATCCAACAACCCGTGCATTCATGACCGTCAAACGATTAAGCAGTTTAGCATGAAAACGCCGGGACCAGGGCCAACGACCAAGTTCCTGTAGACTCTTATCATCGATGGCGACTACCACTAACTCGTCACTGATATGATTATCAAGAAGATTGAGAAAGTAGTCGTAAAACAGAAAGTCGAGGCGCTTAATTGCCGCACTGCCAATGAGTACATTGGCACAGACAACTAAAGCTATCGCCAGGATAACCTGACTGACTTTTCCTTTATTGAAAAAGTGCTTGAACATTCCTCTACAAAAACAGCAAACCGTAAATCAGACTTACAGGAACTATCCAAACGCTTTTACCAAGCAGAGGGTCGATCTTGTGGACATCACTCCATGGCCCCTGATAATCATCCTCGTCTACTACACAGACTCTCAAATAGCGTAGTTGACTATATATATGTTCGATTTCAATCTCATTTTTCGAGACAACTTGATCAAGCTCAAGATGGTTGAAGTCTGGATCATGAGCTATCTGAACATGATAACGATGATCAGAATCTAGCTGTTGCCAGGAGCCCATAACTCGCTCTTCAGTAACCACCATAGTGACACCAGGTGGCTCCAGTTCAGATCTGAGACGCCATGAACGAACGATTCCGGCAGGCCCCAGCTCTCCACTATCTGATTTCGCAGCAACACGCCAATAGTAGGTTCCCGGTTCGGATATATCGGTCAGTTTGATATGTTCGACATCTTCAACCTCCCTCTTAATGACAATATCCTCGAAAGCCTGATCCGTTGCGACTTCCAGGAGATAACCACTCGCATAGTCGGGCCTATCCCACTTCAGCTCAATATCGCCTCCCTGCAACATCTCTCCATCAGCCGGGCTAAGTGATTGCGGTGGTTGAGGATGCCTGTCAAGAACAAGCCTCTTTACCGTGTTACTGCCTTCCAGCCCATCTGCATCGATACCTCGAACGCTTACCCAATAGTCTCCATCTGGTAGATCCGGCAGGCTAAGCTGATGATCAGAAACGACCTGTTCCCAGAGCAGAATATCCAATTGTTGATTATCGCTGACCTCTAGCCGGTAGTTTTTAGCCCCCGCGAGCTTTTGCCAGCCAAGTTGCCAATCCAACTCTCTGAGAGGTTCGGGAATTTCATTCAGTTTGGGTGGTGATAATAGTTTTCGCGGTGGTATTGGTGGCTGCCCCTGAGTTACCCGGGTACCAAACCCGGCTTTAACCAGCGCTTGCTCTTCAGCACCACTGACCACCACATCCCCTTCCAGAACCTCAATGTTAGAGGATTCTCCATCCAGGCTGACAGCCGCACGATAAGCTGTACCCCGAACTGCAGTTATTGCAGATGGTGTATGAATTTCAAAACGTGATCCAGGACCTTCGGAAGGTTTTACTCTGGTTTGTATACGGCCGCGACCCAGATGCAGTCTTGAATCAACCATCCCTGTCTCACCATGGGCACTGAGGTGGTCAAAGCGCATCTCAGCATCACTGTGCAGCGTCAACCTTGTGTCATCTGCAAAGACAATAGCAACACTGCTATCTTGTCCTGTCTTCAGCGTATCCCCCAAATGGATCAATGTACCAGGCTTGAGGTCATTCAGAGCTGTTCCATCTGAGCGGGTAATTTTGACTTGACCACCAATCAATTCGATTCGTGCAGGAACTGCATTGCTACGAATCCACTTCATCGGGACCCTAAGCCAACTGCCGGGCTGCAAGCGTTTGGGGTTCTTGATGTTATTCAGCTTTCGAAGCTGTTCGAACCTCATCACACTGTCTAAGTACTTGGTGCTGAAATCCCACAGGTTGTCACCATCGACGACTGTATATACCCAATCTGCAGAGTGTACAGGCATGGAGAGCAACATAAAGAGAAGTGCAGATTTTAATAATGAGATTCGCTTCAGCAATGGACTTCCCCTTTTTGTCCCAAGATTAGCGATATTGTTGAACGCCCATCAGGAATCCAGATCATGAATTCGAATAAAGTTCTTTATGCAATAAGTCTATACCAAACACAATACACTGACAGCTCATCCAAATCATGAAAGTGCAGAATAACGGTTAGGTTCCACCCGATCCAGGTCGAATTGACACACCAAGTTTCAATAGAGCAAAAATAATTTAGACATCGACAGCACAATGGCGCCCTAAATCAGTTAAATTTAGATTTATGATAAAACCGGGCTAATCGATAAGGAATTCGATCAAAAGGATCGATATTCGGGAAAGCGCAAGGTTACACAATCCCGCTGAGCGCCTGCAATTACGCAGGTTAAGGAAAAATGGAGCCGGCGAGAGGATTCGAACCCCCGACCAGCTGATTACAAATCAGCTGCTCTACCAACTGAGCTACGCCGGCTAAGGAGTGCGAATTCTAAGCGTTTCTTCTCTCTCTGGCAATCCTAACGACACTCAACAGCCTTAGAAACCAGTTCGGGAAAATCTTTCACCAGTCTGGACCAGTCTTGATCACTGATTCCAGTAGGGTCGTTTGCCTGATACCTGAGCCAATAATTGGTTTTTTCCCGGTATCGAGGTTGAATAACCGATTCAAACCCTAATGCATCGATTTCACGTTTTCGATCCCCTGCACGAACCTCATCCCGGAACAGTCCCAGGGAGATGGCGTGCACCAATTCACCACTGGTAAAGCGCCACAGGTCTGAAACACCGGATTCTTCCAACCTTTTCGCTATCTTGACCGCCTCCCTGCGGGTAGCTTGTTGCGGAATAAGTACCCAATACCCGGCCTGCTCATTACGCGTTTCCGATTGAAGTTCAGGTTTTAATCCAAGTGCGCGGAGGCGAACAGATATCTCTTCCGCCGCCGATCTGGTTTCCACATACCCAACCATGGCGCAGCGTGGCACCACATCAGATGTGGTGACCATTTCCGGCTCAACTGCAACATCAGCTGTTTCCGAGGGCTTATCAGCTTCCAGCTCCAGTTCAACCTGAGATTGAGCCTCAACAACAGCAGCGCCAGCAGGCTGGGTTTGTTCAGCTTCAGGGTCGGCTTTGCTATCCATAGTTTGCATCGCCTCTTCATCTTTCACAGCATCTGTTTCATCGACCGTAGCGCTTTGACTAAGCTCACTTGCAAGTCTTAACTCGCCTACATCAGTCGTAGCGTATGATTTCTCTACCTCCTGCTGTTGAGGGTAAATCAACAGAAACAGGCCAAGATTAATCAGTATCAGAATAAAGAAGAACCATTTCATAAGTCAGTTTGTTTAACCTAAAAAGATCAGTTGGGCAGCGTGATTCACCCAACAGGTGACCAAGACCGTCGCAGCTATTTTCAAAAAAATCAGGAACCTGCTATTAGAATGGAGCGGTCAACTGATTCTTTTAGGTTTAAGTCGACTGTAAGGCCAAGCCTTGTAAAACCAGATCGGGTACGATCTGGTGAGCAATCATAAGATATTCAGACAATTGATGGGCATTTCCACCGGTAAGAATGCATTCCACGCCACCACCACAAATTTCCTGCAAACGCAGCAGTGACCTTTCTACCATGCATAGGTGTGTCAGCATAGCACCACTTTGAACGGCTGTTGCGGTATCAGTCGCAAATTCACTTAAATTCAAGTGATTGTTATCTATGGAAAGATCTGTATTAAGATCAAGACATTTGGCATAAAGTTGCAATCCAGGGATTATGGTTCCACCCAAATGGCATCCTTTATCATCCAAGCCATCAATCGTAGTTGCCGAGCCCAGATCCACCACAACCACAGGCCTGTTACAGATTCTGCGCGCAGCAAGTAGAGCCAGCCAGCGATCCACTCCCAATTGCGAAGGTGTAGCATAACCGTTGACTACCCCTAATTCCCGCTGCACTGTTTCTGATATCCGTACGGTAGCTTGCCAATGCTGAATGATCCATGAGGTTAGATTATCGACCACTTTCTGCTGTCTGACAGAGGCAATATGCACTTCCGCAGGTTCAGCCATATCAGACCATGGGGTATCAATTACCTCGGGTAACTCTTGAGAGTTTGCTCGATGAACAACTTGAGACTGCAAATCCTTTTCACTTGCCCATTTGATCAATGTATTGCCAATATCAACAAAAAGCTTCATGACAAAACCTATCCGGCTCTCCTTAGACTGACTTCACCAGCATGAAAACAACGGGGCTCCCCCTCGATCCGAATAAGGATTCCTCCGGAGTCATCGATACCGAGGTGCTGACCATTTTGGGCACGATTGGCACTGCGGATTACCACCTCTTTCCCCATAAACAGATCACTGGCATGCCACTCATCTATAAAACTTCGCAACCCTTCAGCTCTATATTGTTCCGCAATGTCACTTAAGTGAATAGTCAAACTGGCAGCAAGTTCACTTCGGCTACAGGCTGCAATTTCAGGTATCTCTCGTAAATCACTCCAGGGCTGATCTATCTCTTCGCCCAGGCTACCCATGCCAACATTGAGACCGACACCCACAACCACCTGAGACGGACCACTGGTCTCACCTGACACCTCAAGCAGCAGTCCTGCCAACTTTTTTCCCTGCCAAAGAATATCATTGGGCCACTTAAGCCCTGCTTGATAACAATTCAGTTGACGTAACAGTCGTAAAACACCTATTGCCGATGCCAGACTTAGTCCTGCTACTTGCGTCGGAGCAAGGTCAAAACGAAACAGCATGGAAAAATAGAGGTTTCTGCCAAAAGGCGATACCCATTGGCGGCCATGCCGACCTCTACCGCCATTTTGTTGCTCAGCCAAACAGACAGACCCTGACTCAATCCCCAAAGCAGCCTGTTGCATAAGCCAGCTGTTGGTGGAGTCGATTGTAGTGTGAATATTCAGTGAAGGTAGAGTGCCTGGATTTGATTGTTGTAATCGTTCAATTATCTTTTCACGATCCAGTAAATCAAGGGACTCACTGAGCCGGTAACCCTTACCTTTAACAGCATCGATCCCAAGAAGATAGCGGTCCTTCACGAGTTGTAGTTTTTTCCAAACTGCAGCACGGCTAACACCAAGCTTACCCCCCAGTTCTTCACCAGAGTGGAAGCGCCCATCCGCCATGATTTTAACCAAGTCAAAATTATCTGACATTACCCATCAACCATGCTGTCAGTCGATTTGCCGCCTCTGTATCTTCCTCATCGGTCAGTTTAAAATAACAGGTATCTTGCGGCGCTTCTGTTGGCTGCAGATGGATAGACATCAACATGTCACGTCGAAACAGATGAAGTTCAATAGTGCAACCCAGGTCAGTGTCGGCTATATATCTTTCAAGTTGCTTGGCATTTACCCTAAGTCCATCTACTGCGATAATCTCATCGCCAGCTGATAACCCACTATTTTGTGCTGCGCCTCCATCAAATACCTGCTCTACACGAATTACCCCATTTTTATCTGTCCATTTCGCTCCAATCGCAAGAGTGACACCAGGATCAGCTTCGGATGTACGAACTATGCCACCTTTATCCTCCTGCGACTTTGCCGGCATCAGTTTCAACTCTACACCAAACAACTCGAGACACTCTCTAAGGGGTAACTCAGCTGTTGAACGAAGTCCTAAATCAAAAAGTGGCTTGAGATCCAACGATGTTATCTCGGTAGCGACCTCTTCAAAACCATTTTCAGGTACACCTTTACCGGTTTTTCCATAGCGTAACCACATCTCACGCATTACCTGATCAAGTGATGAGGCACCGTTACTCTGCAAACGAATCGTCAGATCAAGTATCAAAGCAAATAGAGCACCTTTTGCATAGTAGCTGACAATTGCGTTGGGGGCGTTCTCATCCTGTTTATAAAACTTGGTCCAAACATCGAAACTGGATTCTTCGAGTGTCTGCTTAAACCGCCCACTACCACGCATTACCCGAGTCACCGTCTCAGCTAAAATTATGAAGTATTCGTCCCGTTCAATGACGCCACTACGGAGCAAAATCAACTCGTCATAGTAAGAGGTAATACCCTCGAAAACCCATAATTGGCGCGTGTAAACTTCGTGAAGTGTGCTCTGCTCAGTAAATACCTTTGGCGTAATGCGTTTTACATTCCAAAGATGGAAATATTCATGACTGCATAGGGCCAACAACCTTCTATATCCTGCAGAATTCTCCTTAATTCGTTTTGGAGGTATTTCATCACGGGGAAATATCAAACTGGTAGAACTTTTATGTTCAAGTCCGCCATACCCGTTATCGACCAGACGTAATAAAAAGAGGTAATTTGTGGTTGGAAGTTCTCCGAATAGCTCAACCTGTTTTTTACAAATTAAACGTAAATCGTTACAAATCTTCTCATGATCAAACCTTTTAGTACCACTTACAACAAATCGATGTTTGCAATCAGCTGCCTCAAATTCACTCTCGGAAAAGTGACCAATCTCTGCCGGACAATCGATTAGTTCTTCATAGTCTGTAGCTATGTATGTCCCAAAACCCGATTCGTTACAGCTTTCAGGGCTTAACGGGTAAGCGACATTCCAGCCCAGTAGTTGTTGATCTTCTGGCGCTACTATTTCCAGCGAGCATCGGCTTTGCTCTTGCCCACTTACCCCTAAAAAAACTGCTGGACCATTAAAATAAGCGTGATTGATATCAAAGTGAGCTGATCTCACTGACAGTTCCCATGCGTAGATAAGATATCGAATTGTTAACGCACCCTCTACAGGCTCAATTTGCCAAGTCTGTTTATCAAGTTTTTTCAACTCAACATGCGCTTTATTGCATGACGCTTGAATAGATGTGATATGTCTGGCGTAATCCCTTATCAAATAACTTCCGCGAATCCATGCAGGAAGGTAGACGACCTGACCAGAAGGATCCGGGTTATTTATGGTGATTTCGACTTCGAAAGTATGTGACTGTGGAGATTTCAGTCGGATTTTGTAGTAAATCATTCTCAATTCCAGTCTTGGACAGCCATACGACCTTGTTCATTGACAGGACGAGCAATAAGTCCAGAGTGCGTTGCACTAACCCGAAAGCGAGCGCCTTTCTTTATTGGCATGTAGACCGAACTGCCATACATCACATCTAAAATTCCAAACCGATCTATCAGGTATGATAACAGACCATCCAATTGAACGATTTCTGATGAAAGATGGTATGTCTGTTGATCTTTTTGGCTATTCCGATACAACTTTCCACTTAGTGTCTCTAATCTCACAATGGGCTCTTTACCAAGCACAGTAAACCAGGGTTTCCATTTTATAAATCTGGCGTCAAGTCGCCACTCATCCGCTGATATAAGATAGTTTGTTTCTCTACCATCAATAGTCAGATTTACACTGGCTCCCTGATCTGTAATCTCAGAAACCATCACCTCTACCAACTCAACTTCTTTAGTTAACTGAATATAAGTTTGAAGATTTAATAGAAGCAAAAAAATTATTGTTGCTGAAAAAACAAGCATGGATCCGAATACACCACTAACACCTCCCCTCATTAGACGCCTTTGTATAATAATTTGGCGCACAGAGAGTATAAGTAACGACGATCCGATAATCAGTAGAACAAGGGCTATGAGCATTTGATGATATTAGGGCCTGTTAAGACTAATGAATCTGTTGGCTAGGATTTTACGCTTTATAGCAAAAAAAAACCCCGTATCGTTTCCGATACGGGGTTTTTACATAAAAACCTGGCAGTGACCTACTTTAACATGGGGAAACCCCACACTATCATCGGCGCTATGTCGTTTCACTTCCGAGTTCGAGATGGGATCGGGTGGTACCAACATGCTATGGCCGCCAGGCAAACTGTTGGAGTCGCCCCAGCTGGGACGACTCGCATTCGGTTAGATCGCTTAAGTTTATTGAGTATGCGTTTGCTCGAACCAAACCCAAAACGTTTGGGTGTTATATGGTCAAGTCTCACGGGCAATTAGTACTGGTTAGCTTCATACATTGCTGTACTTCCACACCCAGCCTATCAACGTTGTAGTCTTCAACGGCCCTTCAGTGTCTTCAAGAGACAAGTGAGATCTAATCTTGGGAGGGGCTTCCCGCTTAGATGCTTTCAGCGGTTATCCTGTCCGTATTTAGCTACCCGGCAATGCCACTGGCGTGACAACCGGAACACCAGAGATACGTCCACTCCGGTCCTCTCGTACTAGGAGCAGCTTCCCTCAAATCTCAAACGCCCACGGCAGATAGGGACCGAACTGTCTCACGACGTTCTAAACCCAGCTCGCGTACCACTTTAAATGGCGAACAGCCATACCCTTGGGACCGACTTCAGCCCCAGGATGTGATGAGCCGACATCGAGGTGCCAAACACCGCCGTCGATATGAACTCTTGGGCGGTATCAGCCTGTTATCCCCGGAGTACCTTTTATCCGTTGAGCGATGGCCCTTCCATACAGAACCACCGGATCACTAAGACCTACTTTCGTACCTGCTCGACTTGTCTGTCTCGCAGTCAAGCACCCTTATGCCTTTGCACTCGTTGCGCGATGTCCGACCGCGCTGAGGGTACCTTCGTGCTCCTCCGTTACTCTTTGGGAGGAGACCGCCCCAGTCAAACTACCCACCATACACTGTCCCTAACCCGGATAACGGGTCGAGGTTAGAACTCCAAATATGTCAGGGTGGTATTTCAAGGTTGGCTCCACGAAGACTGGCGTCTTCGCTTCAAAGCCTCCCACCTATCCTACACAAACATATTCAAAGTCCAGTGCAAAGCTGTAGTAAAGGTTCACGGGGTCTTTCCGTCTAGCCGCGGGTACACTGCATCTTAACAGCGATTTCAATTTCACTGAGTCTCTGGTGGAGACAGCGTGGCCATCGTTACGCCATTCGTGCAGGTCGGAACTTACCCGACAAGGAATTTCGCTACCTTAGGACCGTTATAGTTACGGCCGCCGTTTACCGGGGCTTCGATCAAGAGCTTCGTCCGAGGACTAACCCCATCAATTAACCTTCCGGCACCGGGCAGGCGTCACACCCTATACTTCCTCTTTCGAGTTTGCAGAGTGCTATGTTTTTAATAAACAGTCGCAGCCACCTGGTCACTGCAACCCTCTTCTGCTCCGAGAGCAAGTCTCTTCACATACCAAGGGCGTACCTTCTCCCGAAGTTACGGTACTATTTTGCCTAGTTCCTTCACCAGAGTTCTCTCAAGCGCCTTGGGATTCTCACCCTACCCACCTGTGTCGGTTTGGAGTACGGTTACTTATTATCTGAAGCTTAGAGGTTTTTCCTGGAAGTATGGCATCAATCACTTCGTCTCACATGGAGACTCGTCATCACGTCTCAGAATTGCCAGTCCGGATTTACCTAAACTGACTCCCTACACGCTTAAACCGGGTAAACCAACACCCGGATGACCTAGCCTTCTCCGTCACCCCATCGCAATAATAAGTAGTTCCGGAATATTAACCGGATTCCCATCGACTACGCATTTCTGCCTCGCCTTAGGGGCCGACTAACCCTGCTCCGATTAGCGTTGAGCAGGAAACCTTGGGTTTTCGGCGAGGGGGCCTCTCACCCCCTTTATCGTTACTCATGTCAGCATTCGCACTTCTGATACCTCCAGCATGCTTTACAACACACCTTCGCAGGCTTACAGAACGCTCCTCTACCATGCGTGTAAACACGCATCCGCAGCTTCGGTACATGGCTTAAGCCCCGTTAAATCTTCCGCGCAGGCCGACTCGACTAGTGAGCTATTACGCTTTCTTTAAAGGATGGCTGCTTCTAAGCCAACCTCCTAGCTGTCTATGCCTTCCCACATCGTTTCCCACTGAGCCATGATTTAGGGACCTTAGCTGGCGGTCTGGGTTGTTTCCCTTTCCACGACGGACGTTAGCACCCGCCGTGTGTCTCCCGCGATTGCACTTCCAAGTATTCGGAGTTTGCATCGGTTTGGTAAGCCGGGATGGCCCCCTAGCCGAAACAGTGCTCTACCCCCTGGAGTGAGACGCGAGGCGCTACCTAAATAGCTTTCGAGGAGAACCAGCTATCTCCGGGCTTGATTAGCCTTTCACTCCTATCCACAGCTCATCCCCTCATTTTTCAACATAAGTGGGTTCGGGCCTCCAGCGCGTGTTACCGCACCTTCACCCTGGCCATGGATAGATCGCCCGGTTTCGGGTCTACTCCCAGCGACTGAACGCCCTATTAAGACTCGGTTTCCCTACGCCTCCCCTATTCGGTTAAGCTTGCCACTGAGAAGTAAGTCGCTGACCCATTATACAAAAGGTACGCAGTCACCCCCGAAGGGGCTCCCACTGCTTGTACGCATACGGTTTCAGGTTCTATTTCACTCCCCTCTACGGGGTTCTTTTCGCCTTTCCCTCACGGTACTGGTTCACTATCGGTCGGTAGAGAGTATTTAGCCTTGGAGGATGGTCCCCCCATCTTCAGTCAGAATATCACGTGTTCCGACCTACTTAATACGTCAATCATTCATTTCGTGTACGGGGCTATCACCCTGTATCGCTGGACTTTCCAGACCATTCCACTACGAATTTCTTGCTCGGCTGGTCCCCGTTCGCTCGCCGCTACTGAGGGAATCTCAATTGATTTCTTTTCCTCCGGGTACTTAGATGTTTCAGTTCCCCGGGTTAGCCTCTTACACCTATGAATTCAGTGCAAGATACCTGCCTTATGACAGGTGGGTTTTCCCATTCGGAAATCTCCGGATCAAAGCCTGTTTGCTGGCTCCCCGAAGCTTATCGCAAGCTACAACGTCCTTCATCGCCTTCTACCGCCTAGGCATCCACCGTATGCGCTTAATCACTTGACCATATAACCCCAAAAATTCTGGAGTTTGGTCGCTCGTACAAATGCAACATACCCAAGTAACTAAGTTTGAGAACTTAGTACTTATATAGATATTTTGGATGTCTCACGACATCCGCCTATCTGCGATCTAACCTAATTTTTAAAGAGCAGTACTTCGAAAATACGAAGTGGCTAGCGTTTAATTCGCTAGACACTTAACACTTCCTGTCTATTTGGTGGAGCCAGGGAGGATCGAACTCCCGACCTCCTGCGTGCAAGGCAGGCGCTCTCCCAGCTGAGCTATGGCCCCTGAAGAGTCATCGTTTTCTGAACAAATTGGTGGGTCTGGGAGGATTTGAACCTCCGACCTCACCCTTATCAGGGGTGCGCTCTAACCAACTGAGCTACAGACCCAAGTACTCAGTGCAGTACAGCTGCTTAGCTGTTCAACAGGTCTGTATCTGCTTCAACATCGGTTAGGTAACTTGTGTGGATGCTCCGAAGATCCGGGTAACATCTTTAAAGGAGGTGATCCAGCCGCAGGTTCCCCTACGGCTACCTTGTTACGACTTCACCCCAGTCATGAATCACAAAGTGGTAAGCGCCCTCCCGAAGGTTAAGCTACCTACTTCTTTTGCAACCCACTCCCATGGTGTGACGGGCGGTGTGTACAAGGCCCGGGAACGTATTCACCGCGACATTCTGATTCGCGATTACTAGCGATTCCGACTTCATGGAGTCGAGTTGCAGACTCCAATCCGGACTACGACCGGTTTTCTGAGATTAGCTCCCCCTCGCGGGTTTGCGGCCCTCTGTACCGGCCATTGTAGCACGTGTGTAGCCCAGCCCATAAGGGCCATGATGACTTGACGTCATCCCCACCTTCCTCCGGTTTGTCACCGGCAGTCTCCCTAGAGTTCCCACCATTATGTGCTGGCAACTAGGGACAGGGGTTGCGCTCGTTACGGGACTTAACCCAACATCTCACGACACGAGCTGACGACAGCCATGCAGCACCTGTCACTGGATTCCCGAAGGCACCAAACTATCTCTAGTAAGTTTCCAGGATGTCAAGGGCTGGTAAGGTTCTTCGCGTTGCATCGAATTAAACCACATGCTCCACCGCTTGTGCGGGCCCCCGTCAATTCCTTTGAGTTTTAACCTTGCGGCCGTACTCCCCAGGCGGTCAACTTATCGCGTTAGCTTCGCCACTAAACCCTTAAATGGATCCAACGGCTAGTTGACATCGTTTACGGCGTGGACTACCAGGGTATCTAATCCTGTTTGCTACCCACGCTTTCGCACCTCAGTGTCAGTATTGGTCCAGGAAGTCGCCTTCGCCACTGATGTTCCTCCGGATATCTACGCATTTCACCGCTACACCCGGAATTCCACTTCCCTCTACCATACTCTAGTCTAACAGTTTCAAATGCAGTTCCCAGGTTGAGCCCGGGGCTTTCACATCTGACTTATTAAACCACCTACGCGCGCTTTACGCCCAGTAATTCCGATTAACGCTTGCACCCTCCGTATTACCGCGGCTGCTGGCACGGAGTTAGCCGGTGCTTCTTCTAAAGTTAACGTCAAGACCCAGAGTTATTAACTCTAGGCTTTTCTTCACAATTGAAAGTGCTTTACAACCCGCAGGCCTTCTTCACACACGCGGTATTGCTGGATCAGGGTTGCCCCCATTGTCCAATATTCCCCACTGCTGCCTCCCGTAGGAGTCTGGGCCGTGTCTCAGTCCCAGTGTGGCTGATCGTCCTCTCAGACCAGCTATGGATCGTCGCCTTGGTAGGCCATTACCCCACCAACAAGCTAATCCAACGCAGGCTCATCTAATAGCGCGAGGTCCGAAGATCCCCCGCTTTCCCCCGTAGGGCGTATGCGGTATTAGCTCGAGTTTCCCCGAGTTGTCCCCCACTACTAGGCAGATTCCTACGCGTTACTCACCCGTCCGCCACTCGTCAGCCAAGAGCAAGCTCTTGCTGTTACCGTTCGACTTGCATGTGTTAAGCATACCGCCAGCGTTCAATCTGAGCCAGGATCAAACTCTTCAGTTTAAGTTTGATAGCTGCTTATGGCAGCCAATCCTTTTGACTCGAGATTCTCGAAATAGAATTAACTATTTTTTGAATGCTCTCTGTCGATCTTTTGGTTACCCAAAATCAACGGAGCACCCACACAAATTACCTAACCTAATTGTTAAAGAGCTTCTCAAAACTTTTGCTTGAGAAAGACCGCCTATTTTACAGTGCCGGTAGCTTGTGTCAAGAAGTTTCTCAACCTTTTTCAAGCTGGCGGGTCATCCCGGCCTGTTCGAGAGCGCGTATTCTACAGCCCACCAAGTCATTGTCAACAACTATTTGAACTATTTATTACAACGCTCTTTCTTTCGTTTTACCGTCTCCGGTTCGACCGAAAGAGGAGGCGAATTATACGTCGATCATTCCTGCCGTCAACAAAAATTTGGAAAGAATTTTTATCGACTAATTTCGCCTCATCAACACCTTGATTCGTGCTGCTTTCAGGCAGCGGTCAACTCAAGGAGACGCGCATTATAAGCGTCAAATCTCTCAGGTCAAGAACAATTTCAAACTAAATTAAAGATCGACAAAATCACTATATATAAGTATTGATCACTAAGGGATCAGCTCACAGTGATACGCGCAAAGCGTCGCTTACCTACCTGGTAAACAGCAGTCGAACCCACTTTGACAGTTATCGATTGATCTTCCAGCTTTTCACCATCGATACGTACTGCGCCTTGCTTGATCATTCGATTGGCCTCAGAGGTACTTTTCACCAGCCCCCCATCTTTCAGAAGATTTGCTATTGGATAGCCATCCCCTTCAGGCTTAAGATCATGCTCTGGCATTTCATCGGGCATCTGGCCCTTCTGAAATCTGGCCACAAAGGCCTGGTGTGCTTTCTCCGCCATCTCCTTGGAATGAAATCGCTCTACCAACTCCTCGGCAAGGCGCACCTTCACATCCCGGGGATTACCTCCCTTAGAGACCTCGTCCTTCCAACTCTCAATCTCACTCATTGGCCTGAAACTGAGTAGCTCATAGTAGCGCCACATAAGGTCATCGGAGATTGACATTACTTTGCCAAACATCTCCTCCGGTGGATCAGTGATACCAATATAGTTGTTAAGCGACTTGGACATCTTTTGCACACCATCCAAACCCTCAAGAATAGGCAATGTGATAACCACTTGTGGCTCCTGAGCGTAGGATTCCTGGAGCTGGCGACCCACTAGCAGATTGAATTTCTGATCTGTCCCCCCCAGCTCAACATCAGCCTTGAGTGCAACGGAGTCGTACCCCTGCACCAATGGATAGAGAAATTCATGGATAGCGATTGGCTGACCACTGGTATAGCGCTTATTGAAGTCATCCCGCTCCAACATCCTGGCCACGGTATGTTTTGCCGCCAACTGAATTAAATCAACAGCTGACATCTCCCCCATCCAGGATGAGTTAAAGAGCACAGTAGTCTTGCTGGGATCAAGAATTTTGAATATTTGGTGCTCATAGGTCTTGGCATTGTCCAAGACTTCATCTCGTGTTAGCGGTGGCCGGGTGGCACTTTTCCCTGTTGGATCTCCGATCATGCCGGTAAAATCCCCAATCAGAAAGATCACTTCGTGACCCAACTCCTGGAATTGCCTGAGTTTATTTATCAGAACAGTGTGGCCGATATGTAAATCAGGGGCAGTTGGGTCAAATCCTGCTTTTATTTTGAGTGGTTTGCCACGCTCGAGCTTCTTGACCAGCAGCTCCTCAGGCAAAACCTCTTCCGTACCTCGTTTAATTAGATCTAGGGAACCTATGACATCGATCATTTATCAAATCTCAAAAATTAAGACAATGGTTGCACACTCTACTAGAAGCATCTGATAAAATTAACCATTAAGCGTTATGATTCTTTGTTCTATCATTAAGACTTATAACCGAGTTCTAATATTGAGGTACCTTACTGCACTATTGAATCGTGCAGCAATTCATCATGCAAGATTTTAAATCGTATACATTAGAGAGAAGACCCGCCAGAGGCCAGCTTGTAAAGCGCCTGGTTTTCGCTTTGATTTTCCTGGTTATTCTTGCATTGGGTTTCCTGTTTCTGATCTCTAATCCGGGAGATGCCCCCAAATCAGAAACGCGCCAGAATTCTGAATCAGAGAGCCAACCTGAGCAAAATAGAAAGCTGATTCTTCCTCTGACCCTCCCAGGACAACCCGACGACAGTAGCCAGCAGCCCCCCGAAAACCAGAGTCCGGCAGGATTCATCAAAGAGGCGGTAGCCGCAGATCAGCCAAATACCCCCATAGAGCCAGAAGTCGTCCCGACTGAACCAATAAAAAAAGAGACCCACGAAATCTCTTACAAGATTCGCAGTGGTGACTCAATGGCCTCTATATTTAAGAAACATGATCTCAGCGCCAATCTGTTACACAGGATTGTTCACTCCAGTAAGACCGCGAAGCAGCTAACAGCTATTAAGCCGGGAGAGATGCTCTATCTTGAGTTCGATTCAGAACAGCAACTGGTGGCTCTACGCTTGGCACACAGCAAGATCGACAGTATTGAAATCGCGGTGACAGATGATGGCTTCGATGCCACGGAAATGAGTAGAGCGGTTGATACACGCAATGCACACTTGAGTGGTGTAATAGAAAACTCACTCTATCTATCAGCAAAAAAAGCGGGCCTGCCTGAGAAATTGATCATGCAACTTGCAGATATCTTTGGTTGGGATATCGACTTTGCGCTAGAGATTCGATCTGGAGATCGCTTTACCGTAATTTTTGAAGAGGACTATCTGGACGGCGAAAAATTGCGGGATGGCCCAATTCTGGCCGCCGAATTTATAAACCAGGGCCGTACCTACCAAGCATTACGCTATGTCGATGACACTGGACGCGCTGACTACTATACCCCTGAGGGTAGAAGTATGCGTAAAGCCTTTTTGCGTGCCCCTGTAGATTTCAGACGCATTTCTTCAAAATTCACCAGGGAGCGCTGGCATCCTGTACTTGGTAAAAAACGGCCTCACCGCGGTGTGGATTACGCAGCGAGAACCGGCACACCCATCAGATCCTCGGGTGATGGGAAAATCATCTTTCGTGGCAAAAAGGGTGGATATGGCAACACATTGATTATCCAGCATGGTCAAACCTACACCACACTCTATGCTCACCTCTCGCGCTATAACAAGAAAGCAAAGAAAGGTAGACGGGTTAAGCAGGGGCAGGTCATCGGCTATGTAGGTAAAACAGGAATGGCTACAGGCCCCCATTTGCACTATGAGTTCAGAGTCAATGGCGTTCATCGCAACCCTTTGACTGTGAAATTGCCAGCGGCGCAACCAATTGCAAAAAAATATCGCGATGACTTCCAGATCAAGGTTCGACCTTTGATCTCAACATTGGAGACTATCAGTCGCACACTTGTAGCTGATGCTAAAACCCAGCTTTAGAGCTGACCCTTACCTGGATCAAGCCTTGGTTGCATTAATGTTGTAGCCGTTGAATTTGTTTTAATTAACACTAGTGCATGGCAAGAGTGAGGTCGATATACCTGAGAAGCTTGCCAATCAATTGATGGCGTTTGTCGCTTTAGAGTTTGATGCTTCGTAGATGACTGTTCTATTTCGCCCCTGCTGTTTGGCCATATAGAGGGCGCAGTCTGCCGCCTCCAACAAACATTTCGACGAAGACTCCAGACATTGACTCAAGGATGCCAAGCCAATGCTTATGGTAATGGAGACACCATCAATAACGACCTGACTTACAGCTTTGCGGATATCTTCCGCTGTCTTCATTCCACCCTCTACACCTGTACCAGTCAAAATCACTGAGAACTCTTCACCACCATAACGACAGGCATAATCTGAATCCCTTAGCCGTTTCATCAAAAGGTGACCGAAAGTCTTTAACATCCTGTCACCCATACCGTGACCATAGGTATCATTCAGTCGCTTGAAATGATCCATATCCAACATCAGCAGGGTCAGGGATTTGTTTCGCTCTTTTGCCTCAGAAACTGACTGGGCAAGCACATCAGTGAGTGAACGCCGATTCAATAGCCCCGTCAGCTCATCCTTATAGGAGATGGCCTCCAGGTATGCTTCACGGTTTTTTTGTGCAGTCACATCGCGAATCAACGCAGCCTTACCGAGCATCTCACCCTGCTGGGTATGTATACAGGCAGCCATTACACTCAGATAGCGCTCGCCTAACAGAGCAGTCTCAGCATAGTTCGAATCGGGATGCTCCAGCAGTCTCTTCATGATTTCCGGATCGTTGACCAGATTCTCAAATTCCTGGCTGACAATTTCTGATCTTTCCTTTCCTATCAACTGTTCAGCTGAAGGATTTACTAAAACTATATCTCCTTCATTATCTGTAACAACAATACCTTCACCCGCATTAAGAATAATGGTGGTTAGCTTATCCTGCTCTAACTCCATACCTGTATAGGTTTCAAGCAATTTTTTAGTCATTCTGTTGAATGAACGAGCCATGTGACCTAACTCATCCTCACTCAACTCAGGTACCTGTTGATTCAGTTTCCCCTGCTCTACCCGATGCATTGCAGTAGTCACCCGTCTTATTGGTGACATAACCACATTGTTCAACAGCACATAAGTGATCGACAAAAACAGAACCAACACCACAAAAAGCACCAATGTGGCCCAATTTCGACTCTCCGAAATCGCCTGATCAATATTCCGCATTGAGGTTGTAAGTTGAGCAAAGCCAATGATCCCATTTGCACTACCATGGCATCGATGGCAAACAGACGTACCGAGAATGGGTGTCAAAACCTTATATTGTTGCTTAGCATCATCGATAATCCGGTATATTTCACCGCTGCTCCTTGCGCTAACCAAGGCTGGATCATCGTTTCCATACAAACGATTAATCTCTGTCTCTTCACGTTCAATAAATAGCGTTTCGCCATTTAATTTATTGACCTTGCGTATGGTGTCATTGTCGAGAAATGCCTCAACACCATTCAAACGCACAAAGCGGAAATCTTCTAACTCGAGTTCACTCTTGATCTCTTCTGCATAGCGCTGGGCAATATTCGCTTTGCCCGTTTCCATAATTACTCTGAGCCCCGCCACAACCGTTGAGACCATGCGATCAGTGACCAGCTTTTGCTCTTTGATGATAATTGCACGTTGGCTTTGGGTGTAGAATAGAATCAATCCCACCATGGATACCATGGCAGTTATACCGACCACCATCAAGATCTTCGCGCCGATACTGTTTTTTATCATGTCCTGTTGAAACCCGTGACCTGATCACTTCATCAATTTTGTTTTATAAATACCCTCTTATCCATAAGAGTGGTATATACCAGACTCTCTTTTTCAACTAGTTTGTTTAAACAACATTGTCAAAGTGTGAGACTGGCAATGCTCAACCTGTGGGAAATTCCAATAGTCCACTCAGGAATCAGAGTGGAGCCAATCCATGCAAAATAAGGAATATCCTTCATATCATCGACCATTTACAACTTGCCTTTAGTAATCTGATGTTTCACTGCCCTGGATCAGGGAAGTAGTTGATACTAATAAAGTAATATATAAGCAATCAAAGATCTCGGGTTCCAGGTCCATGCACACCTCTATCCAAGACACTCATTTCCTATTGCGTCGGCTCCATTCTCTGCTGGGCCTCCTGCCCATTGGTGGTTTTTTACTCTTTCATCTTTGGGAAAACTCCCAATCTCGGTTTGGCCCCGAGCACTATAATGAGCAGGTTGTTGGCTGGCTTCAAAGTCTCAACTATCTAACCCTTCTAGAGATATTCATGATCGCACTGCCGCTGTTGCTGCATGCAGGCTACGGTTTGGTGATACTGAAGAGTGGAAATAGCAATTTATCCACCTTCCCTTGGGCGGGAAACATCCGTTACAGTCTGCAGCGATTTTCCGGCATCGCAATTCTGCTGTTTTTGCTGATGCATATTGGCTGGACTCGTTTATGGGGAATATGGGAACCTGACATCAAAGCTGACCTTTTCACTCACATGCAGCAATTACTCTCTCATCCAGTCATATTTCTTCTCTATTTTTTCGGGCTACTGCTTTCCATTTTTCATCTATGTAACGGTCTATGGAGTATGGCCATCAGCTGGGGTATTACAACCACTCCTCAGGCTCAGCGGATCTGGCTCTACGTCTGTAGCATACTGTCGCTGTTGCTGTTTGCTCTTGGTCTACATGGCATGCTGGGCTTTTTGCTATGAAGAATCGACCCCGTAAAGTAATTGTCGTTGGTGGTGGTCTCGGTGGACTATGGGCAGCACTGCGAGTCGCTGAGGCCGGCTTTCAAGTCGAAATATTCTCCCTGTTCGAAGTAAAAAGATCCCACTCAGTCTGCGCACAAGGTGGTATTAACGCCTGTTTTGACACCAAAGGGGAGCATGATTCTGTTTGGCAGCATATCGTTGACACGATAAAAGGCGGATCATACCTGGCCAACCAGCCTCCGGTTAAATCGATGTGCGAAGAGGCACCAGGCTTGATCCAAACCTTCGAACGTATGGGAGTTACTTTTTCCCGAACAGCTGAAGGAATTCTCGATCTTCGCCTGTTTGGCGGGGTCAAACATCGACGAACTGTATTTGCCGGTGCAAGCACTGGACAACAACTACTGTATGGCGTTGATCAGGAGGTTCGTCGGCAGGAGTCGCTGGGAAGAATACAAAAATTTGAGTGGTGGGAATTTCTCTCCCTTGCGCTGAATAGTGATGGCGCCAGCCAGGGAGTCATCGCCATGAACCTGAGAACCATGGAGATCAAACCCTTCCCCGCTGACGCTGTGATTCTTGCCACTGGCGGTATGGGACAAGTCTATGGCCATCGCTCCACCAACTCCACCAACTCCACTGGCGCTGCCGCCTCCAGGGTCTATCAACAGGGTGCATGGCTAGCCAACACTGAGTTCTTTCAATTTCATCCAACAGCCATGTTGGGAAAAGACAAGACACGCCTGATGAGTGAAGCTGCCCGGGGTGAGGGGGGTCGCATTTGGGTTCCCAAAGATGCTGCTGATCGACGTGACGCCAAGCAGATTCCAGAAGGGGATCGATTCTATTTTCTGGAGGAGTGGTATCCAAGCTATGGCAATACTGTGCCTCGCGATCTCGCCTCAAGAGCGATCTGGGAAGTGGTTCATAAAATGGGAATGGGGGTTGCTGGGGAACACAAAGTCTACCTTGACCTGACCCATCTCAACCCCGGATTTATCGAGCAGCGACTACATGCGATTCTGGACATATATCGTAAGTTCCACGGTTCCGATCCAGTACATGAACCTATGGAGATCTACCCTTCAGCACACTATGCCATGGGGGGACTTTGGGTCGATTTTGAGAAGGATGATTCCACTGGAGGTATCAAGTCCGGCAGCCCACGAAATCATGCTACCAATATCAAAGGCCTCTATGCCTGTGGCGAATGCGACTATGGCTACCATGGTGCAAACCGGTTAGGTGCCAACTCCCTGCTCTCTGCCTCATATAGCGGCCGGGTTGCCGGGGAGTCTGTCGCCAGCTACCTTAAAAGTCTGCAGCAGGGTCACCATGACGACAACCACGAGATATTTACCTCAGAGGTCATGCGCCAGAAGGATATCAACACAAAACTCATTAACAACCAGGGAGAGGAGAACCCCTACCAACTGCTGCATGAACTGGGTGAACTGATGTCGAGTCATGTGGGTGTGGTGCGGGACAATACCCGTTTACAGCAAGCAATAGAGCGACTGAAAGCGTTGCAGGAACGCAGCCAAAGGGTCAATTTGAAGGAGACAAACAACTGGAGTAATCAAGGCCTGGCGTATGCACGTCAGGTTCAAGAGATGGTACTCCTGGGCGAAACTATCGCGACCAGCGCGCTATTCAGAAATGAGTGTCGAGGCGCCCATTTCAAGCCAGAGTTTGAATTAAAGATACCAGAGAATAGTTACCCCGGAGACCCGGCATACGAAAACTACCGTAGCAAGTGGAAAGAGCAGAATGAAAGCTGGCTTAAAACCACGCTTGCTAAACATACAGCTGACGGTCCAAGCATTGAGTATGCAGCGGTAGACCTTAGTGTATTAGCACCAGAGGAGCCACGAGACTATCGTTGAGGATCTGGCTATGGCAGAGAGAATCGAATTTCATATAAGAAGACAGGATACCCCTTACAGTCCCCCCTATTGGCAGCGTTTCGCAATTCCTTATCGAGAGGGCCACAATGTAGTTTCTGCGTTGATGGTGATTCGAGAAAACCCCATCACCAACGACGGTCAAAGGGTAGATCCTGTAGCCTGGGAGTTTAACTGTATGGAGGAGGTCTGCGGTGCCTGTACGATGCTCATCAATGATCGCCCCAGACAGGCCTGCTCAACTTTAATCTCATCCTTGGAACAACCCATAAAACTCGAACCAATGAGTAAATTTCCTGTTATCAGGGATTTGATGGTAGATCGTTCCCGTCTCTTCTCAGACTTGAAAAAGGTTCATGCCTGGATCGAGATCGATGGCGCTTGGGATATTCACCAGGGTGCGCCACGAATATCCCCAGAGGCATGGCAAGACAACTATCTATACAGTCGTTGCATGAGTTGCGGCAGCTGCCTGGAAGCCTGCCCTCAATATGGACATGAGCTGGCTTTTGTCGGTCCGGCGATACTGGCCGCCGTTCGACTGATGAACAACCACCCAACAGGGAAATATCATAAGCAGAAGCGCCTGCATGCCATTATGGGCGAAGGTGGTCTGAGTGACTGTGGCAATGCACAGAACTGTGTTCAAGTCTGCCCAAAGAAGATACCTCTGACCACGGCCATCGGTGAACTCGGACGACAAACATCACTGCAGATGCTCAGAGACCTGTTTGGGGCCAGCGAATGAACCTCGACACACATCCTATTGTCTGAAGAGTTCAACTTCTCCAATAGATTGAAATATTGTTAGTGCTTCTAAACTAAAGGAAGGCTAATTCATCGCCTAGCTCGTAACAATATGTCACAGTAAGTCGACACGTTAGTGTTTATGATGATATATCCGGATTGGCCAAATACTTTCCCTCTCCATATACACCCAACCCTTACATAACCGAAGGAGAATCAATGATTATGAAAAGTACTCTCTGCTGCATGATTGTGGCACTCATAACGCTACAGGCCTGTACCACAGTCGATCCCTATTCACGGGAAGAGAAGACTTCCAAATCAACTACCGGGGCTGTAATTGGAGCTGTAGCCGGTGCTGTGATTGGTATAGCCAGCTCAAAGGATAAAAAGAAACGAAAGGAACGCGCACTTAAGGGTGCTGGTATCGGCGCAATTGCCGGTGGCGGTGTGGGCTATTACATGGATGTACAGGAAGCCAAACTGCGTCAGCGCCTGGAGAATACTGGAGTCAGTGTTACTCGTAATGGCGACAACATCATTCTTAACCTGCCTGGCAATATTACCTTCGAGGTGAATAAAACAGATGTAAAACCCGATTTTGTGGAAATTCTCGGTTCTGTTGCTTTGGTACTCAACGAGTACAAGTCAACCATGATCGAAGTCGCCGGCCACACCGACAGCACAGGATCAGAATCCTACAACCAGCTACTCTCACAACAACGAGCCCAGTCGGTTTCCGATGTTCTTAACCGCAACGGAGTGACAGGTGTTCGAATCGATACTGTTGGCTATGGTGAAAGTCGTCCGGTCGCATCGAATAACAGCCCGGCAGGACGTCAACAAAACCGCAGGGTTGAGTTGACTCTGCTACCTTACATTGAGAATAAATAGGTGTCATTGAGTAGATCCTGACAACCTTCAGCAGGAAATTTCTGAACAGACAAAAGAGGCGCCTAAGCGCCTCTTTTGCTATGTACAGAGGGTGAAATCAAACTGAAAATGAGGAACCGCAACCACAGGTTGTGGTTGCATTGGGATTGCGAATAACGAACTGAGCACCCTGCAGTCCCTCGCTGTAGTCAACTTCAGCACCCATCAGGTATTGCATGCTCATCGGATCCACCAGCAGTGTGACACCACTGGTAACCACTTTGGTGTCACCCTCGGTCTCATTTTCGTCAAATGTGAATCCATACTGAAACCCGGAACATCCACCACCTTGGATGTAGACCCGTAGCATCAGCTCCGGATTACCCTCTTCCTCTATCAGGGATGCCACTTTAGTGGCCGCTGCTTCTGTGAAAAGGATCGAATCGTTGGTTGTTTCTAAGCCGCTCATGGTTAAATCCTGCTCAATTCAGCCTGTTTAGTACAGGCTGAGGGTCGTTTCGTTACCTCAGAGTATGCAATTACCGAGGAAAACAGTCAAGTATTATACAAACCCCAATCTAGAGGGTTATTCCTCAGTGGTGTCAGATGCTACGGTTTTGCTAACCGGTTCACTCTGTTCCTCTTTCCCATCATAGGCCAGTTGCAGCGGATCCTGATCGGCCGCATGAATCAATTTCCCATTCACCTCAGCCCCCATTGCCATCTCCAGCATGGCATAGGTCAATGTCCCTGTAATCCTTGCCTGGGGGGCCAATTCAACCCGGTTTCCAGCGAATACATCACCGACCACTGTTCCATTCAACATCACATTGCCTACCCTGACATTACCATCGATTGTACCCAGTTCACTGAGTGTCAGTGTTGCTGATGGGTCTTCCTGATCGGAGATGACGTTACCTTTTATGGTGCCATCAATATGCAGACCATTTTTAAAGGTAATATCTCCCCTGATTTCGGTTCCCGAGCCAATCACCGTTGTGATTCTGGGGGTACGCAATTTTTTCTTACTGTTACCAAACATGGTTCATTTCCTATATAGACCTCAGGAAACCGGCGACCATTCGAAAGTCTCATCAACAGGGGCAAGCTTTTTACCTGTTGGTTTCACTTCAATCAAAATTTTGGCCGGTTGAAAATCAGTGGGTATATGCAGCATACCTTCTACGTTCTGATAATATCTGAAACGCATCTTGTGGCTGTCAAGCTTCTCATCATGAAGCTGTTCCAGGTTCATCACCGTGGCTTGACCTCCTTTCAAACCGGAAATGCTCATTTCGATCTTACCTTTAACCACCGAGCCGCTGTTGATTACCTGGCTAACCGTGTATTTGTAGATATATTGATGCGCTTCAAGTCCTGCTTCCAACTTGAAATTCTGTACCCGTAATACCTGTTTCTTGGACGAAGTGGAGACAATACCTCTAAGAAAAGCCAGCTCCTCTTCCATCTTTAGGCGCTCACTCTGCATTGACTTGATCTTGTCTCGAATCGACAGCAGGGCCTCTCTATCGACCTCTGCCGCCTGTTTAACCATAGCCAACTCCCTTTTGAGATCATTTCGCTCCTGCTTGAGGATCTCCATCCGATCCTTTCCGCCAGATTGCAAACGGGCCAATCCATCGGCGATACCGCTCCCTCCCTGCTGATAGGCAAGCCAGGCCACCCCGCCCAGTATCAACATCACTAAACCCAGACGTAACCATACCGGCGTCCCCTGATGGGCCGCAACGATCTTTGGTACACGATATTTTTTATCAATACTCATGGATCATGGCATCAATGCAACTTGTTCCAGTCCGCAATCTTCATCAAGTCCGAACATCAGGTTCATATTCTGCACTGCCTGTCCTGCAGCCCCTTTGACCAGGTTATCAATTACAGAACTGATTACGACCACATCGCCATCCATAGGGCGGTGCACAGCAATACGGCAGTGGTTCGAACCACGCACACTGCGTGTCTCTGGATGTGAACCTGGCTGTAGAACATCGACGAAAGGCTCGTTCGCATAGCGTTGTTCATAAAGGAGTTGCAGATCCAGCTCTTTCTCACCAAGGCGAGCATATAGGGTTGCCTCTATTCCCCGCACCATTGGAACCAGGTGGGGCACGAAGGTTAACTGAACACCATCCCCAGCGACCAGGCTTAGAGTCTGGCTGATCTCAGGCTGGTGGCGGTGACCAGGAATACCATACGCCTTGAAGCTCTCACCGACCTCGCCCATCAATGTACCGACATTTGCCGTACGACCTGCGCCACTCACCCCCGATTTTGCATCAGCAATCAGCTGTTTAACATCGACCAAGCCAGCTTCCACCAGCGGTAAAAATCCAAGTAATACGGCTGTAGGATAGCAGCCCGGATTGGCAACCAGACTGGCATTTTTGATCGCCTCGCGATGCAGCTCAGGTAGCCCATATACCGCTTCAGACAGGCGTTCAGGGCAGGCATGAGACATGCCATACCAATGCTCCCAGGTAGCCTGATCCCTAATTCTGAAGTCGGCGGCCAGGTCGATGACCCGAATGCCTTTCTCCAGCAGTTCCGGCACCTGCTTCATAGCCACCCCATTAGGGGTTGCGAAAAAAACCAGATCACAACCATCGAAATGGGCAGGCTCGGGTTCTACATAGGCCAAATCAGTATGACCACGCAGGTTGGGAAAAAGATCTGCAACTGGTCGTCCAGCTTCCGAACGGGAAGTAATGACACTCAACTCAGATTCCGGATGTCTGCTCAGTATTCTGAGCAACTCGACACCGGTATAGCCTGTACCACCAATTATACCTACTTTAATCATACCTTTACCTACCAGCCAGAATGAGCCAGCTAAGCCAAATAAAAAAGAGAAATCGCAGATAGCTGGAGGAATTAACACGGCCTTTCGAGTTCAAATACCAGCTTCTCTGTGGAGACAATCATAAGCTTTGATTAATCAAAGAAAAAGCAAAGCAGGGTAAAATCCTAAACATTTGTGAACTTGAGGTGAAATAGGGGTACAAAAACCACCAGGGAGTGGAATTTCAATCCAATAGGTATCACATTAACAGTAGAGACATCTAGCGAGACAATTGACTATGGAAACCATCGACACTCTGGCACTTACCCTTGGGGCCAGCTGGGCAGCCGGCATAAATCTCTATGCGACCATTCTTGTGCTGGGCTACCTGAACCTCACAGGGCACGTTGTATTACCACCAGGCCTGGATGCACTAAGTGATCCGCTCGTCCTGGGTGTGGCAGGTATGATGTATTTTATCGAATTCTTCGCAGATAAAACGCCAGGTGTAGATAGCGGCTGGGATGCCATACATACATTCATCCGCATCCCGGCAGGTGCGCTACTAGCTGCAGGCGCAGCCAGTGGTATCGATGTTAGCCAATCAGCAGAACTCGCTGCAGCATTGATGGGTGGCACACTGGCGGCGGGCAGCCATTTCACCAAAGCAGGGTCCAGACTGCTTATTAATACCTCTCCAGAACCAGTCTCCAACTGGACTGCATCAATCGCCGAGGATCTTGCTGTGATTGGTGCTCTTTGGGCTGCACTCAACTATCCGCTAGCATTTCTGGTGATGTTAGTCCTGTTCATTGCTCTAATGATTTGGGTGATGCCGAAGATTTGGCGCGCATTGAAAGCTCTGACTCAGAGAATCACTGCTTTTTTTAAAGGCACAAATCGAGAGGATGACATCAACCTGGCAGAGGGTCGCTCTGAAACCCTGAAATCACTTTTCCACGCTGCAAGCAGTGCAGACAATACAACACACAAGTAGAGCGTGATTTCAATCTATACAAAGAGTCTCTGGCACTCTTCAAAGGATCGAATAAGAGTATCTTCTATCGATACACCGGAAAACCAGTTGCCGGTTAATCCCAGGGATTGCCCTTTCAATTGCTGGTCGATCACTTCAACCCGCTGATGGTGGCCCAAGCGCAGTGCGGGCAGACGATTACGGTAGCTTGCACTGCCAACAATCGCCTCTTCATCCACACCAAGCACCTTGGCAATGCGTCTATCTCGGCCCACCTCATCCAAAAGGTCAGGCTTGAAATGAAAAGTAAAGGCGCGATAGGTTTCATCGGGCACAGGGTCCCGCGAAACCACTGAGTAAAAATCGTCATCCTGAGCGATAATGCCCGCAAGTGGGGGAAACTTGATACGATCAGCACGAACCAAAACTGCCTGGCTATCGATTTCACTCATTTCAATCTCTGCCAGATGACAGGCTAACTCTGGCATCAAACCTGCCATCAGAGTAGCTGCGATATCTGGCGCCACGGCTAAAGCCAGACGATCAGCCTGAACCGGCTCTCCGCCCTCTATTTCAACCAGATATCGATCACTGATGCGCTCAATCCGGATTACCCGGCTTTTAGTGCGGATATCGAGTCCTTCTGCAATGCCGTCAGTAAAGGATTGCAGACCTGAAGCGCCAGTAAAGCTACGTATCACCTCTTTACGTCTTGGTTTTTTGCGAAATAGCGCATCTGCCGGAAAACTACCGGATGGCTGACATACCACAGCATCCAGGGCCGGCCTGAGGACTTGTCGAAAATTTCGAGTACCGATAATACGACCGAAATACTCCTCGACCGAATGCCCCTCCTTTTCAGTCGTCCATAGTCGAGGCAATACGCCAAGTAACTCCCACATACTCAGTTGCGAGGGTATTGATTGAAGTTTGTTCCCAATCAGCATCTTATAGCGCAGCTTTAGTTTTGGAACCAGGCTGTCGAGCTGACCAGTCTCTTCAAGTAGCTCCAAAAGATTTCCGTAGCTGTTGTAACAGGTATGGCTTCCAAGTTCAGCCCAGATCTCTCCATGGTCTGTCTGGAATAGATGGGAGTTAATAGCCCCCCCGATATGGTCGCTGGCCTCGATGATGACTGGCTTGAAGCCATAACGTCTTGCCATCTGCGCCAAACCCAGACCACTAATACCGGCCCCTATTACCAAGAGATCAACTGCTCCAGGTTTCATCACTCCACCTTAATCCAGCTATGCCACCTGGTTTTTAACTATCCAGACAGACAAATATTTTGATAACCAATTGTATTTAGTAACCATTTATAAACAATCACATAAATACTCTAAAGCATACCAGCCATGCTGAATCAGGGATAAAAAAACCGTGCGAGGACTTAATGCCCAGGCACGGTTTATTTACAATTCAGAACTTAAGGTTGGTCTAACTGCAACCGCCGCCACTCGAGGAGCCGCAAGTACCACAGCCACCACCAACTGGTTGCATGTTATTGAAAACGAAACTTGCATTACCATCTCCCTGATCAACAAAGTCGATTTCAACACCACGCAGATATTGCAGGGTACCGTCATCAACGATCACTTTGAATCCTTCACAGTCCAAAACGCCATCGTTTTCATTGATCTCATCGCTGAAGGTCATGCCAAAGCTTATCCCGCTGCAGCCACCAGGTGTAGCGAAGACGCGTACTCCCTGAATATTCTCGTCAACCTGTTGAAATAACTCGCCCATTTTGGTCTGAGCGGTGCCAGTCAGGGTTAAATCTGTATCGGTCAGGGCATTTGAATTCATGCCATTTCTCCTGGAAAATCACTCTTGATGGCCGTTATGTTATCAAGAAACTCAAGCTATTTGCCAATTAACTTAGAATATAAGTTGGTTTTTACGGAATAACAGCAGGACTACATGGCAAGTTGATCTCGAGCATTGAGCTCGAAAAGATGGCGCTCAGCATCCAGCAGATGCTGCCCCCAATGCAGATGAAAGCCTTTGTGCCAACCTTCAACAGCCTGTTCAGGCTCTCCATCAAGCATCTTCAGACCACTTTTGAGCTCGCAGTATATATCTGTCAGATCATCAGCCAGACTGCCGCTCATACTCTGCCCGTCACCGGCCACATCGAACTCCATCCAGTATCCATCACGTTCACCAAGCAGTGTCCGCATGAAGGTGTAGAGCTCAAATCGAGCATCCAGGTCTGCCGCTGTATAGTGGGTATTCCGAGGGGTCGGCAGATTAAGAGCACTGACCGCCTCATGCAGACGAGGCAACAAACTGGCGACCTCTTGCAACCACTCGGTGTCGCCATTATGTAAAGATTCGACTAATTCGCAATAGCGTCTAGCCAGTGTTTCAAGTTTTTGAATGTTTGGGCTCATAGTCTCTTCCTCACAGCTATTTTCGTTGTCCTTCCTTGGTGTGTACCCAGGGATCTTCTCCCTATCCCAAAAGAAACAGCTGTACGGCACCTTGATTAGTCGCTCATCTCAGATTCTAGCAGTGATCCTGATCAATCCTAGGAGAAACCCTTAATCTCCCTCAGCACATCGATTGATAAAATATATATGCTACCTGCTATTAAAACTGCCAATTCCGTTTCAGAATCACTGGGATATAGGACAACGAGGGCGAAATCTACAGCCATGCGGAGCAAATGACAACACCAACAGCCTGATCCCTGCTCCGATTCAAAAAAGGATACAATGAGCAGATGCAAACAGAGAGCAATTATCGCCCGGTGGTTCTGGCCATCGGCGGACATGATCCTGGTGGTGGAGCAGGAATACAGGCAGACATTGAGTCCATTGGTACTAATGGCTGCCATGCTGCCACGGCACTCACTTGTGTGACGGTGCAAGATAGCTGCAATGTTGATCAGTTGATACCACTTCCAGCGGAGACACTCAGCGCCCAATGTTCGGCGGTACTCGAGGATTGCCGGGTTGAGGCAATAAAAATAGGCTTATTGGGGAGCACTCATGCCGTTGAGGCCGTTATCAAGGTTCTTCAGAATCACCCCAAAATCCCGATAGTTTTCGACCCGGTACTCGCTGCGGGGGGAGGTAATGATCTGACAAGTCAGACACTACTCAGCATAATCCAACAGCGATTACTGCCACTATGCGATCTGATCACCCCCAATACTGAAGAGGCCGCCAGACTCTCAGGGCGTGGTGATGCTGCTTCTATTGATCAGCATGCTGAAACTCTGCTCCAGTTGGGCGCTCAATCTGTTCTGATCACTGGAACCCACGATTTGAGTGACTCTGAACTGGTTACCAATCGACTTTACCAAAGGAAAAAAGCACCTGTTCTCTCCACCTGGCCTCGTCTATCTGGTGAGTATCATGGCTCAGGCTGCACCCTTGCTGCCGCGCTTGCTGCCCATATTGGTCTTGGGGATTCGATTGAAGCCGCTACGCAGAAAGCGCTGACTTACAGCTGGGATTGTCTGAACTCCGGATTCAGAACCGGAAAATGCCAATCACTACCGAATCGATGGCATCACTCCCACAATAGACCTGAGCCACAATGACAGCAGTTACTAAGGGTTTAAGGGGGCTCTACGCCATAACAGATAACAAGCTCTGTCCTCCGGAGCAGATAGTTGAGCAGGTCGAATCAGCTCTGCGTGGTGGTGCACGCATCATTCAATACAGGGATAAACGAGAAGATAGATCAAGCTGTGAGGAGGAGATAGTTGGAATTCTTGCCCTGTGTCACCGATTTGAGGCGTTGCTGATCATCAATGACGACATCGACCTGGCCAAAAAAACGAAAGCCCATGGGGTGCATCTTGGAAGAGACGACGCCTCACTTCTGCAGGCACGTAACATACTGGGCCCAAATGCCATTATTGGCGTCTCCTGTTATAACAGCCTGGATCTGGCAAGAGATGCTGAAGCCAACGGTGCTGATTATATCGCTTTTGGTCGCTTCTTCCCTTCTCGAATCAAGCCTGAGGCTATACAGGCCGAGCCGAACCTGTTGATCAGAGCCAAGCAAGAAATAACAAAGCCGCTGGTTGCCATTGGTGGAATAACGCCGGAAAATGGCGCCCCACTGATAGCAGCAGGCGCCGACATGCTGGCGGTAATACATGGCGTCTTCGGACAGCAGGATATCCACTTGGCAAGCCATCGTTTAAGCGCCCTTTTCACGCCGTAGGAGAAAAACATATGAGTCGTTCCGAGGAACTCTTTCGTCACGCACAACAGCACATACCTGGTGGAGTAAACTCCCCTGTAAGGGCTTTTAAGGGTGTTGGAGGCGATCCGATATTTATCGACTGTGCAGCCGGACCCTACATTTATGACCCGGAGGGTAGACGCTATATCGATTATGTCGGCTCCTGGGGACCGATGATCGTCGGCCACTCTCACCACGAAGTGATTGATGCCGTTGCTTCAATTCTCAACAAAGGACTCAGCTTTGGCGCGCCCACCGAGTTGGAGACGCAGATGGCTGACAAGGTCTGTGAATTGGTACCCAGCATGGAGATGGTACGCATGGTCAGCTCTGGAACAGAGGCAACCATGTCAGCCATCCGCTTAGCAAGGGGTTTCACTGGTCGCGATAAAATTGTGAAATTCGAAGGTTGCTATCACGGCCACTCTGACTCGCTGCTGGTGAAGGCTGGCTCTGGTATGTTAACCCTGGGAGAACCCTCCTCTCCCGGCGTTCCAGCCAGCCTGGCGGAACACACAGTCACCTTGAACTACAACGACAGTCAGCAGGTTCGAGATGCCTTTGCACAATTTGGTGACCAGGTCGCTGCGATCATCGTTGAACCTGTTGCGGGGAATATGAACTGCATTCCACCCCAACCCGGATTTCTTGAAACCCTGCGTGAAGTTTGTGACCAGCATGGCACCGTATTGATCTTTGATGAGGTAATGACAGGGTTTCGGGTTGGCCTTGGCGGGGCTCAGGCACACTATGGCATCAAACCCGATTTAACCACCCTGGGCAAGGTGATTGGCGGCGGTATGCCTGTCGGTGCATTTGGAGGCAGGCTCGATATTATGCAGAAGATCGCTCCTCTGGGACCGGTCTATCAGGCCGGCACACTATCTGGTAACCCCGTTGCTATGACAGCAGGATTAAAAACTCTCGAGCTAATATCTGAAGCAGGATTTTACCAACGTCTCTCAAAAAAGGTCGAGTCTCTGGTTAACGGCATTATGACGCAAGCTCAATCCGCCGGAATCCCATTGGCTGAAAATCATGTCGGGGGCATGTTCGGATTGTTTTTCACTGACCAGGGTTCTGTCACAGATTTCCAGGGCGCCACCAACTGTGACCAGGAGCGCTTCAAGACCTTCTACCACGCCATGCTGGATCGAGGGGTCTATCTGGCACCTTCTGCCTTCGAGGCAGGATTCGTTTCTGATGCCCATAGTGATGAGGATATCCAAGTCACTATCAATGCAGCAGGTGAGTCATTCGTGGCACTAAAAAATTGATCTTCCTCGCCCGGTTTGTGCTGGGGTTAACCTTTATTCAGCTGGCAGGATGCAGTTCAGACAGTGTAAAACTGACGACCTATGAAGCATTGGAATTTCAACGCCATCAACAATGCCTTAAACAACTGGATAGCCGCGCATGTGATGAACAGGCGAAAAGCTATGAGGAGTACAAGGCGATGCGTGATAAACATACAAAGGCAGAATAGACCTATCGTATCTCACTCATCGGATATTCCCCGATGAGTGAGTTCTTTGCACCTCTGTTGATATGGATCGGCGAAAACCCCCTGTGGGCTGGCATTGTAGTTTTTCTAGTGGCCTTTTCGGAATCTGTTGCACTTTTTGGCCTCTTGGTTCCAGGGGTGGTAGCGATGTTCGGTTTCGGTGCGCTGATTGCAACCGGCACCCTCGAATTTTGGCCTGTGTTCTGGTGGGCTGTAGCAGGCGCCGTGGCCGGAGATGGCTTGAGTTTCTGGCTTGGCAGGCACTATCAGCAGGGGCTACGAAAAATCTGGCCCTTCAACCGCTACCCTAAAACCCTCTACCGGGGAATCGATTTCTTTGAGAAATATGGTGGAAAAAGTGTCGCCATTGGACGCTTTTTCGGCCCGGTACGAGCCATTATTCCCTTGGTGGCAGGGATGCTGGGGATGTCCACCTGGCGCTTTTTTATCGCTAATCTCAGCTCTGCCCTGGCCTGGGCCCCGATCTATCTTTTACCCGGTATCGTCTTCGGAGCTTCTCTTGAGCTCGCCTCAGAGGTTGCATTCAGGCTGGTCATACTGATGCTGATGTTATTGATACTGGCCTGGGGACTTTTTAAACTGGTTCATACCCTGTTTCGACTATTTCAGCCTCACGCCAAGACGATGATCCAGAAAAGCTTTGAATGGGGACAGCTCCATCGTGGATTTCGATCAATATCTTCCGCCTTGGCAGATCCGCAACACCCAGAAGCAAAAGGATTGGCTTTTCTGGCAACCCTGCTGCTGCTCACCACGTTATTATCTGTTCTGCTCACTGGAATTGTTTTGGATGGCTCACTGACAAAGTCAGCCAACGAGATGATCCATAACGCGCTACAGAGTCTGCGAACACCCTGGGGTGACCAGGCTATGTACTTAATAACCAGCCTTGGCGATCTATCTACCACACTGGTTTTCGGAGGCGCAACAGCAACGGTTTTGCTTTTACGAGGACACTATCGCACTTTCTACTATCTGCTTGCTGCAGTTGCTTTCGGCCTCCTGACCCCACTACTGCTAAAGTATGGTTTACGCATTCCTCGCCCCACCACATCACCGGATCAGCTGGGGCTCTGGTCTTTTCCTAGTGCACATGTACTGCGTAGTGTCACACTCTATGGTTTCTATAGCATAATGGTGGCGCGTATCCTGAGCCATGACTGGCGTTGGCTTCCATATAGCATTGCCACCGCCATTGTGGGTGCCGTTGCCCTGTCAAGACTCTATCTTGGTGTCCACTGGGTTACAGATGTACTGGGCAGTTTAACCTTAGGTATCGCCTGGCTGGCTCTACTCGGAATCGCTTACTATCACCATGTTGAAGCAGAGTCCCGTATTTCGGCAATTGTTGCCACTGGGCTGGCAATCCTGACACTTTGCTTACTCTTTCAAGGGTGGCATTTAAAGCAGAATCTACTGCCCTATCAAGTCCAAGTCGAATCCCAGATACTCTCGCAGGCTAGCTGGTTGTCAGGCCAAGAGGATATTCCAGCATCACGCCATGATCTACGAGGTGCAGACAATCACCCTTTGAATCTTCAATACTCCGGGGATTTAGAGCTGCTGGCAGAGCAGCTTTCCGCGAAGGGGTGGGAGCCAGCCAAAATAGTAAGCTGGGATAGTGTGTTACGACTACTCTCTCCGAGCACCCCTTTAGCAGACCTACCTGTATTACCCCATGTACATAATGCCAGCCATGAAAAACTGGTACTGGTTAAAAACCTGTCACTGAATAAGCGGATTGTCCTGAGACTCTGGGCAACCCGGTTTACCATTGAAGCTCCAGGTGATCCTCTATACTTGGGCAATATATCGGCCCAACGGCCAGTGAATTCGCTCGGCTTATTGATTATTCCACGCACTGAATCAGACTTCACCACCCCGACTAAACAACTGTTGGAAGATTTAGAACCGAATGAAAAAATCATAAATCACTCTTTAGAGTCGTCGGTTTTACTGCTAACAGCAGAAAAAAATTAGACCACTGAAAAAAACTCTGATAGTGCCTGAGCTAAAGCTCCAGACAATCCGGCCGATTTAAAAGTAACTCTATCCAGGGGAGGAATAAGAGCGTATAGCTACTTTTGAGTGTTTTACGTAATATAATCAGGTGAGAAATCGCTTACCTACCCCACTAAAAAATAAGCCCAAAATGATCAGGTCACTTACCATAATATTCTGTCTGTTGTTTTGCGTCTCTGACCTTTTGGCTGAGCCGAATGAGGTACGAATTGGCGTTTTGGCAAAAAGGGGTTATGAGAAAAGTCATCAACGTTGGGATGCCACCGCCGCTTATCTTTCTGAATCCTTACCTGAATACCAGTTTACAATTGTGCCTATGGGATTCGACGACATTCCCGTTATCGTTAAAAACAAGCTGGTTGATTTCGTTATTGTCAATTCTGGGATTTATGTTGACCTTGCAGTGAGGTATGGCGCCAGACGAATTCTCACACTGGTCAACGAACTCTCGCCTGGGAACCGTACATCCCAGTTTGGCAGTGTAGTATTCACACTCGAGAGTCGTGACGACATCAAACGTCTGGAGGATCTCAAAAACCAACGGATTGCAGCGGTGCATCCCACTTCATTAGGTGGCTGGATAATGGTTCAGAGGGAGTTCCAATCCAACGACATTGACCGCTGGGATTTTGCTACTCTAAGATTCTTGAACACTCACGATGCTGTGGTCAACGCAATTCTAAACCGTGAAGCAGAGGTTGGTATAGTCAGGACAGACACCTTGGAGAGAATGTCTCAGGAGGGTCTGGTAAATATCGAGAATTTTCGTATCATTTCTGCAAAACAGCATGATAATTTTCCCTATGCTATCAGCACCCCCCTCTATCCTGAATGGCCTTTTGCACTGCTTCCCCATACGCCTTTGGAACTTGCGCGAAAGGTCTCTATTGCGCTATTAAGTCTCCCCCCCGAACATCGCGCTACAAATGACGCAAATATTTATGGCTGGACAATTCCTGAAAACTACCAGACTGTTGACGACCTGCTACGCCTGTTGGCATTGCCTCCATACGACAAGAAACCCCATGAAAAGCTGATCAATTCCTTAGCCAGATATTGGTACTGGTATCTACTTCTCTCTCTAATACTCTTGTCAATAGCGATTCTCAGCATGAGGGTTATTCGGCTTAAGCGCTCCCTGTCAGAGCATAAAACGACCTTAGAGATCAGCAGGGAGGCTCAGGTTGCCACTTTCGAACAGGCTGCTGTGGGGTTAGCTCATATCATGCCAACTGGCCAGTTTTTAAGGATGAATCAAAAACTCTGCGACATTATTGCTCTGACCAGACAACAGATGAGAGATATCAATCTCAAAGAGATTCTCTATAGCGATGATCTACCCGCATGCATTAAAGCTATCGATCAACTTCGCCAAAACAAGTTGGCCAGCACTTCCCTGCGAGTACGTATAAATTGTGCCGACGGCCACACAAAATGGATTCAGCTTTCTCTGTCCACCAAGCCGGACATCAGTGGACAGGTAGATTATTTAGTTGCTGTAATTGACGATATCGATAAGTACAAGAAGCTTGAAGAAGAGGGCCAACGGGCACAACAGCAGAAAGAGTTGATTCTGAATATTGCAGGAGATGGCATTATCGGATTAGATGATCAAGCCAGGCATACCTTTGTCAATCCTGCCGCCGCCACACTATTGGGATATACCATCGAAGAGATGATCGGCAAAGATAGCCATCAACTATGGCATCACAGCTCCGAAGATGGCTCACCTTTACCACCAGTTCACTGCCCCATTACAGGAGTATTGAAAAGTGGGGAGATTCAACGGGGGGAGAAAGAGATTATTTGGAACAAGAGCGGTAATCCTGTGGAAGTTGAGTATATCAGCACCCCGATCAAAGAGAATGGAAAAGTAACCGGTGCTGTTGTGGTTCTACATCAATTGACTTCTGATCAACCAGACTCTCCCCCGCCACAATTGGCATCATGAATATCGGCAGATTCTTACGCTACTACCTTCTCTTTCTCATACCGACAACAGTATTGGTAGGTCTTGCATTCTGGGTGCTCTATTCCCAGACCGAAAACAGTGTCAATAATGAGATGAAGCTTGAATCCAACATTCTCATTAATCAGTTGAGTGATCAACTGAGCATGGCATTTATAGAGATCCACTCAGATCTGAGGCTGCTGGCAGAGCAGTATAAATTACATGGCCTAGATCGTGTTACCAAGAACCCCGCTGCCATTAAAAGATTGCAACAACTATGGATCTCCCTGGCAGATCAGAGAGGTCGATACGACCAGATTCGCTTTCTCGACAACCAAGGACAGGAGATTATCCGCATTAACTATAATGGTGGCACCCCCTTTCCGGTAAGTAGTGACAAGCTTCAATCAAAAAAGCACCGATACTATTTTGTAGAGGCCATTAATACACCAGTTGACGAAATTTGGAATTCAATACTTGATCTCAACATCGAGCGAAAACAGATAGAGTTACCCTTGAAACCAACCATCCGCTTTGGTAACCGAATCAATATGAGTGACGGCAAGGCTGATGGGGTAATAATTTTGAACTATCTTGCCAAGGAGTTACTAAACGACTTCAGGCAAATTTCGGCGGGCTTTTCAGGACAAGCCATGCTACTCAACTGGCAAGGCTATAGCCTGGTTAGCCCAGATGCTGCCCAGGACTGGGAATTCATGTTTCCCGACAGTCCTCAGGTAGGAATGAACGTAACTCACGACCAAGCGTGGCAAGAGATCCAGAGCACCCACCAAGGGCAGTTGTTCAACCCATGGGGACTCTACACATTCAATACCATTGACCCTTCGGGTATTTTTCAAGCCACACAGGCCTGTAAGGGTTGCTTGAGAATGATATTGCATGTACCTAATGAACTGTTACAGGCTAAACTTTGGCGTAAGCTCTCCAACACCATACCTCTGATAATCTTTATCTATCTACTGCTGGCAATAGCTCTTGGCATAGCACTTTGGCAGAGAGAGAAACGAAACGCGGACAAACAGAAGATTGATGCTCTTAATCGAAAAATCACCAATGAGCATGAGCTTTTCCTAAATGGCCCAGGCGTAGTTGCTAAACTGCGTAATGAAGTTGGCTGGCCAATATCATTCGTTTCGGCAAATATCGAAGAGTTGCTGGGATTTGATAAGGAATATTTTAAATCGGGCAAAATCACCTATTCCAGCATTATAGATAGTGGCTATTTGGAGCAATATACCCAAGAGACACTGGAGGCCGAACGAAATCGCTCCATCACATTCAACCGTTCGCCATACCTGATTGTCGACAATAAAAATAACCGCAAGTGGGTAGATGAAACCACCCATGTTATTCGTGACAACCAGGGCAGGTTGACTGATTATTTTGTCCATATACACAATGTCACTCAGCTGAAAGAGGCAGAGCAGCAACTCACACAATCAAGGGACTATATCCAGAAAGTGGTCGATACTATTCCCGACCCAACCTTGGTAATTGACATCAATACCTTCGAACTGCAACTGATTAATCAATCAGCACTCGACCTTTACAACAATGGCCAAATAATCACCTCGAATGCCACATGCTACCATCTCTCCCACAAGCGCACCTCACCCTGTAAGGGGCAGCTCGACCCCTGCCCTATCAAAGAAATCAAAGAGAAGAAGACAACAGTATCGGTCGTTCACAAACATTTTGACCACCAGGGTAATGTGATACATGTAGATGTACGCGCAACTCCTATTTTTGATGAATCTGGTGAGAATATAATTCAAATCATCGAGTCTCACCGCGATATAACCGAGACAGTGGAGATGGAGAAAAAACTCCAGTACATCGCTGAAACCGACAGACTCACACAAATTTTCAATCGTATGAAATTTGATGAGGAGCTAAAGAACCAGATCGCATGGGCCAGTCTGACCAACAACCGATTTGGCTTGATAATGTTCGACCTGGATAACTTTAAACAGGTCAATGACACGTATGGCCATGACATGGGTGATCGGGTGCTGAAGAATACGGTGGATCTATTGACCGGTAGAATCCGAAAATCAGATATTCTTGCTCGATGGGGCGGTGAAGAGTTCATGATAATAGCCCCACTGATCGACACCAAAGAGTTAAGAATTCTGACAGAATCCCTACGCTCTGCCATCGAACAGCTAGAGCATGAGAAAGTCGGCAACGTAACTGCCAGCTTTGGTGCCAGCGTTGTAAGATCAAGTGACAATATAGACACACTGCTTAAGCGGGTAGACAGCGCTCTATATGAATCCAAGCAGAAGGGGCGTAATCGCTGCACTGTATTTTAAGCAGCGACAGACTGTTAGATTTATACCCCCATCCCACAGCATAATTCCCTCTCAGTCATCATATTTATTATCACGACCAGCTAAAATATGACCTGACACACTTATTTAAAAAATCGTTGCAGTTCAATACAACAACCACCCTATCCTTAGCCAGAAAAAAAACGTACTATCTGCGCCATCGGCTGTTTGACCGCTTAAACCTAAAAGATCAGTTGGGCAGCGTGAAGTGTGCGTTTATGGATGCGCAGCCAAACCATGACGTGGTTGTGACAATTTTTTAGATTTAGAGGCTTCGAATGAAAAAAACGATCTACATCACCGGCATCACTCTGCTCGCCTTGACTCTTACTGGCTGTAGCGACTCAAATGATTTTAAACCAGTAGCTGGCATGGATGGTATGGATATATATGCCAATGCCTGCTCTAGCTGTCATGGCAGTAATGGACAGGGCAAATTCGGCTTTTTACTTAAACTCGCAGGCACCGATGACTCCTCAGAAGAGATCTCTGAAAAGATCATTAACGGCGGCCATATAATGCCAGCCTTCCCAAACATCAGTCAGCAGGAAGCGGAAAAAGTAGCGGCCTATCTCAAGGCACAATAGTTACTAATCCGGCACCTTAATAGCCATGTTCAGGGCTATAAGCGTGCCCTTGATCAAGGCGCGCGCGGGTCGCCGAACCTGCTACACCTGACTGAGCCACTCCTGCAGCCTCTAATCAAAAGATATTTAGTGGCAGGCCATCGACTGTTTCTTACGGATGGAAGTAGTGTTTCACTCTCCCCACCTTGGGGAGAGATTATTCTCAACATCCAGTTGATCCAGAATTCTGGACACCATGAAATCAACAATATCCTCAACTCCCTGCGGATTGTTATAGAAGCCGGGGTTTGCTGGCATGATCACAGCCCCTATACGGCTAAGCTTGAGCATATTCTCCAGGTGAATTTCAGAAAAGGGGGTCTCGCGAACTACCAGGATCAACTTTCGACGCTCTTTTAAGATCACATCTGCAGCCCGCTCCATCAGATCATTGCTGGCTCCGCAGGCAATGGCTGATAGCGCACCAACAGTACAGGGACAGACGACCATCGCCCTCGGTGGATTGGATCCACTGGCCACTGGCGCCATCCACTGCTGACGTCCAAACACCTGCAACTTTTCCGGGTCAGCATTGAAGCGCTGGCATAGTACCTTCTGCGCTTCGGTTGGCTGAGATGGCAGCTCCAATCCAGACTCCATCTTCAATACCACTTGAGCGGCCTGACTGAACATCACATACAATTTCTGATCTGCCTGGACAAGAGATTCGATCAGGCGCAATGCATAGGCGCTTCCCGATGCTCCGGTAATGGCCACAGCGATCGCTTTTGTTTTATTAGTCATACCCGACATTGTAAAGCATCCAGCAATCTTTGATGTATCCCCTCAAATCCGCCATTACTCATAATCAGGATATGATCTCCTGGCTGAACAATATCCACTGATCTGTCGATCATCCCCTGGGTATCGCGAAACACCTCAGCACGGGAACCCAGTGGCGCCATAACGGACTCCGCATCCCACTCCAGATCACTGGGTGCAAATAGCATCACTCTGTCAGCCGCCTCCAGGGCACCTGCCAGGCGCCGGGTATGAATATCCTGCTTCATGGTATTGGAGCGAGGCTCAAGCATGGCGACGATACGTGCATCTCCAACCTGACTGCGTAGACCATTCAGGGTAGTTTCAATTGCAGTGGGGTGGTGAGCAAAGTCGTCGTAGACACGGACGCCCGCGACCTCTCCCCGCAGCTCCATACGGCGCTTAACATTCTTAAATCGTGACAAGGCGGAAATGGCAACGCCAGGGGGAACCCCGGCATGTCGAGCTGCCGCGATAGCAGCCAGTGCATTGGCAACATTATGCTGCCCAACCAGGTCCCATTCGACACGCCCCTGGGATTGCCCACCACAGATTACATCAAATTTTTGACCATCCACTGAGGCATCAGCAGCATACCAATCTGTTTCCCCTATGGGATCGAAATACTCCATCGGTGTCCAGAGACCCATATCGATCACCTGGCTGAGATTTTCATCGTTTTGCGGCGCCACGATCAACCCCTGTGAAGGGACTGTACGTAGCAGATGGTGAAACTGTCTCTGGATCATCGCCAGATCATCAAAGATGTCAGCATGATCGAATTCGAGGTTGTTCAACACCAGGGTACGGGGGCGGTAGTGTACAAATTTCGAGCGTTTATCAAAGAAAGCAGTATCGTATTCATCTGCCTCAACCACAAAAAATGGCGAGTCACCCAAGCGGGCGGATACCCCAAAATTCTCCGGTACACCACCAATCAGATACCCAGGATTGAGTCCCGCATCCTCAAGAATCCAGGCCAATAGACTGGCTGTACTGGTTTTCCCATGTGTTCCGGCAACGGCCAGCACCCATCGCTCAGGTAGAACATGTTCAGCCAGCCACTGCGGACCAGAGGTGTAGGAGAGCCCCTGATTGAGCATATACTCCACCGCAGAATTCCCCCTGGACATGGCATTTCCTACCACAACAACATCGGGAGCAGGATCAAGGTGTTCAGGTTTAAAACCCTGCATCAGATCTATCCCAGCCTGCTCCAGTTGCGTACTCATGGGAGGATAGACATTGGCATCCGAACCACTCACTTTGTGACCCAATGCTCTTGCCAGCAGGGCAATGCCCCCCATAAATGTGCCGCATATTCCAAGGATATGTAGATGCATCAATCAAGTACCGGAAAAAAGATCGCTATCAGACTACCTGCGATCATGGTGTAAAGCAGTGCCGCAGCAATACCTACATTCAAAGAAAAATCGAAAGTGTGCCGTAATATATGGCCAAACACGACGATGCCCCAGGAAAACACAATCAAAAACAACAGACCTGATTCCACCGATTGACTCTGCTTTCCCCAAGCGATCAATGGCAGCACCAACATACCTAACAGAAAACCGCTCAACATAAGAGCCGTAACTGCTTGAATAAATCGTTGCGACAACCCTCTCATACGCAGTGCTGTATAGAGCATGCCCAGCATCAGCGCCAACTCAAACAGGGTTTGCCAAATGGCACGGCCAAGCCCCGACTGGCCATCCGTCAGCATCAATACGCTGACAAACATATTCAACAGGATAGTAAGCCACAACAGATGTATGGATAGCGGTAGATCCTGCGGGCCACGTTTGAGCAGGCAGAGTTCTATGGCAGCATTGAGCAGTGCCTTCAAAGAAGCTTACCCAGGGTTCGGTCAATCGCAAAAGGGCTCCACGACTGACATACGGGCATCACTTCCAGAGCATTGATATTGATGTGTGGCGGTAAGGATGTCACCCAATAGACGATTTCGGCAATATCATCTGCCGTCAAGGGTTGGGTGTCCTTATAAACATCTGCTGCCTTGTCACTATCCCCTTTCATTCTGACCAGTGAAAATTCAGTCTCAGCCAGCCCCGGCTCGATATTGGTAACCCTCAATGGCGTGCCAATCAGGTCTGCTTTCAAGCCTCTGGAGAACTGCTGCACGAATGCTTTGGTAGCACCATAGGCATTACCACCGGGATAGGGCCAGTTAGCTGCAACTGAACCGATATTGACAATGTGCCCACGTTTACGTTGAACCATACCAGGCAGAATCAACCGGGTGATACGCATCAAACCCTTGATATTGGTGTCTACCATAGTCTCCCAATCCTCAAGATCAGCTCGATGAGCCGGCTCAAGACCAAGGGCCAAACCTGCATTGTTGATCAACACATCGATCTCACGACTGGGTTCTGGCAGCCGCTTTAGAAAACCATCCACCGCTTGACGGTCGGTAACATCCAAAGTCTCGACATCAACCTGCCCTGCTCCTGAGAGGGACTCTCTGAGTGCATGCAGCCGATCCTCTCTGCGGGCACACAACACAAGATCGTCACCTGCTTCAGAGAAGCGGCGGGCACAAGCCTCACCAAAACCGGATGAGGCGCCTGTAATCAACACTCGTTTTTTCATGGGTAACATTAAGGTTGTACTGAATTTTGTGACGGGTCATCTGCCCAGCCAATCTTCGTTCCACGTCCATTCAAACATAATCAAAACGGCTTTTGAACCTGGCCCACGCCATCTCTCAAATCATCGTTGTTGAATAACGCGTCTAGCCACGCAACCGTTTTTGGGTTAGCGCAATGCTCAGAATCAAGGTCACTAGCAGCATCATCAGAACCGTCAGATTTCCAGTCCAGGCATAAGGGGTCATGCCACTCAACGGCAGAATCTCTCCGTGCAACACATCCTGCTGTTGTAGCGCCGATCGCCCCTGAAGCTCGCCAAGAGGCCCAATGATTGCCGAGATTCCAGTATTCGTGGCGCGTAACAGATAGCGACTCGTTTCAAGGGCTCGCATACGGGCAATCTGCAGATGTTGATGGGGAGCCAGGGAGTCGCCAAACCAGGCATCATTACTCACATTGATCAGGTAAGCCGCCTCAGGTAATGCCTTAATCATCTCATTTCCAAAGGCATCTTCATAACAGATCGACATACCAACGGCGTGATTACCCACCTTCATCAATGGTTTCTCTTCGATGCGAGCGGAGAAATCAGACATCGGAATTGTAAACAACTCAACCAGAGGCCAGAGTATCGATTTCAGTGGCAGATACTCAGTAAATGGCACCAGGTGTCCCTTGTAATAGTTACCCCTCTCCTCATTACCCAGAGCCACCAGGGCGTTGTAGTAGTGTTCCCGAGAGGAATCCATCTGCACCACACCGAACACCAGGTTTGAATCATGATCCCGGACCCGTTTTTCAAGTGGCTGAATAAACGCCGCTTCAACTTGATACTGAAAGGCAGAGACAGCCGTTTCCGGCCAGATCACCAGATCTTTATCGAGATTATCCCGTGAAAGATTGGCATACAAGACCAAGCTGGGAGCCAATTGCTCAGGCGCCCATTTTTGCGCTTGAGGTATGTTGCCTTGTATCAAAGCAACTGTGACAGGTTTACCGTTTTGGCTACTCCACTCTATCTGGCTCGTCGACCAACCTCCGAGCCAGATCACCACCAGACCTGACAGCAACCAGATCCTGCGACCCTGAACATCCAAGAGGTGAGACAATAACCCTGCAGTGAGCGTAACAGCCCAGGTTACACCCAATACGCCAAGCAGAGGCGCATATCCTGCAAGTGGTGAATCAACCTGAGAATAACCTAACTGCAGCCAGGGAAAGCCGGTTAAAAACCAACCTCTGAGCCACTCCATCAAGACCCATAGGGAGGGATAGATCAACAGCAGTTTTGGTGTAACGGCAACTGATTCAAAGTAAGAGGCAACCCATCCCAGCAAACCGTAGTATAGGGATACAAAGAGGATAAACCCCAGGGTAAGCAGCAAAGGAAAGAGCCACCCCAGGTCTCCAAACTGGGCGACACTGACATACAGCCAGGAGACACCGCTCCCTAACAGCCCCACACCATAGGCAAAACCCGTTTGGAAGCTAGCGCCTCTGCCATGGTGCCAGATAAGGAAGAGCAGAAGCGGGCTTAAAACCGCCATCAACCAGAGATTGAAAGGGGCAAATGCCAGCGTGGCAAGTCCACCTGAGATAAAGGCCGTTAACCGTGGGGCGCGTAATAGCAATTGCACTGTGGGTATACCTTCCATCCTCTAGCCGACAGTTGGGTTACTTACTTTTTTCAAGCTTACTATTAACCCGGCGACTAAGTATGTTGTCTTCAGCCGAAGTGTGCCTGCCTGCGGCAAGGCATCAAAACGCCGCTGTAGCACTGCTTCATAAAATTGAGCTGATGAACTGCTTACGCTTGCGGTTCGTCTTCAGGTGTATCGTGTTCATCCTCTATTTCGCCAACGATCTGCTCAAGCAGATCCTCCAGAGTCACGATACCCGCTGTTGAACCATATTCATCAACAACAATGGCCATATGGTTACGGCTCAATTTCAAGTTCTTTAACAGTTGGTTCAGGCGCATCGCCTCCGGAACAAAGAGTGCTTCACGCATAACCTCAAGCAGATCAAATTCATCTCGCTGCTCCTTTTGAAAGAACGGCAACAGATCCTTTGATAAAAGCAGCCCCAGAACCTCATCCACATCCTCTCCGATTACCGGCAGTCGGGAATGAGCTGACTCTATGGCGACCTTTAAGACCTCATCCAGACTATCTCCAGCACGCACCACCTCCAGCTTGGAACGGGGGTTCATGATGTCCCGCGCTCGCCGCTCGGAAACCAGCATCGCACCCTCCATCATGCTCAGGGCGTCATTGTCAAACAACTCCCTCTCGTTGGCCTCCTTCAATAGGCTGTAGATCTGCTCCTTGTCTTGCGGTTCACTACCAAACATTCGACTGATTCGTTCCAGCCAGCGTTTGGAGGAACCGCTACTTAATCGATCTTCGCTGTTCATTGCTTCTCGTTAATGTAGGGGTCTGAAAACTGTAGGGTTTGAAGGATTTCACGCTCTCTATCCTCCATCATCTCTGCCTCCTCATCGGTCTGGTGATCATATCCCTGCAGATGCAACACACCATGAATCACCATATGTGCCCAATGGGCCTCCAGGGTCTTGTGCTGCTGTTGCGCCTCCCGAGCGACCACTGGTGCACAAACCACCAGATCACCGATTAAAGGCGTTGTAACCACTTCAGGGGCATCAAATGGAAAGGAGAGTACATTGGTCGGCTTGTCCTTGCCTCGATAGTCCCGATTCAACTGCTGGCTCTCTGGCTCATCCACCAAACGGATGACCATTTCCACCTCATTCTCACCGGTCTCGAGTGCAGCTTCAGCCCAGGCAAGCAGTTGTTCATCTTGGGGCAGACCCTGAGATCGCTCAGCAACCCTTTGAATCTCCAGCATCAAGCGACTCATGTTGGCGGTCAGGACCTCAGCTCGAAGTCATCATAGGCACGAACCACCCTTTGTACCACAGGATGGCGAACCACATCGCGAGCATTGAAGAAAGTAAAACTGATACCTTCGACATTGGCCAGTACTTCCGTAACCTGACGCAATCCGGACTGTTGCCCCCTGGGCAGGTCGATTTGAGTCACATCCCCTGTGATTACTGCAGTTGAACCGAAACCAATCCGGGTCAGAAACATCTTCATCTGTTCGGGTGTTGTGTTTTGCGCCTCATCAAGAATGACAAAGGATTCATTAAGGGTACGACCGCGCATGTAGGCCAGTGGCGCAATCTCAATGATATTCCGCTCCACCAGCTTGGCGACCTTCTCAAAGCCCAACATCTCATACAACGCATCGTAGAGCGGACGCAGATAGGGATCGATCTTCTGTGCCAGATCGCCAGGCAGAAATCCGAGTCGCTCACCGGCCTCTACCGCAGGCCGCACCAGCAGGATACGTCTCACCTGGTCACGTTCCAGGGCATCCACTGCACTGGCTACCGCCAGATAGGTCTTACCCGTTCCAGCAGGCCCAACACCGAAGTTTATATCGTGAGTGAGCACCTTATGCAGATACTCTTTCTGATTCCCACCCCGGGGACGCACCAATCCACGGCGGGTTTTGATAACTGTTTCGGGCAGATCAGCCAGCTTATCCTGGTCAAGTAATTCATCCACGCCTGCTTCCTGTAAAAACAGATGCACCCGCTTCGGTTCCAGCACCTCATTCACAGAGACGCGATAGAGATCCTGCAACACCTGCTCTCCGGCTTGAATGGCATTTCCCTCTCCAATCAGACGGAAATGGTTACCCCGATTGTTGATTTCAATACCCAAACGCCGCTCTATTAGGCGCAGGTGTTCATCCAACTGACCGCAGACATTGGCAAGTCTTGAATTGTCCGCTGGCTCCAGAGCCAGATCGAGAGATTGAGGATGTTCAGCCAACTGCACTTTCCTTAAGCCGGCCTGACCATTCGCCTCGCAGCGAATTTGGCAGTGCCTCGGTGATTCGGACTTCGACAAACTGTCCAATGAGTTCGGCTGGTCCATCAAAATTAACCACCCGGTTATTTTCGGTACGACCCGCCAGTTGTGCCGGATTCTTTTTCGCTGGTCGCTCTACCAAGATGCGCTGGGTAGTTCCCACCATCTGGCGACTGATGCTTTGCGCCTGGGTGTTGATTAACTGCTGCAGCCGCTCCAGACGTTTCTGTTTGACTTCCAGCGGTACATCATCGGGCAGATCTGAAGCCGGTGTACCGGGACGGCGACTATAGATGAAACTGTAGGAGTGATCAAAACCGACCTCTTCGATAAGCTGAAGGGTCTGCTCAAAATCCGCTTCAGTCTCACCGGGGAATCCGACAATAAAGTCTGAAGAGATGGTGATTTCAGGGCGCGCTTTGCGTAAACGGGCTATTTTCGCTTTATATTCAAGCACCATATGCCCCCGCTTCATCATCGCCAATACACGGTCTGAACCGGACTGCACTGGAAGATGCAGAAAACTCACCAATTCCGGAACCTGAGCATAGACCTCTATCAGTCGATCAGAGAATTCAACGGGATGGGATGTGGTGAAACGAATCCGCTCAACACCATCGATTGCCGCTACGAACTCGATCAACAGGGCAAGATCAGCGTGCTCTCCATCGTCCATCTCTCCCCGATAGGCGTTCACATTCTGACCCAGCAGATGGATCTCGCGAACCCCCTGCTCCACCAAACCTGCCACCTCAGCGATGACATCATCGAATGGGCGGCTGATCTCTTCACCTCTAGTGAATGGCACTACACAGTATGTGCAATATTTTGAGCATCCTTCCATGATAGAAACGTATGCCGTTGGGCCTTCTGCCCGGGGATCAGGCAGTCGATCGAACTTTTCGATCTCTGGAAAACTGACATCGACCATCGGTTGTCGCTGAAGACGAACCTGTTTCACCATTTCAGGCAACCGATGCAAGGTCTGAGGACCAAAAACCAGATCCACATAGGGGGCTCGCTGCCGAATGGCCTCACCCTCTTGACTGGCCACGCAACCACCCACACCTATGACCAGGGCGGGATTACGCTCTTTCCAGGGTCGCCACCGCCCCAACTGGGAGAAGACCTTCTCCTGAGCCTTTTCCCGAATAGAACAGGTATTGAGAAGCAGCACATCCGCCTGCTCAGGGTCATTGGTCAACTCCAGACCTGCGGCCACGCGCAAACCATCCGCCATACGTGACGAATCGTACTCGTTCATCTGGCAACCGAAGGTTTTGATATAGAGTTTTCCGGCCATTATCCCAGAATCCGTAGTCGAACATGGACATGTAGCGTTAATGAGTTCACCCAATGGGGGAACATAAACTTCACTATTTGAAGTGGCATATCATTACCTTACATCAGATATCAGCGATCGACTGCGGAATCTCGGATCATCAATCCGCAGTTCAAATTAAGGGTCGCTATATTATAGCTTGTAGGATTGAGATCCAATCCTAATTGGCCAGTGTTGCACCCATATGAATCATATCGAGCATCAATAAGTAGTGCGATAGATATCAAGGAAAGTACTTTATAGGTAAACATTACGAAGATACCCACATCTGAAGTGGGACATTTGATGGCAAGATAGTGCCCTAACCCGGCGGAGGTACACTAATGTGGTGCGTCATATAAACCCTATATTTCGACAAGGCCTATCTCAGTTTGCGTTTAAATCACCTGCCTCGCCCTGCGGGAAGCCACTCAAGCCGCGATTACGGCGTTGCACCCCTTGGTAAGGGAACAACCATTACCTGCGGGCTGCGCCTTGTACTCACGACTTGAGCGGCTTTCTAAATACAGGGTTTATATGACGCACCACACTAGATCTGTAGCAATGCCTTGATCTGTTCCGCGTGGCGATCTGATTGGTATGTCAGTCGTAGCCGATCAGCATTAACAATGGCCCTGAGCTCTCCCAGAGCTGTATCGAATTCATCATTAATCACTAAATAGTCGAACTCATCGTAATGGGACATTTCACTCACAGCCTGCTGCATGCGTCCCTGGATGACCTCCTCACTATCCTGTCCCCGGGCACTCAGGCGTTCATGCAGTGCCTCAGGGCTGGGTGGCAGAATAAAGATCGACACCGCCTCAGGAAAACGCGCCCTCACCTGACGCGCCCCCTGCCAATCGATCTCCAGCACCGTATCCCTACCCCCATCCAGCTGCCCCCTGACCTCAGCCTCAGAGGTTCCGTAGTAGTTACCGAATACCTCTGCATGTTCTAAAAAAGCGTCGGATGAAACCATCTGCAGGAACGTCTCCTTGTCGACAAAGTGGTAGTCCCTGCCGTTCTCTTCTCCTGGCCTCATCGGTCGGGTGGTATGGGAGACAGAGACATGCAATTTGCCATCCTGCTCACGCAGCACTTTCAACAGACTTGTTTTACCTGCCCCGGATGGTGCAGAGAGGATGTAGAGCGTGCCTGTGGCCATTTTGAGTCCTGATATATGGATATTGGTAATTTTCAAAAATTGAAGCTGGGGCGCTCACCGGGCGCCTCGAAATAGGGCATCATCTTATCCGCTAGCTTGCCGAGTGTCTCGGCGCGATTGGACGGGCTGGGATGTGTACTGAGAAATTGCGGTACCCGGCTAGCAGACACTTCGCCCATCTTTTTCCATAGCGTGGCCGCCGCTCTTGGATCGTATCCAGCCTTGGCAGCCAACTCAATACCGATTCTATCTGCCTCCTCCTCAGCTGTGCGGCTATTCGGCAAGTCGATTGCCAATTTTGCCGCCATCATAGAGCCGGCAAGCACTGCCCGGTTGTCAGTCGATGCAGCTACCGCAACCATCCCCAACTGACTGGCCATGGCGACAGACATCTTCTCAGCAGAGTGTTTGGCCAAGGCATGGGATATTTCATGAGCCAATACCTGAGCCAACTCATCATCAGTTGGCTTTACCTGCTCAACCAGCCCGGTGTAGAGCGCCATCTTACCCCCAGCCATCGCCCAGGCATTTACCATCTCCGGATCATCCAGTATCTTCATGCTCCATGCCCATTCCTTAGTCTCTGGACGCATCTCCACTGCCTGAGCGATGAGACGCCCAGTGATACGCGACACCCTGGCTTTGAGTTGTGGATCACTATCAAGTCTACCCTCCTCTTCATAGGGTTTTAGCATCTCAATATAGGCCGCTTTCGAAGAGTTGATCGCACTCTCTTCACTGATGATCATCAACTGCTTGCGCCCAGTGGGACTGGTGGTACAGGCAACCATGATCAGAAGAAGTAATATACTGGTAAAAGAGCTACAGCGTTTCATCATACTAGGGCCTGTTAACACGAATCGAATAGGATCTGACTATTACAGAAAACAGAACAATTCAAAAATTTGGATCAATTCATAGCTCATAATATCGTCAGACAATTATCTAGTGTACCTCGTCAGTAAGTGGTTGGAAAAACCACACATTTTCAAGGGCACCTCTATTATTTCAGCTGAACGGCCTTGCCATCAGATTGAAGATAGCATCGCTCAATGACAGCACAATATTTATGAGTTAAAGACCACCCGGCATAGTGCCGATACAGGTATAGTCTCACCCTACACCAATTAAGAACGATATAGGCTGCTTTTCATAGGATTCATGCATTGAAAGATCAAAGGAATCGTCGGCAGCATCCGCGACTTAAGATAGATATTCCTGTCACCATCGAATTTCAATCTCAGGTCTACGATGGTTGTCGTATGCTCAACTACTCCCGGGGTGGTGTCTATCTTCAGTGTCTGAATGAAAACCTGAACGACGTCCTCACTCATGGCTACATAGCTGAGCCTGAGCGTCAGAAAGTGCGGCTATCGATCTCTGACACTTCCAGTCAGGTTGCTGTCGAGGTAGTCTACTTTGATAACGGTGGAATGGGCGCCGCATTTAGCGACAGTGGTGGCGACAGGCTCTACCAGTCTCTATCTGCAGAAGCGCAAAATGAAGATACCCGTCAAGAGACCGGACATATAACCTCTGATCCGGAGCAGAGTCGAAAGGCAATCAATCAAGTCCAGAAAACAGCTAAACCTTTTCTCAAAAATTGTCTGCTCAGTTTTTCCGCTCAAGCAGAGCAGGAACTTCAGCAGAGGATTACGGATACCAGTGATCCACAGGAGCAATCCAGCCTCTTCTTCGCACTCAACACATTGGAAAAGGATCACCAAACCTTAGCTGAAGAGTTTATTCAACAAATAGAAATCAGCTTTACCGAACTGACAGGAGAATCCAAAGGCAAATTAGACTCAGAACCCGAGCAATTGGATGAGATGGCCTTGGTAGAGACACAAGAAATTGAGACATGGATTCTGGTGAATGATGTGGCTCGACAGCTTGAATCCAAAGTTTCCCGTCAGCTCTACCATATTGAGTCAGCACTCAGTTATCTATGCCAGGATAATATCCATAACGAACTCAATCCGATCTCTCCAATCACTCTGTTGAGCACATTCAAAAATAGTTTAGATGGCTATCAGTTTGACGTTCAAATCACCAAACTGCTCCTGAATAGTTTCAGTAAAAACCTGCTTAATACCCTGAAAACACTTTATGAAAAACTGCTGCAACAGATGCGACAGCAAAAAATAGTCGGGGAAGCTGAAACCAAAAACCAATGGACTATTGTAAAAACAGCCGAAACCGGCACTATCTCCGACAACCCTATAGAACATCTCAGTAACTTACATCAACTCCATCAAACAGAGGATACTCAGTCAGCTACACAGGGCATGTCGGCAGACGAACAGAAGGAGATACTGACCAGTATTGCTTCTCTATCGCAACAGCAGACCGCCACACTGCAACAGCAAATTGAGAACCTTCTACAGCAGGAGAGTAGTAAACCGATTCAACTATCCGCCGAAGCCAGAGCTGCCATCGGTGCGGGCGAGGAGCTGGTCGCCACACTGAGCGAAGACCCACTGATCAGTAACGAATTACGTTCACTGATGGGCAGCTTAAAGTTTCTGATCATCGAAGCAGTTCTAAAAGATACCAACCTGCTTGAAAACCCTGATCACCCAGTACGGCACCTGCTCGACTCGATTGAATCAATGAAACCTTATGTGAATAAGGGCACCCGTAGCTCAATGCTAAGAGATAGAGAATCGCAGCAATTGGCAGTGATCACTGAAGCGGTGGAAAGTGGCCACTATAGTCATATCGATGAAGTGACAGATGAAATCATCAGGTTGCACAAAGAGCAGCTCAAGCGATTTAAAACCAACCGAAAGCTCTCTATCTCTCGCTGCCTCAAAGATGAGAAACTTCGACAGGCCCAAACAGCAACTTATGAGGCCCTGGCTAAGCTTCTACTTGACCAAACAATCTCTCCCATAGTCGATAAACTGTTTCGGTTTGGCTGGGTCAACCTGATGGTTCAGACTGCAGTTTTGGAAAAAACCGGCAATAAAGGCTGGCAAAATTATCTTCAGATAGTAGAACAGCTACACCAAATTTTTACCGACCCACCAGGTGAGCATCATCTTACAGCGATTCAGCAGAAAGCACTGCTTACTACGATTCACAAAGGCTTTACCGACTACCCAATCTACGCCGAGCAGGCACAAGGGTTTGAGCTGGAGTTGCAACGACTGCTTGAATGTGGTCTGGAAGGTGACAACTTTCCCCATCTGCGAATAGAGGCCAATGAAGCCTATCTACACCACTACTTTCAGGGGATGAACATCCACCAAAAAACCAGCACACCCTCAGTAGAGGATCAGCAGTGGCAAAAACAGTTGAGTAAGTTTGCTCTCGATACCTGGCTGGTGGAGCAGGAAGATCCTGAGCACCCAAGAATTCTCAGTCTGGCATGGAAGAACCCGAAATCAGGCAGGTATCTACTGGTAGACGGAGATGGTTTCAAAGCATTGGATGAGGCACTGCCACAACTTGCAAATCGTTTTGCCAGCCACCATATCCGTCCAATGGAGAGCTCAGCAAAACCGATTATTGAAAGAACCATTGAGACCATCCTTTCCAATACTTATAACGACTTCAAACAGGAGTCGGATATCGATCCACTAACCGGTCTATCCAACCGACGAGCCTTTGAGTCTGAACTGAAAAAGCATATCGATGGATGGCAATATGACAACGCAGGTGTACTGCTTCAGATAGACCTGGATAAATTCCAGGTGGTCAACGATCTTTGTGGATTCGAGGGCGGCGACGAACTACTCCAGACTGTGACAGACATTCTTCTCAGCTATCTGCCAGACGATGGTTTCCTGGGGCGTATCGGTGATGATGAGTTTTCCCTTCTATTAGCGAGGCAGAATCTCGAGATTGGCTACCAATCTGCAGAGATGCTTCGCCAGGCAATCGATGAAGCCTCCTTTAAATGGAAAGGGAGGCTTATTCCAGCAACAGCCAGCATTGGTGTTGTGCAGATCGAATCGGATGTTCAGAGACCGGATAAACTGATGCAAGCTGCCTTGGCTGCTTGCAACACGGCCAAACGGAGCGGCGGTAACTGCACACGCATCTACCTTGAAAGTGACCCTGTCTATCAGGCACGCCAGCAACTGGTAGAGTCCCTGCCCACAATCAAAGAGGCATTGGCGAAAGGACGTATGGAGTTGTTTGTTCAACCAATAGTACCTCTTCAGGCAGCAAATACACTGCCTCATCACCATGAGATCTTACTGCGTATTCTAAATGACGAAGGGGAACTCGAATCCCCTGTCTCATTCATACAGGCTGCAGAAACCTATGACTTGATGCGGGATGTCGACTTCTGGGTGGTAGACGCATTTTTTCAACAGGTTGAACCCTATGCTGACCGCCTGCCAGAGGGGCACAGTTTTTCTATCAACCTCTCAGGCAAATCACTGGGAGATGGCGAATTCAAAGCTCAACTTATAGATCGCATTAAATCATCATCCCTACAGACCAGGAATTTTGGATTTGAGATCACAGAAACAGCACTGGTCGGGGATATCAGCGATACTGCCGATACAATAAATGATATTCGTGCACTTGGCTGTTCGTTTTCACTGGATGATTTTGGCTCTGGATACGCCTCTTTTTCTTACCTGAAGGACTTCCCCGTGGATTATGTCAAGATCGATGGCATCTTTGTACGGGAGATTCTCAACAAACCGGCAGATTACGCCATGATCAGTTCGATTACTGAGATCGCACACTTTATGGAAAAAAAGGTAATCGCTGAGTTTGTTTCAGATGAAACCACCAGTCAGGCCCTGAAAAACATAGGCGTGGATTATGGGCAGGGTTATCACTTTGGAAAACCAAAACCTCTGAAGGGGATGTTGGCAGAAATTATCGAGGTAGATAATTGACGCTACTCTTTTAAACCCGGCGAGCAAATAGTTTACCTTCGGCTGTTGTAGCTACTAACCAGACCTTAGATATCAATTTCTATGGCCTGGTTAGTAAGTATCCTCTGCAAAATCATGAAATGGCGGCTTCATTTAAGCTAGAATGGCGGGATTTAAAGCTTGAGCCAGGAAACAGTATGCTACGCGCCACCCTTCAGTCACTCATAATCTGTCTGCTGCTTGCAGGCTGTGGCCTTTCTCCTGAACCCTCCAATGTAAAGATCAGTAAACAACCAGCTGAGGGATTGACTCAATCCTCGTTCGACGAAGGATACCTTCAGCAATTGACGGATGAGTATCAAAAGGGAGCAGAACAGAGTCTTCAGCAAACCTACGATCGAAACAACATTCCGCAACATGAGCGATTCAGCCACGCCCAAGCCAAGGGACACTATGAGTGGATAGGTGAACGTCAGTTGGCAGTGATCGACCTCATATACAGCAATAATCCAATGCGGGTAATGCGGGTGGTAGGCATAGAGGGAGACCAGCTGGTAACTATCAGCTGCATATCACCTCAAGGAGCCCAGCTGGATATCAATAGTGAAACAGGGGATTGCGCTGAGGCAATCTCTAAACATTTTCAACTGTAATATGTTAGGGCCTGCTAACACTAATCGAATAGGCCCTAGTAAAGCTACGATCATTTTTTTGATTGCCTTCACAATAGGTTTGGTTTTTATTAATTACACTGCTCCCGTGGAGTAATAAAGGCTGCATCATCATGAATAACAAGGTAGTTCGTTCATTCTCTGTTGTTTTCTTCTTTCTCTGCTTTGTGTGGCACACCGAAGTGCTCGCAGAGACAGAACTGACACTCCACCCGATCAAGCTGACCAGCAAAAGGGGCAATCACAGCGAACAGGAACTATCGGTACTATCGGTACAGGAGCAAACAGGCGCCGACGATAACTGGAACACCTATAAGGAGTTCTATACCGGCTCTGGAGGCTACACCGGAATCTTCTCCTTCGAACTTCCTGCAGACAAGGATCCATCAGCAATCAACACCCTGTCGTTTGCCGCCAACTACAAGGGTCCCACCCGTTCAGAACAGCGCTGGCGGTGGCAGATCAGGGACTTTGTCAGTGCCAAGTGGATATCACTGACGGATAATTCCGGCGTACCTAACTGGGAATGGAGCCTGATCCGCGCTGAAGTGAGCGGCGCCCCTGATCGCTATATAAACAGGAATAACAGACTCAAACTGCGCTATTTCACCCGCAATGAAGGGGATGACAGTGACCTCGACTATCTGGCTCTGAGCATTAGCTTACAATCCGCGGATGAACCACCACCACCGCCACCACCTCTTCCAGGCGACATCTGGCAACCTGCCCCCGGAACCTCGTGGCAACTGCAGCTACAGGGTGATATCGACACCAGCTATAACCTTCAGATGTACGATATCGATCTCTTCGATACTCCGCAGAGCCTGATTGACCAACTCCATGCCCAGGGTAAAACCGTGATTTGTTATTTCAGTGCAGGTAGTTGGGAAGAGTGGCGTCCCGATGCCGATCACTATCCGTCCACTGTAAAAGGCAACAGTAACGGTTGGCCCGGTGAAGCCTGGTTGGATGTCCGACGTCTGAATGAACTCGGCCCCATACTTCAGGCACGCCTTGACCTGGCGGTCAGCAAAAACTGTGACGGTGTTGATCCAGACAATGTGGATGGTTATACCAACAACACCGGTTTTCCGCTCACCTATCAGGACCAGTTAGACTTCAACATCTGGTTGGCTCAGGAAGCGCACAACCGGGGACTCTCTGTTGGTTTGAAAAATGATCTGGACCAAATTGAGGATCTGGTCATCCATTTCGATTGGGCGCTCAATGAGCAATGCTTTCAATACTACGAATGTGATCTGCTATTACCGTTTATTCAGATGAATAAAGCTGTATTTGGTGTGGAATACAAAGGTGATCCCACTCAATTTTGCCCTCAGGCAAACAGCATGGGTCTAGACTGGTTGTACAAGAACCTCGATTTGGACGCCTGGAGATTGGATTGCAAGGAGTACTGACAGGTTGACTGGTTTTATCTACCACGCACAGAGGTATGCGGTGTGAGAACCCGGTGAGTCTCACCGGGACTGTCATTTGAACGACATCGGCTGCAGCTAACTCCCTGACAAGCTACTGATTTTTAGGCTCTGAAATCTGTTTGGCTTTAATGATATCAGCGCTATCACTATACCTCTAATGGAGTCGTTATCGCTTCAGTAGCAGCATCCCACCCTGATCAGGAAAAATAATCTTAAATCAGTGCCCGATAAAAGCCTCAATACCCTTACAGATAAAGTTGAGATTGCGGAATCTCAATGCTTGTCGGGACAACTTTCTGAAAGATGCGCCAAATCTTTTTGATCAATAACCATCCCAGGAAAGCATCTCTATGAAATATCAGAAAACAATTTCCAGTCTGATTTTAGCCATTTCCATGGCTACCTCATCTGTTGCCATGTCAGTTGAAAACACCATTCCCGAGGATGCTAAGCAGTCTCACGCCATTGTTGTTGAACGTACTATTCAACAAGACTACCGCAAGAGCCTGGATACATTAAGAGAACAATTGAAAACTGATGGCTGGAAACTCATTGCTGAAATTGACTTAGGCAAGAGACTCGCCAAGAAAGGTGTCGATGTACCTGGCGGCCTGGTGATTTTCAAAATCACCAGTGGTAAGAATGCAATGCCTCTACTCGCTGATGACGAAACTCGCTATGTCTCTGCCATGATGCCCTGCGGCTTGTCCGTCTATGGTAAAAGTGATGGCAGCGTGGTTATTTCAAGAATGAATTTTGAAATGATGAGTGCCATGATGGAACCCAAGGTCGCCCAGATCATGGAGAAATCGATTAAAAAACTGAATAAAACTGTCGATTCAGCAGTGGCGAAACTAACCGACAATTGATCTAAATCGATCCCTAATCACTACTATTACGGTTGTAACTGATTCATTGCTGCTTGTTTCTATTGCTGATTGAGAATTGAGACAAGAAAAACATCGTAAAGCAGAGGGTCACGGCTAGAAAAAACTTATAAGTCATCAGTATCTTAAATAGGTAGGGAGATAAACTCCCCTCTCCCCACGCGGGAGAGGGGCCGGGGGAGAGGGGGAGAATGAACACCCTATTTTCTCCAACAATCAGCAAGATAAATATGAACGATCAATGCGGTTTTATCTTTCAACCAGATGAAACGCTTCGCGTACACCCTCTCCCCAATAGATACACCTTGCTCAAGGAAACAGCATGTCTACCACCACCATCCGACTCCCCACCGAACTAAAGGATCGACTTGCAAAAGTAGCAAAGAACCTGGGATCAACATCACATGCCCTGATTCTTGATGCTATAGCCGAGCGTATCGACGCTGAAGAGCATCGTATCGTCAGCGCCATCTCCGTTCTTGAGAGTAACCCGTATATCGGTCGAGAAACTACGTAAGAGTTGCGCGAACTGGTTATTGGGCAACGATCCAAAGGCTATGTAAGGCTATACTGGTTCGTTGCCGAAATAGATACTGTGTTTGTCCTCGCCGTTCGTGCCCAGAAAGAAGCCGGGTATAAATGAACTTTGGATATTTCTCCTGCATTCAGTCATCTGTCACTTGAACCTAAATTCTGTAACAAAAATAGCAGCCAGAAAAATAATTATTCCAAATTTTGCACCTGCTCTCTCATCTGCTCGATAAGCACCTTCATCTCAACAGCAGAGCGAGTGACTTCCACATTGTTCGACTTTGAGGTCAGGGTGTTTGCCTCCCGGTTAAGCTCCTGCATCAGAAAGTCGAGTCGACGTCCAATCGGCTCATCAACCTCGAGTACCCGTCTCACCTCATCGATATGGGTCTCCAGACGATCCAGCTCCTCATCCACATCGAGTCGCTGAGCCAACAGTACCATCTCCTGCTCAACACGAGACTCATCCAGCTCTTCCATCACCTCTGATAACCTGTCCCTGATTCGGCTGCGCACAGAATCCAATACCTCAGGCATCAAACCTCGCACCCGGCTCACTTCCCCTTCCAGAGCATCACATCTCAATCTGATGATCTCTCCCAACCGCTCGCCTTCACGCAATCGATTATCGATCAAACTGTCGATAGCTGTCTCCAGCAGTTGCATCGCCTGCTGTTTAACCGGCGTATAGTCACGCTCCGCCTCTTCCAAAACTCCAGGCCATCTGAGCAGATCGCCGGATCGTATACTGGGACTCAGATCAGTCGCTTCCAGCAACTGTTGCTCTGCCCCCATTAGCTGCTCCACCAGACGCTGGTTGATGCGTAAAGAGGCATCGGCAGCAACCCCGGCTTTAAACTTCAGACTGACATCGAGCTTGCCTCGCCCCAAACGGCTGTTGAGACGCTCCCGGACCGAAGGCTCCAGAGCCCTGAGCTCTTCTGGCAAACGCAAAAAAGCCTCCAGGTAGCGATGGTTAACCGAGCGGATCTCCCAGCTCATATTTCCCAGGTCACCCCGGTACTCTTCCCTTGCGAAGGCAGTCATACTACTGATCATAATCATATGCCTGAGTTTTCTTGTTGAAACAATTTAGTGGTTATATAAGTCGCAGCCATAACCACCCGTTAAGAAAGTCTGACTATGATAAGCGATACGCCACATTATGGGGCAAAAATATACCAATATTGGCGTTTTGATTTCAGATTTACCTTGAGACGCCGCTAAATCTGGGTGTGCAGCAACTCTATGCATGGTTCGGCTTCTATATGCCTACTGTTTTTTTGATGAAAATCACCTTTTCACTCTGAAAGGCACACAAAACCATAGAGAGTAGCGGCATTTCTATAAAAAGGCCTTATAATCAGTGTGATGATGGATAGCGACACAAGCCGAGACGAACCTTCGCGGATCTTATATGGATAAGCTTCGAGACAGCATGCCGGAAGGCACAGAAATTGACTGTTATGTCATCATGAAGGTCGTTGCGAGTGGAGGCTTCAGCCTGATCTACCTGGCAGAGGACGAAGACACTCAGGACGAAGTGATAATCAAAGAGTTTCTGCCGAAGAAACTCGCCCGCCGCAGCAGCAATGGTAAAGTCGTCCCCCTTGAAGAGAAGCAGATCGATAATTTCAATCGCAGCCTGCGCCTGTTCTACCAGGAAGCCAAGGTTCTGGCCTCCTTGCGACACCCCAATATTGTCCAGGTAAGAGGCTTCTTTCTGGCCAACAACACGGGGTATCTTGTAATGGATCACGAGCGTGGTAAGAACCTGGCCAGCTACATAAAGAAGCGTAGTGGCAGCCTCAGCACCAGATTCATCATGACCGTGTTTCCGCCAATTTTGGATGCATTAAGTCAGATCCACTCCCGTAATCTGCTGCATCTCGACATCAAACCCAGCAATATCCACCTCCGTACCGGCGGCAACCCTCTGTTACTCGATTTTGGTGCCGTTCACGAAGTGCGCAATGAGGGCACACGCACCGGCCGTGTCGTAACCACTGGCTTCTCCCCTGTTGAACAGTATTACCAATCAGGCAATGTCGGACCATGGAGCGATGTCTATGCCATTGGCGCAAGCATGCGCGCCTGCCTGGATGGCAAAGCCCCGCCCTCAGCCATTGAGCGACATGCCAAAGAGAAATTGAAGCCTGCGGCAAGGATCTACCGCAGAAGATATCCGGCAGCGATGCTTGAAGCGATCGATTGGGCGATGGAGATCGATTATGAGAAGCGGCCACAAAATGCCAGCGAACTTCTCAATGCACTGCAAGACAATAATAGTGCGATTGATACTGAAAGTGCCATTTCTGAGCTGTTTGACGAAAAGAGAGCAATATGAAGTACGAAACAGCCCAATGCAGCCTGGTCGGCAATCGCTCCATGAATCAGGATCGCGCCCTGGTGATGGAAGCGCCAGATGCTATATTGCTGGCACTCGCTGATGGAATGGGGGGCCACCCAAAGGGGGAAATGGCGGCACAAATCCTCATGGACAATGCCCGCAAGGCCTTCCTGACCAGTCGCAAACCAATATCAAATCCTCGCTTTTTCCTCTCAGGCCTGATGGAGATGAGCCACCAGCAGATAACCGCATTTGGTGATCGACAGGAACCTCCCATCGAACCAAGAACTACCGGGGTTCTCTGTCTTGTCCAGGAAGATAAAGCATATTGGGCGCATATTGGCGACAGTCGACTCTATATAATGCGTGATGGCGTCATCCATCTGCGCACTGATGATCACTCCTACGTGGAACACCTCAGACAACAGGGCATTATCTCTGCCGCTCAGGTGCATACCCATAAGTTCCGCAACTATGTCACCCGATGCCTGGGTGGAAACAGTAACAGACCGGTTGCCGAACTCAGTGGCCCACATGAACTCAAGCAGGGGGATGTCGTACTACTCTGTAGTGACGGATTCTGGGGACCACTGCCGGAACGCCCCCTGGTGGAGATGTTCTACAAAAAAAATGGGCCACTGCTGAATAACATATCTCAACTCGCAGAACGTGCTGAGACCACAAGCAAACCTGAGAGTGATAACGTCACTGTAGTCGCGTTGCGCTGGCGGGAGAGTAACAACAAACTTGAACCTGCTGATATAAGCATGTCACTGACGAAAAAGAACAGGGGCATTCTCGACCATCCCGAAGAGAACGTCGACGTCAGTCAGGCGATAGAAGATCTGCGTAAAATGGTGGATGACCTGGAAGAGGATTGATGATCAGGCTCAATTTTGCCACGCCACTATGGATCACTCCTCATAGGTCACTCTTTTTTTCGACCGCCTTCCCATCACCACTTGGCTGCTTAATCAACCTATAGGCAAAGAGTATCAGGAATGCCCCGGCTGTTGCGGTAAGAATGTTACTAAGGCTCAAGCCTCCGGCATTCCCAATGCCAAGAAAATTACCGATATAACCGCCAAGTATGGCACCTGCGATACCCAGCAACATGGTCACGATAAGGCCGCCACCATCCTTTCCGGGCATAATCCATTTCGCCAGCGCACCGGCTATAAGTCCCAGAATAATCCAAGATATGATTCCCATCACGTCACCTCATCTGTTCACAGCTGTTTTGCGGCAAAGGTGTCACAGCCTTTCAAGTCACCGCTCTGAAAACCCACCTTAAACCATTTGACCCGTTGCGCCGAACTGCCATGGGTAAATGAGTCCGGGCTGACATACCCCTGGGATTGCTTTTGCAGGCGATCATCACCAATCGCACTGGCAGCCCTGAGACCCTCTTCAATATCCCCGGACTCAAGTAACTGACGGGAGCGATCTGCGTTATGAGCCCATAAACCGGCAAAGCAATCGGCTTGGAGCTCCTGACGTACAGAGAGTTTGTTACCCTCCACTTCGCTCAGTGATGCCTTTGCCTTTTGTACCTTTTTGGAAATACCAAGAAGAGTTTGTACATGGTGCCCTACCTCGTGGGCAATTACGTATGCCTGAGCGAAATCCCCTGGTGCTTTAAAACGCTTCTTCAAGTCATCGAAAAAGCTGAGATCGATGTAAACCTTGTGATCACCAGGACAGTAGAAAGGCCCCATGGCAGCCTGGCCGAATCCACAGGCTGTTTTGGTGGCCCCACGAAACAACACCAGATTGGGCTCTTCGTATTTCGATCCCATTTCGCTGAACATCTGATGCCATGTCGCTTCCGTATCAGCAAGCACCACAGAAACAAAACTGACCAACTCCTGCTCCTCAGCACTCTGTTTCACCGGCTCTCCACCGCCAGTGGAGAGACTCTCTCCAGTGCCGCCGCCGAGCATGCTACCCAGATTGCCGCTCAGTAATCCATAGGCGCCTATTGCCAGAACGGCAACGATCCCGCCTTTGACCCCGAACAGTTTAAACACCATCGGCAGTAGATTGAGCAATCCACCCCCTCCACCGCCCAATCCCAGGGGTGAGGGTGATCTCATACCTCGTCGGTCTTCTACATTGTTACTCTGCCTTTGACCTCGCCAGCGCATTGAATACCCCTTAATCCCCTTGCAGAACCTTGGCTACAAGGGAAGAGACCCCATCACCACCTTGCGACTGAAGAAAAGAGAGCACGATAGGTACAAATTTGCCGATCATGCCGGCATCCAGATCGAGCTTGGAAAAACCGCTGGCCAATGCAGCCATGTTACCCAGGCCATCGCCACCAATCGCTGAGGCTACACCACCAAGCAGTCCACCCAGGCCACCAGAATCTTCACTTGGCGCTGCATTGATCAAAGAATCGATGCCAGGCACCGCCTCTGCAACCTTGCCAAAATCCCCAGATGAGAGCTGATCCTTAACCAATCCTAACAGCAGCCCGGCTCCACCCTCCGCCTGTTGTTGATTGACCCCGGCTCCAGCAACCAATTGTTGAACCAATTCCATCATCTTATTAACCTCCAAGGTAAACAAAGAACTCTAATTTATGTTACAGGATACGTGATCCCGCTTGATCAATGAATTGTCATCAGCGTATAAGTATAGCGGCTAGACTAGTGTGGCGCGTCTAGAGCCGTATCTTTCACGGAGTCTACCCCAACTGTCGCGATTGACCAGTATAGAAGGTAAATCTTTGTCAACTAACAGATCAGGACCAAAACCATGACAAACAACAATATTCTGCTCGGCGGGAACGGCGACCGACAGATTCTTCTAAACGCCGGCATGGCCAACCGTCATGGTCTGATCACAGGCGCAACCGGTACTGGTAAAACAGTAACCCTGCAAGTTCTCGCCGAATCATTCTCTCGCCTTGGTGTGCCTGTGTTTACCGCTGACGTGAAAGGCGACCTGTCAGGACTCGCAGGTGCAGGCAAGGCTCACCCCAAAATTACTGAACGTCTCGAATATATCGATATTGAAGGACATGACTTTGAACCTTGCCCAGTACTGTTCTGGGATGTATTCGGTAAACAGGGTCATTCGGTACGCACTACGATCTCAGAGATGGGCCCCACTCTTCTGGCCAATCTTTTAGAACTCAACGAGACCCAGGAGGGTGTACTTCAGATCGCCTTCAGCCTCGCCGATGACGAAGGCCTGCTACTGCTTGATCTGAAAGATCTTCGATCCATGCTCAACTGGGTAGCAGATAATGCCAAGGATCTACAGCGGGAGTATGGCCGGGTTTCCCGGCAGAGCGTCAGTGCAATCCTGCGCAGACTACTGACTCTGGAAGAGGCTGGTGGAGAGATCTTTTTCGGTGAGCCCGCGATTCGTATCGAAGATCTGATGCAGAATGACTTCTCCGGTCGGGGCGTGGTCAGCATTCTTGATGCCACCACCCTCTATCACTCACCCCGTATCTACGCCACCTTCCTGCTGTGGCTGCTTTCGGAACTGATGGAAGAGTTGCCTGAACGTGGTGATGCCGACCTGCCCAAGCTGGTGTTCTTTTTTGACGAAGCCCACCTCCTTTTCAGCCACGCACCAAAAGCGCTACTGGAAAAGATCACCCAAGTCGTGCGACTGATTCGTTCCAAGGGGGTTGGTGTATTTTTTATTACCCAATACCCTAACGACGTCCCCGATCAGGTCATCGGGCAATTGGGTAACCGCATTCAACATGCACTGCGCGCCTTCACTCCAAAAGACAGGAAATCGGTCAAAGCAGCAGCACAAACCTTCCGTGAGAATCCCGCCTTTGATACTGAAGAGATGATCAGCAACCTGGGCGTGGGTGAAGCCTTGATCTCCACCCTGGATGAAAAGGGTGTTCCAAGCATGGTGGAGAAGACCCTGATGTCCCCACCTCGATCCCAGTTCGGCCCTATCTCTGCAGAGGAGCGAAAAAAGATCATCGATCGCTCACCGCTCAAATCCAGGTATAGTGAATTGGTCGACCGGGACTCCGCCTATGAATTGCTGAAAAAGCGTGAGGAAGAGTTGATCAAACGCCGTGAGCAGCAAGCCAGCGAAGCAGCTGCTGAAAAACAGGCCAATAGTAGTAAACGCAGTAGCGGCGGCTCAAAGAGACAAGGCGTTGGCGAAGCCTTTGCTAAATCGATCGCACGAGCCATCGGTTCAAATCTTGGAAAGCAGATCATCAGAGGGATATTGGGATCGATTATGGGTAAACGCTAGTGAGAGGCGCGGTAAGTTCGGCAAGTCATAGTTCTGATGCGGATTTGCAGTAGCTTGGATCCTATGACGGTTACTAATATTCTATTGGGCAGGATTAAATACTCGGGTTAAACCAATGTGCGGCAGATTCTATCTTGATGTGATGCAGGAGGAGCTTGAAGCCTACTTTGACCTTCAATCATCTCTCATCTCTGTCACACCAAGATATAACATCGCACCTGCTCAAGAGATCCTTGCCGTGGTCTCTCTGCAACAAAAAAGAGAGATAAAAGGGTTTCATTGGGGCTTGATTCCATCCTGGGCAAAAGATGAAAAGATCGGCTACAAATGCATCAATGCCAGAGCAGAAACCGTCGATAGCAAACCCGCCTTCCGTTCAGCATTTAAAACCCGACGCTGCCTGATTCCTTGTAGCGGATTCTTTGAATGGAAAAGTGAAAACAGAATCAAGCAACCCTACTGCTTCCGACCAACCACACAGCCGATGTTTGCACTGGCAGGTCTCTATGAGCATTGGCAAGACGCATCAGGCAGACAGATCGATTCCTGTACGATCATTGTTGGAGAGGCGAATAGGGATGTCGCTCCCATCCATGACAGGATGCCGATCATCCTGGCAGCAGATGATTTTGAGAACTGGCTTAATCCCGAGATCCAAACCAGGCAGACCCTTACCCCCCTGTTGAGGGCATGGCCAGATGGTAACATCGAGCACTACCCAGTAAGCCTGGAACTCAACAATCCCAGGAACAACCATCCGGATTTAATAATAAATTACGATAAAACAGATCAATTCAGACTCTTGTAGCCGAGCACAATTGAAGTGGCGCTGTTTTTAGAATTATTGTTTCTGAATTTGTGAACTCTTATTTCCCTAAGCTGACATCCAATCCCTTATAACCCATAATAGCGCCCCCAAGAATCGGATTGGCAATCAAGATCTCTATCCACGACTTGTTCATAGACACCTAAATTTTCATTTTCCCCAAGGAGACCCCCTGCGACATGAGACCTTCCGGACGCAAGCCTGATGAGCTGAGAAAGATCAGCATAACCCGCCACTACACAAAACACGCAGAAGGATCAGTATTGGTCTGTTTTGGTGATACACAAGTATTATGTACTGCCAGCGTGGATGAATCGGTTCCCAGGTTTCTCAAAGGCGCTGGTCAGGGCTGGATCACCGCAGAGTATGGAATGCTACCCAGATCGACCACTGATCGCATGGGACGGGAAGCTGCCCGGGGTAAGCAGGGAGGAAGAACCCTCGAGATACAGCGTTTGATCGGGCGCTCTCTTCGTGCTGCCGTTGACTTAAAAGCACTCGGCGAACGAACCATCACCCTGGACTGTGACGTCATTCAGGCCGATGGAGGTACGCGTACTGCCTCGATTACCGGTGCTTGCGTAGCTCTGGTGGATGCCATAGAGCATGTCCGCGGAAAGGGCCAACTGAAAGAGAGCCCACTACTGAGCATGGTCTCCTCAGTCTCTGTTGGCATCTACCAAGGCACGCCAGTGCTCGATCTCGACTACGCCGAAGACTCAAATGCCGAGACAGACATGAATGTAGTGATGAATGAAAATCAGGGTTTCATCGAAGTACAAGGTACTGCCGAAGGCAATGCCTACAGTCGCGATGAATTGAATGCAATGCTTGATTTGGCGAATCAGGGTGTAGACCAGATCTGCAAAATTCAGCATCAAGCTCTGGCAACCTAGAGATGTAGAGACTGAGGAACCTCTGATTGATTCAAGGCCGGGAGATTGTCTGCCTCTGAGTTGCTCTGAGATTCCCTGGTTTGAGTTCAAAAGAGATACCCCGTTCTTGCTCCCGCATTGAGCAGCGTTTAACAGATAGTACCAATAATGTGAAGTCGCCCCTTCGATTATTCGCTAGGCTGGAACGTTAGATATATAAGGGTGATAAAATATGAAGCTGCCAAGCACAGTCTTCAGGTAAGTCGCCCAAAGCATAGTAATTATTGGGCGAGAGGTTAAGCAAAATGAGTGGACATCACGTAGGCGAACAGATCGTATTGGCCAGTAACAATACCGGCAAGGTTCGCGAGATCAATCAGCTACTGACGAGTGAGCAAATCACAGTTGTACCGCAAAAGGATTTTAATATTCCTGACGCGATTGAAGATGGCCTCAGCTTCGTAGAGAACGCGATCAAGAAAGCGCGCCATGCTTCAAGCCTTAGTGGACTGCCAGCTATTGCTGATGACTCAGGTATTGAGGTAGATGCCCTGAATGGCGCACCTGGTATCTACTCCGCCCGCTTTGCTGGCTCGGGGGCTTCCGATGAAGAGAATTTAAACAAACTTCTAGAGCATCTGAAAGAGATTCCCGAGGCAAAACGCACTGCTCGCTTTCAATGCCTGATGGTCTTTATGCGACACTCAGAAGACCCGACACCTATCATCTGTCAGGGCACCTGGGAGGGGCGTATTTTATTTGAACCACAGGGTGAGAATGGTTTCGGCTACGACCCGGTATTCTATGTACCTAGCCACGACTGCAGTTCTGCACAACTAAATCCTGAGACTAAGAACAGCCTCAGTCACAGAGGGCAAGCCCTTAAATTATTACTCCAGACTCTTACTAAATAAACGTATCATAGTAAATACTCGACTCAGTGAGGCCCACCTTGACCAGGGTAATGGCATGAACTACTGAGCTACAGTAAAATAGTCACACAAATTTTCAGCCTCACAAATGCCTTACAAACTTTCTCTTCATAAAGAGTATTCCGTAAAACAAACCTTGTAGAGCGAATAGGCTGGGGCCATGCCCCAGCTCTACAGCTGTATATAGTGTAGCGGCCAAGTGTTAGATAAACAGCATATGACAACTCTTGATCTATAGTTGGTTATAAATTCTCACCTGACCATATTCCATATATAGTTGCCAGGATTGGTAAAGGAGTCGACACCACGATTCATACCCCCATTCGATTCATTGTAGGCCCCATTGTCGCAACAGATGGTGTCATAACTTGCATGCTCTGACGCATTGCGTCTATATCATCAGCCATCATCGAATAGACTTCAGTTTTACGCAGTTTTTTTCAATGGCAATTCAAAACTGAAAGTTGCCCCCTCACCCTGGACGCCATGAGCATCCACACGCCCACCATGTTTTGCAATGAAGCGTTCAACTATTGCTAAACCCACTCCTGTACCCTCAAACTCATCCATACCCTGTAAACGCTGAAACATTACGAACAGTTTATCTTTGTACTCATTACTGAATCCTATACCATTATCGCTGATCGAGTAGCGGATGTAACCATCGTGTACTTCACCTTTAACTTCGATGACAACCGGGTCTTTTGATACTGAAAATTTAACTGCATTATTTATTAAATTAAATATAACCTGCCGGATTGCACTTGGATCTGCTTTAACTGCAGGCAGATTGTTATAATGAACTACAATATTACTATCTTGATATTGTTCTTTTACACTCTCGCATACGTTTTTAACGAGCTGTTCCATATCGACTTGTTGTATAACAAGATCCACCCTGCCCGCACGGGAAAAAGCCAGAATATCATCGATTAATTCTCCCATCTTGCAGGCATTATTCTGAACAATTCCAAATAGTCTTAGCCCCTCATCATCCAAGCTATCCCTATACTCATCTTTCAGTATTGTTAAAAAACCGTCGATTGCACGTAATGGTGAACGTAGATCATGAGATATGGAATAACTGAACCCTTCCAGATCTCGATTGGCTTGCTCCAATTGATCAGTTCTTGCCATTAACTCCGTGGTTCTTTGTTTAACTGCCAGTTCTAATTTCTCACGATAGCTTTCTCTTTCAAATTCTGCTAACTTTTGCTCTGTTATATCCCTTGCCTGCTCAAATCTTACGTAATGACCGTCATGCCACTCTATGGCACGATCGTTGATGCTATACCATCTTTTATCTTGTACATTCTCGAATTCCCAAACATGAACATTGCCTAAGTTAGCTCCAAATATTAAATGATTAGTACAAAAATCACAGGGCTGATCTTTACCCTGTAGCATTCTATAACACTTTCTTCCTAAAGCATCTTCACCAAATTTACTCTTAAACGCATCATTAACAAATAACAGCTCATATGTTTCCGGATCAGACAAATAGATCACATCATCAATACAGTTGAAGACATCTATAAGTTTTTGTTCTGCTTTCTGTCTAGACTCCAGCATTACATTCGCACTTCTTGCTAAATCCTTAAACTCTGTAAAATAGAGCTGATGAACATCAATCGGCTTCGCTTCATCTGCTTTACGTAAGAAAAATTTACTGAAGTGGGTGATTTCTTTATCAAATCCTCTGACAGTCAAAAAAACCAACCAGGCAGTTATCACATACAGCGCCACTATAATCAACACACCATATAATACGGTCTGTTTCAACATATTGGATACCAAATCGTCCTGGATTGGCTGCGCTTCATATAGATCATCAAGATAAAACCCTGTACCTATAATCCACTCCCACTCAGGATAGGCCATTGTGTAACTCACCTTATTCGCTTGAGATACAATTTTTTCTTGTGACTCTTTCGAATTTAAGTATTGCAATCTATTGCTATCCCCTTCCTGCTCATACCGCTCCCACTTATAACTTACATATCCGCCACCCTGTTTACTCGCCTTGAGTAATTGATCAAATAATTCAGTACCATTCAGATTCGTCAGTTCTCTTATATTTCGTCCAATTATCTCTGGTGAGAGATGAGTCAGACAGATACCATCATATTGATAGGTGAACATGTAACCATTATCATGGTCACCGTAGTGCATATCTTTTATCAAAGTTAGTGCACGATGCTTTGCTCGCTCATCGACTTGCTTATCTGAGATTCCAATTAAAATCAAGAAATCGAATGAAGAAAAGTACTGAACAATAAATGAATACTTTTCATTCACTTTAGTAGTAACCCTGCAAACCTTTGAAGAACCTGGTTGCTCTATCAGCGCTGTAATACAACTCTGTTCAATATTGATCGGATAGTTACTCTGGTTTTGTCGACTGCTGAATAGAACATCGCCTCCTTGCTCAAGAATAAATATTGAATCAAAATGGCTTGATCCTAGGATTGGTTTCAACTCATCCAAAGCTATATGACGTAGAGTATCCAACGATTTGAATGAACCCTCATCCTGATCCAGAGCCTGTAGTATTTGTAGCGTGATAGAGAGGTACTCTTCGCCTCGCTGCATAAACTCTTTTCTGCTATCACTACGAATTTCTTCTATTTTTGCAAGCACATGTTCGACCTCATGCTTGACTATCTGTTTGTGTAGATCAATAAAACGTCGTTCAACCTGATCCTTCTGAATATCGTTTATATTCATTAAATTGTTTAACCACAACAATGAGACAAGCAGCAACGGCAGCAGAACAATTAGAAAATATGTTGTAGGAATGAACCAACTCAGTTTCCTTGGTACAGGGATCATCATATCTCCTGAAATCCTGTTAATCCTTGATTACGCTTCAATGCTATCTTTAGAGCATATTTTAAGCTATATAGTAAACTATGACTTGGAGATGTTAACCATAGGATAATTTTAAATATATATACTTCTGATTACGACTAAACTACCACGTAGTGCGATAACCATTAATAATCATGGAGTAATATCTATTCTCAATGGAGTATTTATGCCAATTTCCTACAAGGGTAACTTCTCCCTCTAAGCAAAATCTAATCTACTCTTAGTAATTTACTATAAAGGATTTCACCATTTCAAAGGAACTTCTGTATTAGTTATGAAGGACACTATAGTTGACATTTTACTGGTTGAAGATAATCCCAATGATGCGGAACTGGCAATCCATGCACTAAAAAGACACCGTCTTGCGAATAGATTACACTGGGTTAAAGATGGTGTAGAGGCACTTGATTATATCTTCTTTCGAGATACCTATTCCGACCGAAACCCTGAACTTCCACGAGTTATTTTACTTGATTTAAGGTTACCAAAGCTTGATGGTATTCAGGTACTGACAGAAATCCGTAGTAATGAAAAGACGCGCGACATACCAGTTGTAGTACTAACTTCTTCTAAAGAGGACAAGGATCTTGTAAACACATATCGACTCGGTATAAACAGCTTTGTACCCAAACCCGTCATATTTAATGATTTTATTCACGTTGTATCTGACCTTGGTTTGTACTGGGTACTTGTCAACCGAGTACCCCCTCAAATAAGAGCTGATTGATGACGCATTCAATTAAGATTCTTATGCTCGAGGACAACCCCTTCGACGCCGAACTTATTGAACGTATACTGCGTAAAAGTGGATTGATATTTGAAATAAAAAGGATAGAAACTGAAGTACTATTTCTGCAATCCTTGATCACTTTTCAGCCTGACCTAATACTCTCTGACTATAATCTACCGCACTACAATGGCTTCAAGGCCCTCCTGGCAGTACAAGCCCTTGAACAGGATATTCCTTTTATTTTCGTAACCGGCGCTATCGGTGAAGAGGCATCGGTAAAAATGTTAAAACAAGGGGCTGTTGACTACATCCTGAAAGATCGTCTTGCAAGACTACCAGAAGCAGTCAATCGTGCAATTGAAGATAAACGCCAAAAACAGAATCTGAAAGCCAGTGAAGAGCGTTACCGACTACTCATGCAATCCAGTCAATATGGCATCTGGGACTGGAATCTAAAAACTGACTCGCTCTACCTCTCGCCTCAGTGGAAACAACAGTTAGGCTATCAGGATCAGGAACTTGAGAACAGTTTTTCGACATTCGAAAAGCTATTACACCCACAAGATAGAGACAAAGTTATAGCTACTATCAAATTATTTGTTACAACTCCAGAAGAGCAATGGAACATTGAATTTCGAATGCATCACAAAACTGATGGCTACAGATGGATTAATGCAAGAGCAAGCTACAAAACTGATACCAATGGTCAGGTTATACGAATGTTGGGCGTCCATATAGATATAACACAGCGACGCAATTCTGATGAAAAACTTCGTCAGGCAGCACAGGTTTTCAGCAGTACTATTGAAGGTGTGATCATTACAGACGCCAATGCAAATATACTTCGTGTCAATCCTGCTTTCGAAGAGATTACAGGATATACAAGTGAACAAGCTGTTGGTAAAAAACCCAGATTTCTACAGTCAGCCGATCACTCAAATGACACTCTGCATTCAATATGGCAAACACTGATATCAGATGGATATTGGAGCGGTGAAATACAGAATCAACGCGCCAACGGAAACAGCTATCCTGCATTAATGACCATTAGTGCTGTAAAGGACGAAAATAAAATAACAACAGGTTACGTCTGTCTTTTTGTTGACATCACACAATCCAAACGCACCGAAGAGCGCCTCGATTTCCTTGCTCACCATGACGCCCTAACAAAACTCCCCAACCGCTTACTTTTCAAGGCAAGACTCAATCAAGCCCTACAACACGCCATAAGAAACAAGAGCCAGGTGGCGACTATGTTCATAGATCTGGATCGGTTCAAAAACATCAACGACAGTATGGGGCACACTGTGGGTGATGAGTTACTACAACAGGTATCACAGCGCCTTCAACAATTGATACGTGCAGAAGACACACTTGCAAGGATCAGCGGCGACGAATTCGTTCTTATGATCGAAAACGAATTATCAGTGGAGAATATTACTCATGTATTGAATAAGATCATGAGGGCATTTCATCAACCCTTCGAACTCATGCATCACAAAGTGTTAATAACCTGCAGTATCGGCATTAGTATTTTCCCTGATGACGCACACGATTCTGATGCATTGGTACGAAATGCCGATGCAGCAATGTACAGAGCCAAAGAGCATGGCAGAAACACCTATGAGTTCTACACATCGGAAATGACTGCCAGTGCACTGGAACATGTATTCCTTGAAAATGCACTACATAATGCTCTCTCAGAAAATCAATTCTCTCAATATTACCAGCCACAGTTTCAATTGGATACTGGTCAGCTTATCGGCTGTGAAACCTTGATACGCTGGCAACATCCTCAAGAAGGCGCCATCCCACCTCACCGATTTATTCCATTGGCAGTACAAAATGGCACCATTCAGGAAATCGATTTCTGGATGTTTAGAACTGCATGTCTTCAAGGCAAAATCTGGCTTGACCAGGGTCTACCGGTTCAACATATATCTGTGAATATGACAGGCTCACAAATCCAGCACAAAGATTTTGCAGATAAGATTCATAACATTTTATTAGAGACAAACTTTCCAAAAGAACATTTGGAAATAGAGGTAACTGAGAGTTTTGTTATGCAACGTCCAGAGGTTGGAATCTACCAACTTCAAAAACTCTATGATAATGGAATCAGCATAGCTATAGATGATTTCGGCACCGGATACTCCTCCCTTAGTTACCTGAAAAAGCTACCGGTCAGTAAAATCAAACTTGATCGCTCATTTATCATGGATATCACAAAAGATAAAGATAGCCTTGCTATTGTCTGTGCAATCACCGATCTGGCAAAATCTCTAGGAAAAACTATTGTTGCAGAGGGGGTGGAAACACTTGAACAAGCTCAACAGTTGAGAGAGCTGGGATGTGAGCAAGTTCAAGGCTACTATTTTTGTCGTCCACAAAACGTTGATAAAATGACCGATCTACTACGCTCAGGCGAGAAACAAAGACCTCACTCGACTCGCATTCCTGCAGAGGAGATTAACAGCATCACCTACTAACCCTGTGAGCTGAGAATTTGCAGGACTTATAGATTCTTCAGGCTTTAACCTTTCATCACTTATAAAGTATCTATTCAACATTAACCATAAACAACATTTGGCAACCAGGTTGCCAACTGAGGCCAATAGGCCAGTAGAGCCAGCATCAGTAGCTGAATAACGATAAATGGAGCAACTCCACGATAGATCGCACCTGTAGTGATCTGTTTCGGCGCAACCCCCCGTAGATAGAAGAGGGCAAATCCAAACGGCGGCGTTAGAAATGAGGTTTGCAGATTTATTGCGATCATTACACCAAGCCATACCGGATCCAGCCCCATGGCCAACAGGATTGGCCCGACTATGGGAACAACCACAAAGGTTATCTCTATGAAGTCTAGAATAAACCCAAGCAGGAACATCACCAGCATGACCACAATCATCGCACCCACCACACCACCCGGTAAATTGGTCAACAGCTCGGTTACAACATCGTCACCACCATAGCCACGGAAAACCAATGAGAATAGAGAGGCTCCGATAAAAATCATAAACACCATACTGGTGACTTTAGTGGTGCCGGTAACAACCTCTTTCAAGGTTTTCAGGTTAAGCTGCCGCTGGCTAACTGCCAGCAACATGGCGCCAATCGCACCAACTGAGGCAGCCTCTGTAGGCGTTGCAAGACCGCCTAATATAGAACCCAGAACCGCTACGATCAGTAACAGTGGCGGCAGTAACACTTTAACCACTTTTGATAGTAAGGCCCCTCTCTCTTGCGTTTCATCGACAGGCATGGCGGGCACTGCATCGGGTTTCACTACTGCCATTAAAACGATATAGAGCAGATAGAGAAGTACCAGCATCAAGCCCGGCAACAAGGCACCGACGAAAAGGTCTCCCACTGATACGGTTTCTGGTGAGAATATCCCCATATCAAGCTGAGCCTGCTGGTAGGCAGCGGATAGCACATCACCCAGAAGAACCAGGATGATAGAGGGCGGAATAATCTGCCCCAGAGTTCCAGCTGCACAGATCACCCCGCAGGAGATGGCCGGGTCATAGTTACGCTTGAGCATCGTTGGCAGGGATAACAGACCCATGGTAACCACTGTCGCACCGACAATGCCTGTGCTTGCAGCCAGCAACATACCTACCAGGGTTACAGAGATACCCAGCCCTCCCCTTAACCTGCCAAACAGACTGGCCATGGTATCGAGCAGATTCTCTGCAACTCTGGAGCGCTCCAGCATAACCCCCATGAACACGAACAATGGCACGGCTATCAGTGTCTCATTGGTCATGATGCCATATAGCCGATTCGGTAAGGCATGCAGGAAAGCATCGTCGAAATGACCGGTTTGACTTCCTAACCAGGCAAAAGCCAGTGAAGTACCCCCCAGTGAGAAGGCAACCGGATAACCCAGCAACAAAACCAGGCACACCAAGAGAAACAGAATCAAAGGAAGATATTCAGCCATCAACGCTCAAGCTCGGTCGATGCCAACTCATGCCATCCGAATAGTCGACTCAAACAGCGGATTGTTATGGAGAATCCCTGCAGCATCAGTAGAGCAGCCATTACCAAAATCAGGGTTTTAAGCAGAAAAACCCCATCCAGCCCACCAACCTCCCGCGAGCCTTCGTAGAGAGACCAGGATTGTGAGACATAGTCCCAGCTGACGAAAAAGATAAACAGACAGACCGGCAGCAACAAGGTCAAGGTGCCTATCAGATCGATCCATGCCCTGCCCCGCTCAGAGAATTTTCGGTAGACAATATCGACCCGAACATGACCTTCGTGTTTGAGGGTATAGGCAGCACCAATCAGAAACAGGGCTGCATGCATGAAGGTGACCGATTCCTGAAGCCAGATCCAGCCCATTCCAAATACATAACGCAATATCACCACAGTCACGGTTACCAGGACCATCAGCAGACTCAACCATGAGACCGCTTGGCCCAACACTTCGTTTATCCTGTCAAAAACTTTTGCCAGGTTTTGAATTATTTCAACAAAGTGACTCATCGAACCCCATTCACCAGCGCAATAAGATCCATTGAGGTACTGAGATATTCGTTGGGTCGGTACTGCGAGAGTCAAACTCCCCATCCCCATCCCGATCACTCATGTAGTAGGACGGCCCGTTATCAGGATCGATTTTCACCATGTAGAGCTGACCATTTACCCGGTATTCAGTAATCGTACCTTCCTCCCGCTTAATGATCGTCACATCGGGTTCAATCACTTCACCATCGACGATCACTTCAGGCAGAGGCAACTCCGGCGGTTCTGGAACTGCAGTATCCTCAGCAATGGCTGAGAGGGCCACAAAAAAGCCAGCAGACAACAGGATTCTGATAGGTGTTTTCAGATGATCAATCATTTTCTCCCTCCATGGGAGAGGTCGTTAACAACAAAATCACAGCTCAAGCAGAATCTCCTGCTCAGCGGGAGAGGGCTCGAAACGCCGAGTCTCATAGTGGTCGAAAATCGCATCCACCACCTGTTGCGGCTGTTCGCATACCTGCACCAACTCGAGATCCTCCACATCGATGGTACCCGCCGGACAGAGGGTGTTGCGAAACCACTCCAGCAATCCACCCCAAAACTCCCCATCCACGAGGATAATTGGAATTTTACGGGTTTTCCCCGTCTGAACCAAAGTGAGTATCTCAGCCATCTCGTCCAGGGTGCCAAATCCACCCGGCAGAACCACATAGGCAGAAGCATGTTTGACGAACATCACTTTGCGGGCAAAAAAGTGGCGGAAGTTGAGGGCGATGTCCTGATAGGCATTTCCAGCCTGCTCCATTGGCAGCTGGATATTCAGTCCGATACTGGTTGATTTACCCTCGAAAGCGCCTTTATTGGCCGCCTCCATAATACCCGGCCCACCACCACTGACCACAGAGAAACCACTATCCGACAACAGCCGGGCAATCTCCTCCGCTAAAGCGTAGTGAGGATGATCCCTTGGCGTCCGCGCTGAACCAAAAAAACTCACCGAGGGGCTGATCTGAGCCAGTTGCTCAAAGCCCTCGACAAATTCAGCCATGATCTGAAATACACGCCAGGATTCACGGGTCAGCTGACCTTCTGCGCCAGCGCGTGGATTGCGGCGCCTATCTTGTGTTATTGCCATTAAAATCTCTACACTTTGAGCTCATTTCGGGAGATCTGTTCGGCCTATATCCAACCCCGTCCTGAAGACTAAAAAAATATACTGATTAAGCCGCAGTCACAGTGGATGATATCAGGCATTAGCCCCAACGGTAGTGTTTTAGTCTCGATTGCTTATCTCTGTATAGGGCCAAGCCATCTATATAGGAGACTTCACCACTCTTATCCAGTTGCCTGCCTCTCCTGGAAGGAGAAGGGATGCGCCTGGTCCAAGTATGATGTCTCACAACTTAGTTGGCAAAATAAGCCATGCCTGAACAAGTGGTTGCTGAGATATTTTGAAGTAGATCGGTTAGAAGCAACACAACACTGGTATTGAAATCAATAACACCACTGCGTAACCTTGCGCCTCTGCCGACCACTCTGGAAAACCAGCCATCTATGTCAGACCTTAATCCAAGACAGCAACAAGCGGTGAACTACATCGATTCGCCGCTACTTGTACTGGCTGGTGCAGGTAGCGGCAAAACCCGGGTGATCACCGCCAAAATTGGCTATCTGGTGAATAGATGCGGACACGATCCACAACACATAGCTGCGGTCACTTTCACCAACAAAGCAGCGCGAGAGATGAAAGAGCGTGTGGCCAAATCCCTGGGCAATCGATCGGAGAAGATGCCAAGGATATCCACCTTTCACAACCTTGGTCTCAACATCCTCCGCGAGGAGCTGAAAACCCTTGGCTTGAAACCCGGATTTTCGATCTTCGATCAACAGGATAGCGCCGCACTACTGAAGGACTTGCTGCGAAAGCAGAACCTCGGCGATGAGGCTGTGATCAACGCAGCTCAATGGACGATCTCTGCCTGGAAGAACGACCTGGTCACACCGGAACAAGCCCTGTCACAGGCTGAAAATGAGCTTCAGGTGGCTCAGGCCAACCTCTACACCGCCTATCTGCGTAGTCTAAAGGCCTTCAACGCCGTTGATTTCGATGATCTGATTCTGTTGCCTGTGCAGTTATTTCAAGACCACCCTGATCTACGGGAGCGGTGGCAAAACCGCATCCGCTATCTATTGGTGGATGAGTACCAGGACACCAATCAGGCCCAATATGAGCTGGTAAAACTGCTGGCCGGGGTGCGGGCCGCATTCACTGTGGTCGGTGACGATGACCAGTCGATCTATGCCTGGCGCGGTGCCAGACCTGAAAACCTGATCCGCCTGCAGAGCGATTTTCCCACTCTGAAACTGATCAAGCTGGAGCAGAATTATCGATCGAGCAGCCGCATTTTAAGGTCTGCCAACCAGCTGATCAGCAAGAATCCTCATGTGTTTGAGAAAAAACTCTGGAGTGAACTGGGCGTTGGCCCTGAATTGAGAGTGCTGGTCTGCCCCAATGAAGTTCAGGAGGCAGAGCGGGTTGTCTCCAAGATCATTCATCTAAAGTTTACCGCCAAGGCCAAAAATAGCGATTGCGCCATTCTCTACCGGGGTAATCACCAGGCCAAACTGTTCGAGAAGGCTCTACGCACTCATAATATTCCCTATTTCCTGAGTGGTGGCACCTCCTTTTTCTCCCGTACTGAGGTGAAGGATGGCATGGCCTATCTGCGCCTGCTGGCCAATCCGGAAGATGACAGTGCGTTTCTGCGCATCGTCAATACACCACGACGGGAGCTCGGCCCCAATACCCTGGAAAAGCTTGCTGAATATGCCCAGATAAGAGGCTGCGCCCTACTCCCGGCCTGCAATGAAATCGGCCTGCAGCATAAACTCAGCGCCCGTCCCTACGAACGCTTGCAACACTTCGCAAGACTGATTCAACACTACACTCAAAAGGCAGAGTCCGACCCTTCTGCCGCCTTCCGCAGCCTGATAGAGGAGATCGACTATCTCGACTGGCTGAAGGAGAATGCCAGCAGCGATGCCGTGGCTGAACGACGCATGGAAAACGTCACCGACCTTATGGACTGGTTAAAAGCACTACAGAACGGCGAACTACAGGAGAAGAGCCTCTCTGATATGGTCAACCACCTGACCCTGATGGATATGCTGGAGCGACAAGATGATGAGGAGCAGAAGGATCAGGTTCACCTGATGACCCTGCATGCAGCAAAAGGATTGGAGTTTCCCCACGTATTCCTGGTCGGTATGGAGGAGGAGCTACTGCCTCATCGCAGCAGCATTGAAGAGAATAATATCGAAGAGGAACGCAGACTCGCCTACGTGGGTATAACCAGAGCACAACGCACCCTGACCATGACCTATGCCAGTAAACGCAAGCGATTTGGCGAGATGATCGCCAGCGAACCGAGTCGCTTTCTGCAGGAACTGCCAGAGGATGACCTGTTATGGGAGGGCCGTGGCAGCAAACTCAGCAAAGAAGAGAAACAGGCGAGAGGATCGGCCTATCTGGCCAATCTCAAATCGATGCTCAACTGAGCGGCTCCAGCAGCCGCAAATGGCGGCGGCTGGAGCTGATTATCAGAGGGTCAAAATCCAATTGACCACAGCACGGATATTCTCATCCGCAATGTGGGCATTTGGTGGCATCGGGATCTGTCCCCAGGTACCCACGCCGCCAGCTTTCACCTTTGCCACCAGCATATCGGCAGCAGCGGCATCACCCTTGTATTTGGCGGCAACTTCCTTGTAGGCAGGACCGACAACCTTAACCTCGATCTGATGGCAGGCCATACAGCCGGAGGAGGTAGCCAGAGCCAGTTGATCACCACCGGAAGCGGCAGCTGCAGGTGCCGCAGCAGGCGCTGCTTCGGCTGCAGGCGCGGCTGCACTCTCCGCTACTGCAGGCGCTTCAGCGGGAGCTGCAGCTTCAGCCGGTTTGGCAGCACCCTCTACATTCACTTTACCGATGGGAGCAATGCGCTCCAATACATCACCACGATCTTCTGCCACAACCTGGGCAGAAACCAAAAGTGCAGCGGCCGCTACGCCGACCAACACACCAGACTTAGATACAACATTGATACTCACGGGCATAATCCTCCGTATTTCAATCGATTGCGCCCCATGTAACAGGCAATTCCAAAAAACCCGCCGATTATACCCGCCGACAGAAAAAAGAGCGAACAGGGTTGGACGGCACCCCTTGAGGGGGCTAAACTACGCTTCGCCGCGACACCTGCCCAAGAGGTCTAATCGCAGGCATCACAAGCGCCCGTAGCTCAGCTGGATAGAGTACCGCCCTCCGAAGGCGGGGGTCACAGGTTCAAATCCTGTCGGGCGCGCCAAATTCACTTTCACCGCAAAAAATAATCCGGATTTCGAGCTGAAGTCGGCCGATGCATTTCTCATTGTTACTAACGATGGCAGCTAATTCAGTATCCACGCTCCCCGGATTACGCTCTACTTCACCCAAACCGATGTAGCCAGGATGGAGCGCAACGGAATCCGGGGTTCATGCCCCCGGAATAGACCTCGCTTCATCCAGGCTACATCGTAAGACTGTTCTGAAGGGGTAACCTAATCCACACTCCGACTCCCCGGATTGCGCTCTACCCAACCCAAACCGGTGTAGCCTGGATGGAGTGCAACGGAATCCGGGGTCCATGCCCACAGAATAGACACCGCTTCATCCAGGCTACATCGTAAGACCGTTCGGAAGGGGTAACCTAATCCACCCTCCGACTCCCCGGATTACGCTCTACCCTACCCAAACTGGTGTAGCCTGGATGGAGTGCAACGGAATCCGGGATCCATGCCCACAGAATAGACACCGCTTCATCCAGGCTACATCGTAAGGCTGTTCAGATGGGGGAACCTAATCCACACTCCGACTCCCCGGATTACGCTCTACCCAACCCAAACTGGTGTAGCCTGGATGGAGTGCAACGGAATCCGGGGTCCATACCCACGGAATAGACACCGTTTCATACAGGCTACATCGTAAGGCTGTTCAGATGGGGGACGTAATCCAAGAATTCACTCTCCGTACTCACCCTCCCCGTCCAACTCACTTCCAGCCCAATCCAAGGGATAGACGCCCTGCCTTACAAATTTGTGAAACGTGGAATAGGGCCAATCCCTCACCCGCTTCACCAAACCATGTTTTACCGGATTGAAATGGATGTACTCGATATGGCGCCTGAAATCCTCTTCATCTCGAATCCTGTGCTCCCAATAACGCCGCTGCCACAGGTTGTATTCACCCTTTGAATTTTTAGAAAGCGCTACTCCTCCCTTCACCAAGGTACGGGTGAAACGGCCCTTGATCTGACGCCATCGCCCTGCATAGTCACCATCATCCGCTGGCAGTGTCCACACTGTGTGAAGGTGCTCCGGCAAAACCACGAAAGCGTCGATTCGGAACGGATGCTCCTCCCTTGCTCGCTTTACAACCAAGCGCAATTCATCGATCCTTTCAACCAGCGTACTAACTTGCCTGTTACGCAATGTCACAGTGAAGAAATAGGTACCGCCGGCCACACGGCTTCGTCGATAGCTCACCATAAATGCACTCCTTTGCAGTTTTGACATGGATGGAATCAGGGAGTCACGATCGGTAAACATCTTCAGCTACAAGTTCTTGTTACACCGGCATGACATATGGCCACAGTTCCCGGATTACGCTCCGCTCCATCCAGGCTACAGCAGTCTAGCCTGGATGGAGTGCGACGGAATCCGAAAGTATTAACATTTCAAACGGTGACTCTCCTGGAATCGCAGTCAAACTTTGGTCACTCGATCTCTGTTTTTTCTTAGGTATTATTGGTTTATGATCAGACAACCCGACTTAGACCGACTTAATCATACTTTGAGGGTTTCTAAGTAGTGGCCAGAAACAGTATGATTCGTTTATCAAAATTTCACATCTCGCCATATATAAGTAACTCACAAACACCAACAAGAGCCCATAACGCTATGAACCTGTTACGACTTGCGATCACGTTACTGATTCTCTACCCCATCGTATCTGTTTCCCAGGAGAACCCAGCAGCTGAGAGCATTCAGCCCAATCTGGTTGTTATCGGCGCCTCTTATGCCGAAAACTGGCCGATCGACAAGATCGGCTGTCTTGATGTCTTAAACAGAGGTATCAATGGGCAGGTATCCACAGAGGTTCTAGAGCGTTTTCAGAAAGATGCTCTGGAGGTCAATCCAAAGGCTGTACTGATCTGGGGATTCATTAACGACTTCTCCAACAACTCCCGTGAAGTTGCCGATGAAACCAGAGAGACCGCCATTCGGAATATCGAGGCGATGGCTGAAGCAGCCCACAAGGCTGGCGTTATTCCAGTATTGGCAACAGAGGTCACTATGGGTGCGCCAGATTCACTCATCGACAACCTGATGGGGTGGATTGGATCGATCAGAGGTAAACAGAGCTTTCAACAATATATCAGCAGCAATGTCATGGCGGCCAATGAGTGGATGCGGGGATACGCAAAACAAAAAAGTTTCCCTCTATTGGACATCGAGAAACTGATGACCAATGAAGAGGGCAATCGCAAGGCTGGTTATTTCACGCAAGATCTCTCACATATCACTGACAAGGCCTACCAGGACCTGGATGCTTACGCGATACCGGCTCTGGAGAAAGATCTGATAAAACCCTATCACTTATGCTCTGAGTAGTTGGAAGACCCTCGACTCACTTAAGAGTCGAGGGGACATCTTATTAACCCGCTACCTTATTAGACATGTTCAGGGCTTAAATAGAAACGCCCTGGCAATTTGTGGAGTAGATCGCGGTAACACGGTCTTTGGTGACCCGAACAGAATCAACATCGAGTTCCAGGGATTGAGGTATACCTGACTCGTGACGGAGCGTCGGATGAGGCTGACGATTCTTCCCCATCACATAGACCCTGTCGCCCAAGACTGCCTGCAAGGCACGAAAGCTACCTTTTGATTTAATGCCTCTTGCATTCAAATCATGCACAACCTGGTTGATATCTTCCAGCCGATAGACCCGACCATCCTCTTCCTGGTAGAGGGTATGTGTATTACCTTGGGCATCAAGACCAACCACCTTCTCTACCACCACCAGGGTATCCGGCCCATGGTTGGATAGTGCGTCTGTTTTGCCTAAAACCTGCTCATCAGCAGACAGGAGTGAAACCTGTAATAGCCCAAACACCACTATTGCGAAACTTCGTACTAAACTCGTAAAGCGCTTCATTTTTGCCTCCAATACCCGAGATCCGGGCATTCAATTCAATGCCAAATAGACACTGATGTGTAACTTGATTGCATAACATCTGTATTCAAGTTAGCCCTGAAAGCTTAAACGAACCTTAAAATGCGGGAATAATTTCCCAAAGTGTGAGCAATAACTTAAGCTTTAATTAAGGCTTAAGGAATCGGTGAGCAACCAAATATGCGCCGCTTCTGCGTTGCCGATCTTCTCGCTTGCTTTATACTCATTGCAACTACCGAATTGGATCTATCAGCCAGAGTATGATTGTCAATCATCTTGAAAGGTTAAAAAAATATAGCATGACTACCCAAGTATCGGCCCGCATAGGGGGTCTCTTAATTTTGTTCTCGCAACTACAATCCTGTACCGGCATCGGCGAACTACACGGTGAGATGCCTTTGCATATAGAAACCATACCCAGTGGCGCAACTGTCTATATCATGGAGAAGGCGATTGGAGAGACCCCTATCGATATTACACAAAGCCAGCTCTATCCCCCTGCTTATGAATCGAGCAAGAGAGATCTGTATGGCAAGATTAATATCCGCAAAAGAGAGTGCGATGATTACACTCAACGGGTGAAATACCAGGATTTCACCAAGGGCTTGAAGATCCAACTGGTGTGTGGCGAGTTATCTGCAAAGCGTGAAAAAATCGAGCAAGATGAGACTAAACCTGCCGATGCTGAAAACAGACCGGTTGAAAAAAATGAACGGGTCGAAGAACAACCCAAGGCATTAAATAACTCTGAGAATAAGGCAAAACAAACCATCTCTGATAACAGCATCAGGCAGCGCTTGATACGACTTGAGAGTTTGCATCAGGAGAATCTTATCAGTGATGAGGAGTATCAGTCAGCCCGCAAGAAAATCCTCAGCGAACTATAACGGTCATCCTCAACCTGATCAGCCTTTATTGGTGGAGCAGGGTCTCACTCTACATCTAACAGTGTCCGCTATGGCATAGCACTTGGTGGGGCATGGCCCCACCCTACGCACTGTCTATTTTGTTGGAGCGCCAATCAGCCCGCAAGAAAATCCTTAGCGAACTATATTGGTCAACCTGTACTTGATCAGCCTTTATTGGTGGGGCATGGCCCCACCCTACCTGTCCTTATAGGCGTAGGGTGGGGCCATGCCCCACCTATACAATGTTAATCATGCTGAGTAGCTTATCTTTATACTTCAGGCTTCAGCGATAAACGGATTCAAAAAGTAATCAGCTATTTTTTCGAAAGTAATCTTATGTAGCTGACAACCCCTTCGATCTCCTCTTCAGAGAGAATACCCTTCCAACCGGGCATCAAAGTTTTGCCTGGTGTCCCATAGGTGATCACTTCAGTCAAATAGCTATTTGGTTGCTTATCCATCTCAACACTGTTGGTGTGATTCTTCGCTTTCATAGACAACAATTCTGTCAACGGGCCATCGCCCTCTCCAGTTCTGCCATGACAGGCTGCACACTTTGCCATATAAACCTGCTGACCCACTTCGGGATCACCAGTCAAAGCATGCTTTGATTTTTGCAGAAAACGGATATAGGCAATCAGAGAATGTATTTGATTCTCAGGCATTGCCAACCCCCATTTTGGCATCTCGCTTTTCTCTGTACCGTGCTTGATGGTACCTTTGATCAGACCAAACAAGCGTGCATCATCGGTTTTGCCGTTAGTGGTAAGGTCTTCTGGCTCAGAGTCCAGTTTTTTTGCCAGGGGACCATCTCCTTTACCGCTGACACCATGACATAAAAAACAGGTTTGATTAAACAGGGTGTACCCTTCATAGGCACTTGCTGCTAAAACTGATGTTGAAATCAGACACAACGCACTGAACATCACTGCGAACTCGACAACTCTAGTAACAATTCTACTCATGAGTCTATCCTCATAGGTTTCTGACACTCCGCCCTCATGGCGAAGTTATCTGGGTATTGATTCGATAACCGATTAATAATCAACAGGGCATTAATAGCCGGCAAACAGCTGAAACAGCCATTTACTGTCACGCTCATCGGCACGGGAATCGATACCGCTTCCACTCTCTTTCACATAATAGAGCTCGAAACGGATATTCTGTGAGAACATATAGTTGCCGCCAATGGTTGTTGCATTGAACTTGTTGTCATCGTCAGAACCATCATCCAAGGTTCGATAGGCAAGAAATATATTCGCTTTATTAGGCAGCACGCCCAATTGCCCTAGTATCGCAAAAGAATCTGCATCTTCAGCACCATTACACACCCCACCATCTGCAAAATGTGTCAAACCGGTATTCGCTGCATCGGTACCTGAACATTGGCCAAAGCTACCGTAGAGCCCCAGCGGCATATTTCCGAGATTACCCTGCATCTGGGCATCAACCACCCAGCCATCCGTTGGAATAACACTATCATCTCCATGATTTTTCGCTTCAGCATCTCCGCTCCAGACCTGAACGCCAAAACCGGTATCCCAACTGCCGATAAAAGGGGTATAGGCCGCGCGAAAATAGTGGGCCAACCCTGAAGGTTTCACGGTTGTGTTGTTCTCCTCCCAACCAGGCACCCAGGGGGTATAATTTACAAAATAGTTATGACCTGAAGCCACCAGCGCTATACCCGTCGCTTCACCACTCCCCAAGCCCAAGGCTTGTGCAGCACTGAAACCCTTACGCTCTTCTATTGGACGTTGAGAACGCTGTGCTCCGGTATTCAGTAGTTCGAAACCATAACCCGCACCCAATCCGTCAGTTGAAAAGGGTATTACACTCAACTGTGTTGCGCCAAATTTGGCCACATTAAAGTGCACCTTAGTGGAGAGAAACGAGCTGCCATCCAACAAGCCGAGCTCCATAAGAAATCCAGCGTCCTTAGCCAACTTGCCACCTACCAGCAAGGCGGCCTCATCAGGCCACTCAATCCGGCCATAGTCGCTGCCTTCATCTGTATTGCCGTTGGTTTTCTGATAGCGAAGCTTGGTTACTACCGAGGCATTCAGCATCAGTGGCAAAGAGATATCATCTCCCTCAATCAGACCCTGGCCACCGGTAAGTGTGTACCCCCCAGCTCGAAACGAACGCCCAAATGAGTTCAGTGCAGGAAAGTGTTGGAAATGACAAGCGGTACAAGGCATGCTGGTTTGACGGGCAAACGCCGGTACTGCGGCTGCTTGCTCGTTTACCACCAAGCCACCCAAGAGTAGTAACAGGCACAAAGCTGTGCGATGTAGGTTTGCGAGGTTCAGACTCATTAATTTCTCCCATTTTGAAAATATGGGCCAGGCTGTATGCACTGAGATCCGATGTTCAAGCCATACTACGGAACAACGCCTCACTGACACCCCATATCCAGCCCGGCAGTTACTGCTCTCAAATAGCTCTTCTTAATTGGAGGCTGGAGCAGTTAATCCAGAATGGGCGAAGTGTTTTTTATAAAGCACAGGCAAACAAGCTGGCCAGATTGGCCAGAAAAAACCTGCTTACCTGAAATATTTAGAGTCGTACTTGTAACCAGCTGCAATCGCCCGTAATCGACATACCATGAAACAGCTGTATGGCATGTCGTTCACGCAAACCCCTTCTTATTTTTTTCTGCACGACACAGAACACCCCAATCCATCCTCACACGTTTCACTGATTGTTGCTGCCTTGACGCTCACTGCAGATTCAAAGAACCAATAACACCCAAGGCATGAATATTTCTGATTGTGAAACAGTTAATAGAAACCCTACCAATATGACTGTTTTATTATTATGGGCAGATACCCTACTTTTGGTGGGTAGCAATACCCCTACACCCCACCGCAAGAAAGATTGCTTTCTTCATCTTCATCAGCAACGAACCCCACTAATGTTTGGGATCCTCAGAAGAATTTACCGCTTGACGCTATTTTTCATTCAAAGCCAACCCCATTTTTTCTATCGAGCCTAAACTTCGCTAATATCAACAGGTCATTGAAAAGGAGGAGTAGAGGAGACTAAAGCTGATCTATACTTCTATCACATGGAGTAAGTCGTGAACTATTCAGGATCCAGCAAACCCTCAGAGATCACCCTGCAAGGTCAGGGGCTGACCAAGGTTTACCACACCGGCAGTGTCGATGTGCATGCCTTGAGAGGGGTGGATCTACAACTCAGGGAAGGTGAGCTGGTAGTACTGCTTGGCCCCTCCGGCAGCGGTAAATCCACACTACTCAACATCCTCGGCGGTTTGGATACGCCGAGCAGTGGTGAGGTCTATTTTCGCGATATGCAGATCACCACCGGTGATGAATCCACGCTGACCAGATACCGGCGGGATCATGTCGGTTTCGTATTTCAGTTCTACAATCTCATTCCCAGTCTCACTGCTCAGGAGAATGTCTCCCTGGTGACAGAGATTGCCACTCAGCCGATGGATCCAGCCGAAGCCCTCGCTTTGGTTGGCCTGGGTGAACGTCTGAATCATTTTCCCGCGCAACTCTCAGGGGGGGAACAACAGCGAGTTGCCATTGCCAGGGCCATCGCAAAACGACCCGATGTTCTACTCTGTGATGAGCCAACCGGCGCTTTAGACAGCCATACCGGTATTCTGGTGCTGGAGGCGATTGAGCGGGTCAACCGGGAGATGGGTACCACCACTGCTGTCATTACCCACAATAGTGTTATTGGCGGCATGGCAGACCGGGTACTTCACTTTGGTGACGGCCGGGTTGTAAACAGTGAGCAGAACAGCAGCCGACAGCAAGCTAATGAGTTAAGTTGGTAAACCGATGCGCGCCCTGAACCTGAAATTGCTACGCAACCTGTGGAAATTGAGAGGACAGGTTTTAGCGATTGCTGTGGTTATTGCCTCTGGTGTTGCTGTTCTGGTGATGTCGCTATCGGCACTCCAGGCACTACAGGATACTGCCGCCGCCTACTATGAGAGACAACGCTTCGCCGATGTGTTTGCCACGGTCAAGCGAGCCCCCAGTCGATTGGTTGAGCGCATAAGCACCTTGCCGGGAGTGCGTTCGGTTGAGGAGCGAATTCTACAGATGGCCACCCTCTCGATTGAAGGTTTCGAAGAGCCTGTTGTCGGACAATTGGTCTCTATCCCGGAACAGGGCGACCCACTCTTGAATCAGCTGGTTTTAAGATCCGGGCGATTGGTCACCCTTGGCCATCCAGACGAAGTGGTGCTCAACGAACCTTTTGCTGAAGCCCATAATCTACAGGTTGGAGATCAATTCAAAGCCTTGATGAACGGACATCAACGCACCCTCACCGTTGTTGGACTGGCCCTCTCACCGGAGTTCATCTACACCATTGGTCCAGGGGCACTGATGCCGGACAACAAGCGCTTCGGGATCATGTGGATGGGGCGGGAGGCTCTGGCTGCCGCCTATGATCTGGATGGCGCTTTCAATGAGATCAGTATTGGTTTGCTACACGGCACCAATCCGCAACAGATCATCGTAGCACTTGATCGGATTCTTGAGCGCTATGGCAGTCGTGGAGCGATAGCCAGAAAGAATCAGATCTCTAACTGGTTTCTGATGAATGAAATCGAGCAGTTAAAAACCATGTCGACCATTCTGCCGACCATCTTCTTAGCGGTGGCCGCTTTTCTCAGCAACATGGTTTTGAGTCGTCTGATCGCTACGGACCGTAGTGAAATCGGCCTCATGAAGGCGTTCGGTTACAGCAACTGGCAGGTCGCCTGGCACTACGCAAAAATGGTCATGGCGATGACCTCAGTAGGGATCATTCTGGGATGGCTGTTGGGTGCCTGGCTTGGGCGAGTAAATACCGAAATGTATGCCGAGTTCTTTCGCTTTCCTCTACTTATCTTCCGCCCGGATCCCGGTGTGTTTGCGATTGGTGCGGTGGTCAGTCTGGTTGCAGCACTTGTGGGCTCTCTGGGATCGGTTCGATACGCAGCAACCCTGCCACCAGCAGAGGCGATGAACCCACCCTCGCCGCCGATGTACCGCAAGAGCCGACTCTCCAGCAGCCGCCTGGCACTATGGCTCGACCAGCCGAGTCGAATCATACTGCGGCAGATATTCCGCACACCACTGCGCGCTCTGCTCACCACTATTGGCATCGCCCTGTCGGTATCGGTGATGGTCATGGCACTACAGTGGATCGACTCCATTGAAGAGATCGTACAGGTCAATTTTTACGATACTCAGCGTCAGGACATGACTGTCGGCCTGGTCGAGAGTCAATCAGACAGCACCCTACACGAATTCAGACGTCTGCCCGGTGTACTTGCAGCAGAACCACTGCGACTAAAAAGTGCCGACCTGAAATCTGCACATCTCAGCCATCGAGGGGCCATCGAAGGGATTCAACCAAACCCACAACTACAGCGGGTGTTCGATGCCAGCGGCCAGGTTGTATCTATCCCTCCTGAGGGCCTGCTACTCTCCACAAAGCTGGCTGAAAAGCTCAATGTAAAAATCGGCGATTCGGTCTGGGTAGAGGTGTTGGAGGGTAAGCAGCCAAAGGCCTTGATCCCGGTGGTAAAACTGTTCGAGACCTATATGGGCATGCCTGCCTATATGCATATCCACGCTTTTAATCGGTTGATGGGAGAGGGTGCAAGTCTGGAGGCGGTCAACCTGCTGGTGGATGACAGACAGCTGCCACAGCTCTATCGTACCCTGAAATCACTACCCAAAGTCTCATCGGTCAATCTGAAGGATGCAGCTGTGCAGGAGTTCAACCGCACCATGGCGGAAACCCTGATGATCTATATCACCTTCTTCGCCGCCTTTGCCTGTGCTTTAGGATTTGGCGTAGTCTACAACAGTACCCGCATCGCCCTTTCAGAACGGGGACGTGAATTGGCTACCCTCAGGGTATTGGGATTTCAATCAGGGGAAATTTCCTACATCCTGCTGGGAGAGGCGGCACTATTGATCCTGGTCGGCCTACCCCTGGGTTGTTTCATTGGCCATGGCCTGGGCTGGCTGATGACAAACGCCATGAATACGGAGCTGTATCGTATTCCTCTGGTAATTAAAGCCGCCACAGACGCCACCGCAGTAATGGTTACACTCGGGGCTACCGCCCTCTCTGCCGCCGTTGTGCGGAGACGTCTCGACCATCTCGATCTGATTGCTGTACTAAAAACGCGTGAATGATTATGAGTGCACACTGGAAACGTATCACTATTTGGGGCGTGTTGAGCCTGATCCTGGTAGCTTCACTGATCTGGGCCTTCACTGCTAAACCTATTTCGGTTGACCTGCTGACCCTTGAACCTGGCGAACTGGTTGTCACCATCGATGAGGAGGGAGAAACCCGAGTCCGTGATGTCTTCACCCTCTCCGCCCCGATCAGCGGACGGGCGATGCGCATCGAGGCCGAGGTTGGGGATGAGGTGGTGGCCAATGAGACCCTGATTGCAGAAATCGAACCTATCGATTCGACCCTTCTCGATCCCCGCAGTGAAGCCCAGGCCAGGGCTGACATTCGTGCCGCTGAAGCAAACCGAATCCTGGCGGATGCTGCTGTGAAAGAGGCCAGGGTTGAACTTGATTTTGCACTCAGTGAACTTAAGAGAGCCAAAAGTTTAAGAAATGATGCGGTAATTTCCGCCAGAGAACTGGAATCTGCAGAGCGCACCTACCTGACTCGTCAGGCAGCCATGGAGACTGCCATTGCCAATCGTCAGGCACGCCAGGCGGAACTCGATCGAGCCAATGCTGAACTGATCTCACCCGCTGAACCCCGCAGCAACAGCCAAGACTGCCAATGTGTACCGATCCGCTCGCCAGTCAATGGCCGTATCCTGAAAATTCATCATAAAAGCGAAGGCGTGGTCAGTGCCGGGGAGCATCTATTAGAGATTGGCGACCCTGGTAAGCTGGAGATCGTGGCAGACCTTCTCTCATCAGACGCGGTAAAAGTGGAACCGGGCCAACAGGTTTTCATTGAAAACTGGGGCGGAGATCAGACTCTCACCGGCAAGGTAAGACGTATTGAACCCTTTGGTTTCACCAAGATCTCTGCTCTGGGTATAGAGGAACAGCGGGTTAATGTAATCATCGACTTCACTTCACCCAAAGCAGATTGGATGCGTATAGCCCACGGTTATCAGGTGGACGTGCGAATCGTGCTATCCCAGGGAGAGAATATTTTGAAACTTCCCCTCACCGCACTCTTTCGTGATGGTAATGTATGGGCCGTATTTGTCGAACAGAACGGTGTTGCGAAACAACGACAGGTCACCATCGGCCGTCGTACTGGTTTCGAGGCGGAGATCATTGATGGGCTAACTTCGGGTGAACGCATCATCGTTCACCCGAGTGATAAAATAGCTGAAGGGGTGTTACTCGAAGCCAGAGAATAGAGCGCTTCGGAGTAAAACGAATCTTGATCAAACAGGCTCTGCTGTCTCTTTCTGATCCAACCCAACCCAGTGTATGGCTTCGCCATCGACACCAATACATCTTGCCCTACCAGTGGTCTTGGCGGTGTACATGCGGTGATCAGCCAACTCTATCTGCGACTTCCAGTCATTCAAATTGTCCTCCTGGACTTCAGCAACACCAATACTGGCGGTTACCGGGCCACCCTCAGGCCGTTCCCCGACACCTGCGTGCATAATTCTGCTCACCACATCATTAGCCTCACGTGGATCTGCTGTAGGCAGTACCACCACAAACTCTTCACCACCCCAACGAATCACACTATCCCCTTTCCGCACACTGTTACAGATCTGCTCGGAAGCGGCTTTAAGCACCTCATCACCTTTATCATGACCATAGGTGTCATTAACTGTTTTAAAATTATCAAGATCGAAATAGAGGATCGACATCGATGCCCCACCCATAGATGCCAGGCGGAACTGCAGATCCAACACCTCGATACCTGCACGCCGGGTTAGCATGCCAGTGAGTACGTCATAGCTTGCACGACTCACCTGGGAGAGCATGTAGCGCAATTGGGTCAGAGAAGAGAAGAGTGCCACACCAAGAATCAGAATCAGCAACCACATGGTGGAAACAGCATGAGGAATCTCAGCAGTGGAGTCGGGATAAGCTGAAATCAGGGTAATCAGAAACATCGGCACCGCATAGATCACAAACTCCAGCAGTGTCAGTGGAAAAAGGGTTAACCCGGCCACCATCACGAAGGGTAACAATCCGTAGAGCCCAGCGATAATCTGTTCCTGACTGCTCAGTGGGTAGTCTGAGATCCAATAGCCTGAGGCCAGATAAAATATCGGCGTTACCGCCAACATTCCAGCCAATAGCAGACGGGCAAGCGTCATTGTCGGCTCTCTGCGCGAAATCCAGGCGAGAATACCAAACACCAGACCAGAGACCAGCCTGATAGACAATAACCCACCCCACAGTGCACTGGGTAGAAACAGCAGGTCGATTATCGACCAAGCGGGCACCAGAATGGCGAAAACGACGCAAAAAAAGAAAACCCGGCTCTGTATGATTGCTGCTCGATGCCGGGAGATAGGTAGCCCATGATCCTTGGTGGTGAACAACTCGTAGAGTTGGTCAGCTGTGTAAATTCCCAATGATTCGCTAATTGTAATATACATCTTCTCTAAACTATTCATTCCATTAATCCCACAACATCGTGGTCGACAATATAGCGCTCATTGAGCGGTTTTCTTAATCACTATGCACCTAATCCATGACACAGATCAAAAGAGACCGTTAATGACAAACCCATCCATTTGGGCTTTCCTGCCCAGAAAATGAGTTATCGGTAGCAACCGTCACACAAACCCACTGTGACCAAAAATTGAAATATTTTACACATTTACACACATTCAAACACGACGACACTCGCAAATTGAACTATATCTAAATTAGATATAACCAGCTTTTTACCGAATAGAGTTCGACTTTGCGATTCACAGCAGAAGGATAACCCCATGGGAATGACAACCGAAAGGGTAGGAATAGTCTCTGTTGATTGTGCCAGATCATTTAAAACAGCTTCTCTTATCGCTATGTTTAATCGATCTCCGATCGAACCATGAATCATCTTGTGGTGGCTGAACTACGCAGGGTCTGCATTGATCGACACCGTTATGGTGCGATGTTCCGCCCTCTTTTCAGTAAACCCTGCTGCCACACACCCAGTCAAGTTCCTGATCCAGTGTTTGTTTTTGGAGAATCAAGGAAAAAATTAAATAAAAGCCTCCGGATTTCAGGTAAAAAAACCAATAAAAATCAGATCTGGACGCGATACTTAATGGAGTGACACATGGAGAGTCTGGCTAACAATTTTTCTAAATACTTCCTACCTCGATACGCAGCCTCCCGACACCAGAAGCGTTTCTGCTACAGCATCAGATACAAGGTATACGCTGAAGAACTGGGATGGGAAGCAATCAACAACAGCCGTCTGGAGACAGATCATTGCGACAACTATGCGCATCACTGTCTGCTTGAACATAAGCGCACAGGTGATGTTGCCGGGTGCGTTCGATTAGTAGTACCGCAACCAGATCGTCGCGATGCTTATTTGCCTTATCGACTACATTCCATTCCCGAGATTGCTGATAGTAATTTGAACCAATCGCCATCGGCATCTGTTGGAGAGATATCCCGCCTGGCAGTTCCAGACCACTTTCGTCGCCGCTCAAATGAATCGGGCAGACCATTCATTCTCGATCAACACAACAGCAATACCATATTTACAGAGGAAGAGAGACGCAACTTCCCCAATATCGCCATTGGTCTCTACCTTTCTTCTATTGCATTGGCTGAGCTTTGCGAGCTTGAATTGGTACTGGTCGTCATGGAACCAAGATTACAGCGCCTCTTGAAACGCTACGGACTCCATTTCCAGAAGATAAGTGATCACTTTGAACTACAGGGAGAGAGAGCGCTTTTCGAGCTACCGCGAAATCAGTTAACCAGTCATATGCCTGATCAAATATTGGAACTTTATGAGTTGATCAAAGAGACTCTGGAACAACAGCCCTGGCAGGCACCGCAGCTTTCAATGCGGGTACACTCCAATGACAGGCTTTGACTATCAGACTGCCTTTTCAAGAAATATTGGCTGGGTAACAAAAGGGGAGCAGCAACGCTTGCGTCAAGCCCGAGTAGCGATCGCGGGGCTGGGTGGCGTTGGTGGCAGCCACCTGTTGACCCTGACCCGCCTTGGGATTGGTGAGTTTAATCTGGCAGATTTCGACACTTTTGCGGTTGAAAATTTTAATCGTCAGGCCGGCGCCAATCTCAACACTGTTGGCCAGCCAAAACTCGACTGCATGAGCCAGGCAGCACTATCCATCAATCCCGAGCTTAGAATCAGATCATTTCCAAATGGAGTGATACCGAGTCAGGCAATAGATTTTCTTGAAGGTTGCGATCTCTATCTGGATGGCCTCGATTTTTTTGCCATGGATGCCAGACGTGCTGTATTTGCAGCCGCTCATGAATTAGGCATACCAGCCGTCACAGCCGCCCCTTTAGGCATGGGTTCAGCACTGCTCTGTTTCCTTCCCGGCAAGATGAGTTTCGAATCCTATTTCCAACTCGAAAAGGCGGAAGAGTATCAACAATATCTAAGATTTTTAGTTGGGCTGGCTCCGGCAAGACTCCATCAAGCCTATTTGGTTGAACCGCAACGGATCGACTTGATTGCCAAACGCGGCCCATCTACAGCCATGGGGTGTGAACTGTGTGCCGGCATCGCAGCCAGTCAAGTGCTTAAACTGCTGTTGAACCGGGGCAGGATTCCAGCAGCCCCCATAGGCCTACAATTTGATGCCTATCAAAATCGTTTGCGACAGACCTGGCGCCCCGGCGGAAATCGTCATCCACTACAGAGGCTGGCGATTTGGCTTGGCTCACGCCAACTGAAACTGACGACAATGGCGTCCGGTTAATTTTTAAACTATTTTTCAATCAATAAATAGATTTACTATCACTGCTTACTAATCAGATCATAAGTATTACGACACTCAGCCGTCGTGTGATAAGAGTGGAGAGTAATGTACAAATCGGACATCGTTTATGTGTGGCTGGGACATAGTTTATGTGTGGCTGGGACATAGTTTACTCCCCTCTCCCCTTGCGGGAGAGGGGTCGGGGGAGAGGGGGAGCATTCAATAACTGCATCAACAATCTACAATTCAAGGATTGATAGGGTAGTACGGTTTACACTGTAATTGCATCAAACCCTTGATGCTCACCCTCTCCCGTCAAGAGAGAGGGGCTTGAATGCTTGCTTTTGGGTGATTGAGAGTGAATGGGAAATAGCAGTGATTCGTTATATAAATAAGTTCAATCGGAGGCATTATGCGGCATAGCTGGTTAAGAGAGACAACTGGCCTTATTTTCATTGGCCTACTGAGCGCCACTCAATCTCTATTCGCGGAAGAGAGTACGGTTCACTACGACCAGGTCAGGCTCAGCACCTCTGCGAAGATGGAAGTGGAGAATGATATACAGATTGCTGTGATGTATGCCCAAAAGGAGGGCTCTGACCTTGGCCAGTTGACCGATCAAGTCAATCAACTGATCACTCAAGCTTTACAAAAAGCGAAACAGCAGAAGAGTATTAAAGTCAGCACCCATAGCTACCAAACCTCACCCCGCTACCAAAAACAGCAACTCATTGGCTGGCGGGTACGCCAATCGATTCGGCTGGAGAGCCAGGAGAGTGAGGCTATGAGTAGCCTTTTGGGAAGCTTACAAGGGAGTCTCGCTCTGGAATCCCTCAGCTACAAGATCTCTACAGAGCGCCGGGAAGCGGTAGAAGAGAGACTCACCAATCAGGCAATCATGGCATTTCGCAAACGGGCTGAACAGATCACTCAGCAAATGCAACGCAGCCACTATCGTCTGCTGGAGATGAGCCTCCAGACAATCGACCAGTCACCCCAACCCTACGGCATGCGCGGCACAATGATGGCACTCGAAAGCAGCCCATCAGCACCAGCCATCGAGGCCGGCAGTCAAACCCTGAGCGTTGAAATCAGCGGTCGTATTGAACTTCAACTGGAGTGATCTATTGTCAGGCGTACCCGCCAAAGGTTTCACATGTGGGCCGTGCGGTATGTTCGGTAACTCTCAGAGCCCTGAATATTCCAATTATTCACTGAGCCTTGGTCAGATCGGCTTCAAAAAAAGCCTTATCAGCCGATACCCCTTCTACCACAGCGCAATTTACAGCAGTTCTCAGCGAGGTTTGCCATGTTTGGCCTAAGCAGCAAAAAAACAATCACGCAGCAGATACAGCAGATATCCCAGCAAAGTGATCAGATTCAGGCACTCGAACAACAGGTAGCCAACCTCACGGAAGAGAATGAAGTATTAAGGAACGAATCAGAAAGCTCAAAAACTGACCAGCAGTTACAGCAGCAATTATTCAGTAATTTCATCAGTTTTGGTGAGTCCTTTACGCAACTTCAACACTCCTTGAGCCATACCGCGAACTCCATGAAGGAGGAGAAGCAGAATGCCATCAAGGGTTCTGAAATCTCCTCTCAGGCTATCTCCGGGGTGGAAATAATGAGTAGTGAGATCGAAAATGTCACTGCAATTTCAAAGGAGAGCTCTGAGAGTGTAGTCAAGTTGAGCACTATTGCAGATAGCATCAGTAACTTCGTCTCTATCATTCAGGGAATTTCTGAACAGACCAATCTATTGGCACTGAATGCTGCCATAGAGGCTGCCAGGGCCGGTGAAATGGGACGCGGTTTTGCAGTTGTTGCCGATGAAGTGCGGAATCTTGCAGGCAGAACCCGCGAAGCGACATCCGAAATCGCCACACTGGTGGATACCATTACCCAAGAGACAAAGAAGTCTGTTGAGACCATGTCATCAGTCATGGATGTAACCGACAACTTCCAGACCCAGGTCTCCCAATCCATAGAAAAAATAAAGCAGCAATTTGAACTTTCGAAGATGATGGAGGGCACAATCGCCTCTACTTCGCTGCGGGCATTTGTCGAGCTTGCCAAACTGGATCATTTAATATTTAAGTTTGGTATCTATAAATCCTTCATGGGTCTAGCAGACCTTGATCCAGACTCATTACCGGATCACAAGAACTGCCGTCTGGGCGATTGGTACTACCAAGGGGAAGGTCTGGCCTGTTTCTCTCAACTGCCTGGATATCGTGAGATCGAAGCACCGCATAATGAGGTACACAAAAATGGTAAGCTTGCTTTGAAATGCGCCAATAACGGGGATCGCAAGGCAGGGATCGATGCTATCTCCCAAATGGAAGATGCCAGTATGAATGTACTTTCCAGCCTTGAACAACTGGCCCGGGCAGGAGAACAGAACTCAAACATTCTCTGCGCCAGTGAGTAACCCAAACTATTAAGGGCACCTCTATTAACTGCTTATGCCCTAAACCCGGCAACCCTTTCAGGTTGCCGTATCGTTGCTGCTCGTCACGGCAGCAGCTCTCTCAACCATCTTATCGACAATGGCATAGATACCTACGTGCCGGTTGGGGCTGAGATGCTCTTCCAGGCACAGCCGTTTGAACAGACTATCCACATCCATATCCTGAATCTTTCCCAAAGTGAGATTCGACAACAGATCGATCAATAGTGCTAAAACACCTTTGATTATTGCTGTATCACAATCACCCGTAAATTGAATAAGTTGCGGATCAAACTGATCCCTCTGAGCCTCCACATGCACTCTACTCATGCAGGGTTTGACCCAATTCTGCTCCGTTTTCATCTCATCCGGCATACGCGGAAGCTGCTCACCCAATTCGATCAGATACTGATAACGTGCTTCCCAATCTTCAAGAAACTCAAAGGTTTCGACGATATGTTCAATGCTCTCGGCATTTGATAGCGTAGTCATAGTCTGACAATCCACAGCAGGCGAAAACCGTCATACACTGAACGATTCACCACAGCCACAACTCTCCTTAACATTAGGGTTAATAAATTCGAACCCTTCATTGAGTGCGTTCTCCTTTACATAGTCAATGGTCATGCCATCCAGCATAGAGAGACTACTGCTATCAACCACCACCTTCACACCATGACTTTCAAAAACATTGTCATCGTCATCGACATGCTCAGCATAATCGACAATATAGGCAAAACCTGTGCAGCCACTTTTTTTCGTACCCAGTCGCAAGCCAATACCAGAACCATGACTCGCCAACATTTTTTCTACATGTCTGGCAGCATTATCTGTTAATTCTATAGACATCTTTACACCTCATTAATCCAGTGACTTGCGCGGAGGGTCAATAACCTACATCAAACCTAACTGCAACAAAGCCTCTTCACTCATTCGCTCTTTGCTCCAGGGAGGATTCCACACCAGACGTATCGTGGCATCACGCACACCCGGCACTGCATCGACTACCCGGCCTACCTCTTTGGGTAAGGTACCCGCTACAGGACAGGCAGGAGCAGTGAGCGTCATCTCCACCTCAACTCTGCCCTGATCATCTACATCCAACCGATATATCAATCCAAGATCATAGATATTTGCCGGAATCTCCGGGTCATAAACGGTTCTTAGAGCATCGATCAGATCATCCCGAGATGGGGGTTCTGCTTCGCTTTTATTGGTGCTAAAAAAGTTCAACCTGGAATCCTCATCAAGATTCAGCCAACGTCTCCTGAAAGCTTACTCTTTGATTTAATATTTCTATCAGTTCCGGATGTTCAAATCGCTCTACCACATCTGCAATAAAACCCTGGCACAGCAGTCGCTTTGCCTGCTCCTCATTGAGTCCACGGGAACGCATATAGAACATCGCCTGTTGATCCAACTGGCCAACTGTCGTGCCATGACTACACACTACATCATCAGCCAGAATCATCAGCTGAGGCTTGGTGTCCACTTCAGCACGCCGTGACAACATCAGATTGGCATTATGCAAATGGGCTTCACTCTTTTGCGCCTGTTCGCCCACCTGAATCAGTCCATCGAAAACGGCTCTGCCAGAGCCACGCAGAATGCCTTTGAAATTTTCTCTACTTGTGCAATGTGGCACCTGATGATCGACATCAAGATGATAATCACTCAATTGACCATCACTAACCAGATAGAGCCCATCCAACTCACAATGGGCATCGGCTTGCATAAAACGATTATGCAGAACCGTGCGTGACCAACGACTACCAACCGCAGCATTGACCCCTCGATAGTTGGCCCTCGCCTGTAATGCGATATGAATATCGCTTAGATGGTAAGCCTGGTCACTCTCCATTTGCAGTCGCTTATGAGTGAGTTGAGCTGATTCAGCCAAACTGATCTCATACACAAGGTGATTGAAACTGCTGATGCCCTCTTGCAGTGACTGATATCGTTCAATCAACTCAGCATCAGCCCCCGTTTCCATTAGTATCAGGTGGCGTGTAGGAATTTTACAGCCAGTTGCCTGACGACTGGTCAAGTGCAGAAGTTCAATAGGAGCACTCAGCTTGACCCCCTCGAGCACCTGAATCAGAGCACCATCCTGAAAACCGGCAAGATTGAGGGCGGCAAAGCCATCCTCCCCCAGTCCGGTCTGTGATCCCACTGCCTCGAGCACCCTTCGATTGCCTTCAGCCAGAGCGGATTTCAAGCTGCTGATCTTGATCCCTGTATGCTGACACTCGGAGAGTTGGGCCTGGTAGAGCCCATCGACAAAGACCAGGCGGCCAGCAACCGGCTGTTTAAGGAAGTGCGTTTCAACTTCCAGCTGATTCACCGTGATGTCAGCCGGTGGTGTTGCAAAATCCTGCTTTAGCAGACCCTCAACAGAGGTATAGCGCCAGGCTTCAAGACGTGGATTGGGGTAACCCAGCTCCTCAAATCGCGCCAATGCCGCCAGACGTCGATCAAACAGACCATCATCCGGTTTCATCAGGCATTCGATGCTGTTTCGCGCCTTGCTTTTGTACTCTTCTAATGGGGCGTTCACGCAGCAGCCTCCTCTAGAAGCCAGCCATAGCCTTTGGCCTCCAACTCCAGGGCCAACTCCTTACCCCCAGAGCGGATGATCCGACCACCAGCAAGCACATGCACTCGATCAGGTTCGATATAGTCCAGCAGTCGCTGGTAGTGGGTCACCACAATCATTCCCCTATCCGCAGAGCGCAACATATTGACCCCATCGGCCACTGTGCGTAGTGCATCAATATCAAGCCCGGAATCGGTCTCATCCAGAATCGCAAGATTGGGCTCCAGCATCGCCATTTGCAGGATTTCATTACGTTTCTTTTCGCCACCTGAAAACCCTGCATTCACTGAACGCTTCAGCAGTTTTTCATCCAGCTTCACCAACCTTGCCTTCTCTTTAACCTGCTTCATAAAACTCAGAGTATCGATCTCGGGTTCGCCTCTGGCCTTACGTATTGAATTCATCGACTCTCGCAAGAAGGTCATGTTGTTCACACCAGGCAGTTCCACTGGATACTGCATCGCTAAAAATACTCCTTTTTGAGATCGCTCTTCAGGCTCAAGCTGCAGCAGATTAATCCCCATATAGGAGACTTCTCCACCCGTTACGGTATAGCCATCCCTACCCGAGAGGATATGTGCCAAAGTACTCTTACCAGAGCCGTTCGGCCCCATGATGGCGTGTACTTCACCTGGCTTGATCTCAAGATCAATACCTCGCAGGATCTCTTTACCCTCTACGTTGGCGGTCAAACTCTTAATCGATAACATCTCTATCTCCTCACTCATACTGCATTGTCTCTAAAACCGCTTAACCAACAGCCCCTTCCAGACTCACTGCCAGCAGTTTCTGGGCTTCAACCGCAAACTCCATCGGTAACTCTTTAAAGACCTCTTTACAAAAACCGTTGATGATCATCGACACGGCATCTTCTTCAGAGAGACCCCGTTGCCGACAATAGAAAAGTTGATCCTCGCTGACCTTGGAGGTGGTTGCTTCATGCTCCACCTGGGCCGTGGGATTCTTCACTTCGATATATGGAAAGGTATGTGCGGCACAACGATCACCGATCAACAGAGAGTCGCATCGGGTATGATTGCGCGCGTTTTCTGCTTTGGCTGCCACCCTGACCAATCCCCGATAGGTATTACTGCTTTTCATTGCAGATATGCCTTTTGAGACAATGGTGCTACGGCTGTTCTCACCAATATGGATCATTTTGGTGCCGGTATCTGCCTGCTGGTAACCCTTGGTCACTGCAACAGAATAGAATTCACCCACACTATCCTTACCACGTAGTATGCAGCTGGGATATTTCCAGGTAACCGCAGAGCCGGTCTCAACTTGAGTCCATGAGATGTGTGAGCGGTCACCCCTGCAATCTCCACGCTTGGTGACAAAGTTGTAGATGCCACCGCGACCCTGCATATCCCCTGGATACCAATTCTGAACCGTTGAATATTTGATCTTCGCATCGTCAAGTGCCACCAACTCAACGACTGCTGCATGCAACTGATTTTCATCCCGCATTGGAGCAGTACAGCCCTCAAGATAACTCACCTCACCAGCCTCTTCCGCTACTATCAGGGTGCGTTCAAACTGCCCCGTCCTGGCTTCGTTTATGCGGAAATAGGTGGATAACTCCATTGGGCATTTAACCCCCTTGGGGATGAATACAAAGGTTCCATCACTGAACACCGCACTGTTGAGCGCAGCAAAAAAGTTGTCTTTATAGGGCACTACCGAGAACATGTATCGCCTTACCAGTTCGGGATATTCACGCAACGCTTCTGACATGGAACAGAAGATGACCCCTGCCTCGCTGAGGCTCTCACGAAAGGTAGTGGCAACAGATACGCTATCGAATACTGCATCAACTGCAACACCCGCCAGAGCTTTCTGTTCGTCGATTGGTATTCCCAGTTTCTCGTAGGTCGCAAGCAGTTCAGGATCGACCTGATCCAGACTTTCAAGCGCAACGGGGCGCTTTGGTGATGAGTAGTAAGAGATCCCTTGAAAATCGACTGGAGGATGGTTGATTTTTGCCCATTCCGGCTTCTCCATGGTTAACCAGTATCGGTAGGCTTCAAGGCGCTTCTCCAGCATCCACTCCGGCTCATCCTTACGGGCTGAGATGGCGCGAACCACCGCTTCACTAAGACCCGGAGGGAAGGTATCGGATTCGATTTGTGTAACGAAGCCTTGAGCATATTCACTCTCTATCAACTCTTCCATTTCTGTAGTGGTTTGACTCATCATCTACTCCAATTTAACTCTGTGGAAGATTTGCATTACATCTAGAAAACGAATGCTTTTGAGAACTATGGCGACAACGGCTACCCCCGAGATAGAGGCACAGAGCCGTTGTAAAGAGGCCAACCAAGATAAATACAATGCCCAATTCGAATGCAGCCAAAATCAGGAACAGTATGCCGAATGCTGCACTGATGGCACTCAGTAGAAGCACTGGACCACCACAGCACTGGGGTGAAAAAAATCTGTTTAAACCATTCATCGCAAAATACCTCTGTCCCAGAACGCCAGGGACAACACATAATAACATAGTAATATAGTCAGGTATTATGATTTGCAAGCTGTAAACCCAAGAGGAATACAGGGGAATAGATGAAACAAGCACTTATAGGGGATTTATTTTTTCCAATAAATCAGAAAGATAGATAACTTCGCGTTAAAAGTTATTGCAAGACTACCCTGATAGCATAGGGGTTACAGAGTATGATTTTATTGCATAAAGACTAGCGGCAGATTCGCAATGTTGCAGCTAACCTGCCTTCTCTGACAGCCTCAACCTTCAAGTATCGACTTCACACCCTTCGAAATGAGCCTTTCATAGAGAAATTTTTTCTTTCCATCCACATTGACACCTAAACCACCCATCATGGTGAAAAGGTCATCGATAATGATCTCGGAGATATGTTGACCATCCTGTAGTGAGCCCTCAAGATCCCTGTTCATCGCCAGCATACAGGCCAGCGCGCCAATAACGTTCATCTGGTCCAACTCCAAATTATTGCTATCCAATGGCTCGGATTGTGGGGATACCTGCTCGGGCTCTTCGGGCAAGATACCGATGGTCGTACAGATCTTATGCAGATCGTCCTGATGAAAGCTGATATCCGCTGGGTAGTTGAATGAATTCTCACCCTTTTCGACAGCGAGACCGATCAGTAACTCCTCATCAAATACCAGGAACTTGCGAAAAAGTTCTTCTCTGATGATGCCGTTTATACTCATGTGGTGATCGATCAGTGCACTGCTGCAGGTAACAGAGACACCTCTTTTCAGCTCCTTGACATCAGCAGGATAGAGCCTCAAAAATCCATCAACATAGACACGTTCATATGAGCGCTCTTCCACTTCAACTGATGCAAATCCTGCAAAATGAAAATAGAGTCGATCAATCTCCCTGAGCACCTTTTCATCGCCAGCAAAGTGGCTGGCATCTTCCCAACTAAAAAATATACCGGCTTCGCTCGCGAGGCTCATGGTGCTTCCATCTCCTAACTTATCCATATCCAGGCTTGATTCTAACCATTTATATTGGCTAAAGAAAAGCAAACCACGCTTTAAATCTATTTATGTCAGACTTAGCTCTTATCAGCACTCAACAAGATTGACCGCCAAGCCACCACGGGAGGTCTCTTTATATTTTGTCTGCATATCAGCACCGGTCTCACGCATGGTCATGATCACCTTGTCCAGGGAGATAAAATGGGAACCGTCACCCCGCAGGGCCATTCTTGAGGCATTTATCGCTTTAACTGCCCCCATCGCATTTCGTTCTATACAGGGAACCTGTACCAGCCCCCCTACTGGATCGCAGGTCAAACCCAGATTGTGCTCCATGCCGATCTCTGCGGCGTTTTCGACCTGTTGTGGTGTACCACCCAAAACTTCGGTCAGAGCCCCTGCAGCCATGGAACAGGCTGACCCGACCTCTCCCTGACAACCAACCTCGGCCCCCGATATGGATGCATTCTCTTTATAGAGTATGCCGATGGCACCGGCACAGAGCAGGAAACGAACTATCCCATCCTCACTGGCGCCTGGAGAGAAGCGCCAGTAGTAGTGCAATACCGCAGGAATAATCCCCGCAGCACCATTGGTCGGGGCAGTGACGACCCTGCCCCCGACTGCATTCTCTTCATTTACTGCAAGGGCAAAGAGATTGACCCAATCCATGGTACCCAATGGCACAGTAGTCAGTTCACTATCATTACTTAACTGGCGAAATAACCTCGGAGCTCTGCGCTTGACCTTCAGGCCACCAGGTAACAGACCTTCACTGACACACCCCTTTTCAACACACTGCTGCATGACCTGCCAGATCTGCAGCAACTTCTGCCTGATCTCAGCTTTCTCCCGCCACACACACTCGTTCTCCAACATCAACTGACTGATAGAGAGGCCATGCTCTTCGCACTGACCGAGTAACTCACGGCCACTTTTAAATGGATATTTCTGTGGTGATTGATCCTCTACTATCTGCGGTTGACCCTGCTCATCCGTCTGCACCACAAAACCACCCCCCACAGAGTAGAATTGCGCTTCCCGCAGAGAGGCCCCTGCCTCATCCAGGGCAATGAATTGCATCCCATTGGGGTGTAGACCCAATTGCTTCCTACGAAAGAAAACCAGATCGTTTTCGGGATCAAAACGGATAGTATGGCCACCATGGAGTTCGATTTCTCTCTCAACACGGACCCGGTCCATACGCAGCGGGATCGCCTCAACTTCAACCTGATCCGGCGTCTCACCCTGTAATCCGAGAATCAGCGCCTTATCCGTACCATGCCCTTTTCCGGTTGCACCCAGTGAACCATAAAGTTCAATCTTCAAGCGCTGCATTTTTGTTAGCTGACCTGCTTCAGTAAGCTGCTCTATGAAGCGTTTTGCAGCCAACATCGGGCCTACGGTATGGGAGCTCGAAGGTCCGATGCCGATTTTGAATAGATCAAACACACTGACAGCCATGACACTTCTCCTCTATTCCCAAACACCCTGGGAATTCGCTTAGGGAGTCTATCCTGGATCTACACCAGAATATCCACCTTCAGATATGAAACGTACGAACAAACATCTCATAACCGACAACAACAATATACCCACTTTGTGCGCAGTTTGACGCTACGTGTACTCACCTGGGCTGGTTAATGACTCGTTCATGAGCATGGGCCTTACCCAAAGCGATGAACTGTTGCTGATAGAGCAGATCTGCATCTTCCGCCCGATATGCTGCGTAGAGTCTGCGTGGCATGCCTTTACGTCCCAGGCGCAGACTCTTCAAAGGCAGCGCGCCGCAGGCACGATCCACCAACCAGTCCGGCATTGCCGTCACACCACGAGACAAGGCCACCAGCTGCAGCATGATTTCAATCGATTCAATCTGTTTGTGTTCAGAGGGTTTGAAACCAGCAGGCCAGAGAAAACCGTTAAGAATATCAAGTCGTTCTGCCTCCACCGGAAAAGTGATCATGGTTTCATCGGCAACCTGTTGCGGGGTAACCCAATCCCGCTCTGACAAAGGATGAGTATCAGGCACCAGGAGTAGCAGCTCATACTCAAACAGGGTCTCATAGACCAAGCCAGGATGATCAACCCGATCGGGGGTTATAAGCATATCGATATGAAAATTGAGCACCCCTTCGAAACCACTGAACCGGAATCGCTGAAAGATATCCACATCCACCTCTGGGTTCGATTTCAGATAGGCCGCGATGACACCGGTAAGCCACTCATAACAGGGGTAACACTCCACCCCAAGACGCAACACACCCCGCTTCCCTTGCGCATAGGCCTTCAGAGTACGCTCACTCTGTTGCAGTAAGGGCAGAATCTTCTCTGAGGTCTCAAGCAGCAGGCTGCCAGCTCTGGTCAGGCGCAACCTTCGTCCCTCTTTAACCCAGATCTCCACCCCCAATTTCTTTTCAAGGTAGCGTATCTGGTGAGACAGAGCTGATTGGCTCAAGCAGAGCGCATTGGCGGCTTTGGTCAATGTTCCATGTTGCTGTAGAGCAGAGACGATTCTGAGATGGGCAAGGTCGATCATATATGTAATTTATTCATAGGTTCAGCAATAATCATCATTATATCTTCATAGTTTGCAGATCTAAAATCTCTCACCTTAAACTCATTGGAAAAAGGTTAGGGATCATGGCAACTACTCACAATCTGGGACTCCCCCGCATCGGCGACAAGCGACAACTCAAATTCAGCCTGGAGGCCTACTGGAAAGGGGATATTGGCGCTGATGAATTGGCATCCACTGCTCAGCAGATCCGCGCAGAAAATCAGCGGCTTCAAAAGCAGCTGCACTGGCGCAGTGTCGGGGACTTCTCGCTCTATGACCACATCCTCGATACCAGCGTCATGCTGGGAAATCTGCCTCCCCGATTCAGGCAGGAGGAGTCACTCACCCCACTGGATCGCTACTTCCAGGCAGCCAGAGGTCGTTCAACAGATGAGAGCGCCCCCCTGTCAGCAGTTGAAATGACCAAGTGGTTCGATACCAACTACCACTATCTGGTACCCGAATTCAGTCGAGAAACTCGCTTCGAACTGAATAGCGACACTCTATTGCAGCAGATCAAAGAGGCGGAAGGGAGCAACATCAAACCGGTTATTATCGGCCCAGTCACCTATCTGTGGCTTGGTAAATCAAAAGATGGCAGTGATCCTCTCGACCTGCTTGAGCAGATTATGCCTGTTTATGAACAACTCCTGACACAGTTGTCGCAAGCGGGTATCGAATGGCTTCAGATCGATGAACCCATCCTGGTGACCGAACTGGATCAAGCCTGGCGACACGCTTTAAGAAAAAGCTACTATCGATTGCAGAGCCAACCAATAAAGCTGTTATTGGCCACCTACTTCGGCAGCTTGAAAGAGAACCTGCAACTGGCTTGTGAACTTCCTGTAGAAGGCCTGCATATCGATACCACCAGAGCCAGGGAAGAGGTTGAAAAGGTCATCGACTGGCTACCAAAACATAAGATAGTCTCACTGGGGATAATCGACGGCCGCAACATATGGAAGAGCAACCTCAACGCACTGCTTGATTGGCTCGAACCTATTCATCAACGTCTCTCTGAAAGACTCTGGCTGGCACCCTCCTGTTCATTGCTGCACGTACCTGTAGATCTCGACAGCGAAACAGATCTTGATGCCGGGATAAAAACCTGGTTGAGCTTTGCCGTACAGAAACTGTTTGAGCTGGAGGTTCTCGCAACTGCACTCAATGAAGGACGGGAAGCCGTTGCTCATACTCTTGATGATAATACCAAAACCCTAAAGGCACGGGCCAGCTCACAGCAGGTCATCCACCCTGAAGTACACCAGAGAGTCGCTCAAATTACTGATGTGATGGGCCAGCGTCACCATGAGTTTGCCATTCGGCAACAAAAGCAGAAACAGAGACTCAATCTACCCATCTTTCCAACCACCACCATCGGCTCGTTTCCTCAGACGAAGGAGATTCGCCAGCTCAGGCAGGACTATAGGGTGGGCAAACTATCCCAGGATAAATATCGTGCCGCGATGGAGCAGGAGATCGCCCACTGCATACGACAACAGGAGAATATAGGTCTGGATGTATTGGTCCATGGCGAGGCGGAACGCAACGACATGGTGGAATATTTTGCAGAATTTCTATCAGGCTTTGCCTTCACCAGGTTTGGCTGGGTTCAATCCTATGGATCACGCTGCGTGAAACCACCGATTATCTTCGGAGATGTGAAACGACTTGGAGATATCACACTAAACTGGATAGGATTCGCACAATCTCTGACCGATAAACCTGTGAAAGGAATGTTAACTGGCCCGGTCACTATATTGAACTGGTCCTTTGCACGAGACGACCAGCCCCTTGCCGTTACCTGCAACCAGATAGCCCTTGCACTGCGAGATGAAGTTTTGTCTTTGGAAGAGGCGGGAGTCGGGATTATACAGATCGATGAAGCAGCATTCAGGGAAGGGCTTCCTCTTAGACAAAGTGAATGGCAGGGATACCTCGACTGGTCGTTAAAAGCCTTCCGCTTGACCGCGAATGGCGTCAAAGATGAGACACAGATTCATACTCATATGTGTTATTCCGAGTTTAATGAGATCATTGGATCCATTGCAGAAATGGACGCGGATGTAATCACTATTGAAACATCACGCTCTGATATGGAACTTCTTGAAGTCTTTGAAACCTATGAATACCCAAACGAAATAGGGCCAGGCGTCTACGACATACACAGCCCAAACATTCCCAGCACAGAAAGCATTCTCAAATTGATGCGGCTGGCACAGCAACAGATACCTGCAGAAAGAGTTTGGATAAACCCTGATTGCGGTCTAAAAACCCGTCAATGGCAGGAAGTTATCCCAGCCCTGGAAAATATGCAGCAAGCCGCGCGAATCTTACGTGAAGAGTTTACTGTAGGAGACAGACAGGTCTTGGCTAAGTAAAAACACTATTTTTGTAGCAACTCTTTGCTGTAGGCTCAGTTCACAGTAATTTCTCAATAAATGATAAAAAAGCACTACACCGTAGGAAAAGGGCTGAAAAATATCATCAAATGTTTGATGTACACCCTCTCCCGTCAAGGGAGGGGGTATAGTTATATCCCATAGAAAATAGATACGTGCACTGATGACCTTACCAGTGAGCGATGTTTGCTGAGATTTCGGATGCTCGACCTTAGCGATATATAATTAATGAAAGCGGACACCTAGTGCCCCCATCCAGCAAGAAGCGGACATTTTGCAAGCTTATTCTATACTACTGGAAACTACTATGAGCGGTCATTCTGGTATTAATATTAACAGCAGAAATTACTGAAAACCGGACTGATAATCATTAATAAATGGCTATTTTCGGTCCTGTTGAGTTAGACTTAAAGATTGATTTAAGTAGATCAATTTGGTGAGATTATTTTTAAACCCACACCAGCCATCAGTAGTGATTGACTGGCATGGGTTTATGTCATTGAGAAATCTCGATACTAGCTATTTTCCTGTGTAGTTCGCTGCTAAATATCGACCATCAATAGTCAGAAAAACATAAAGCTTTTGTTTGGTGGCATCGTTTACATTTTCATTGTTGAAAGTAACGACCCACTCTGATTGTCCGCCAAACTCTTTTTGTTCAGCGCTTGTAGCTTGTACTGACTTCCAGCTTTCTTCAATTACACCTTGGTTAACCATATTAGAGACAACACGAGTAGCGGTTGCTATGGCTTTTTCCTGAGTTACTGGCCCATGAGAATGACCATGTCCATGATCATGGCCACTTCCAGAAAAAACAGCCATTGGTAGAAAGGTTAGGACTAGGCTCACAATTATTGATTGAATACGCATTTTATATAACTCCTATTTAAAAATTGAGTCGTGAATGGTTTTTGTTGGTTCAATAGCTGGCTCTGGCTTTGCCATTTCCATTACTGAATCTTTAAGCTGATATGTTCCTGCAAGTTTCAATGAAATGGTGACAGGAGACCGTGTATTGTTTTTCCAATACCAGCCATGTGTGCCTGTGAAAGCGGCCGTTAGCTCACCTGTGGCTTCGGTTTTTGTGTCTTTCTCAAAGGTTTGAAAAAAGCCTGTGGTATCACCTGATGGCTCACCATGAAAGTCGTAAAAGAGAGATTCTCCAGCAGTAGCCCATGAATAAAAAAAACGCTTACCTTCGGGAACAAGGATTTTGTATTCCTTATCATCCCTGGCTGGAATATTGATTGTCAGTTCATCTTTCCATTCGACCTTATTGCTCAATTCTTCCCGCGTATTAACTTGTACGGCATTTTTTGTTGATGCTTCTACCATTTGTGCGCTGGCATTTAGCTCAGCAGCATTAGCAACGTGTTCATAGCCATGCATCTGCATCAGGAATAGAAATCCACCCAACAAAATTAAGCTGTAGTTAACAATAATGCTGAATCTCTGGAAAAAATGAGTATGTCTCCAAGCAGCAAGTAATAGCAGCATTCCCGCCAAGGCTGTAATTTGACCAATTTCCACGCCAGCATTAAATGAGATGATGTTCATGAGAAGTTGATCTTCACTCAATGGTAATAACTGCAAGCGGGTCGATAGGCCAAAACCGTGTATAAGCCCCAATGAAAGAATCATGATCATCATATTGGGCGGTCTGACATTCAGGTATTTACGGAAGCCGTCAATGTTGGCAAAGGCGATGTAGCAAACACTTAAAGCGATAATGGCATCAATAAGAAAATAGTTGAGCTGGATCGCGTTAAATGTGGCAAAGATCAGAGTGATACTGTGGCCAACAGTGAAAGCCGTGACATATTTGGCAATATCCCTGAAGTTTGTCAGAAAGAAGATGATGCCAAATACAAATGCCAGATGGTCGTAACCAGATAACATGTGAGTGGCGCCTAACCACAAGTAACTCCAATTACCTCCATCGAGAATGGACTGTTTTTCTGCTTCTGACATGCCATGCGACAGTGCAGTAGCTGAGAACAGTACTAACAGTAAAAAGACTATGAGCAAATATGAATAACTATAAATATTTTTACTATTTTCTACCGTCATAGCAGATGACCTCCTTCTTCAACAGGGGATAACCAGTAGATACCTTGACCGGCGATATTCCCTTCGCTGCTGCGAAGTTTGGTCAAAACCTGGCCTATAAAGGGATCTTCGATGAGAATGTCTACCCTTAATCTGGGGGCCAGTCCTATGGTGGTGTCATGAGCAGATAGATAGTTGTCTGATTCAGACTCGGTGCCATGTCCTTCAACATGGGAGAAAGTAAAACCAGTAATTTGCTCCATTGAACTGAGCTGTTCTGTAAGCTGTTCCTGAGCATTTGTGTGGACGATAAGCGTCAAAACTTTCATTTGGCACTCCAAATAAATTAAGCACAACCAAGCTTGCCAGACTGGGCATTTGATCGGCGTCTTAAGGCATTGTATTCAGCTGAAATAAATTCAGTTGAAAGCTAATTGCTTGATAATTAAAGGGAGTATTTAATTAGGGGGAGCGCGCAGAGGTGGCGTGAAAAAACTTCGGTCGGACAGCGGTAAATCATCCTCACGAATCGGGTGTATCCAAAATATTGGATTAGTCAGGAATATTATTGAGAAGAAACCAGAGATTAGTGCCAGAATCGGTAAAAGGTTAGAAGCATTCTTAGTCTGAACGCTTGTGGTCGGTTCTATCTCTAGTATTGCCCCTTCATGATGATCAGAATGTGATTGGTCTGTGACGAAATGTAAGGGAGCGATAGAATTATGGCCAGATATCTCAGTTTCCGAATGGCCTGAATAATCATGATCAAACGTATGAATATGGAGCTTGACCAATTGAGCCGATAAGAGTGTCAAAGACAGGATGAGCACCCATTTGGCTGAGATTATATTATTTTTGATCGCTGAAAGTAGCATCGACAGAATCTACCAAGATTATCTCTGCCTGGCAAACTGGCAGAAAAACCGCTTTTTTATTAAGTTAATTTACATGTGACTGAGTTAAAATGCATAATTACGCAATGACCTCATAAGCTAAAGTAATCATAGAATATTATGCATGAACATAGTCTAGAAAATTGGCAGCACAACCATGATTTTTCTATAAAGAATGAACATGGGGAGAAACGTACGTTTTATGTCTTAATTCTCACGGCAATCACAATGGTTGTGGAAATTATTGCTGGCAGTGTATTTGGGTCAATGGCGCTTTTGGCTGATGGTTGGCATATGGGCACTCATGTAGCAGCATTCATGATAGCCATCTTTGCCTATCAATATGCTCGAAAACATGCAGACAACCCGGCTTATGCATTTGGTACGGGTAAGGTCAATGTTTTGGGAGGATTTGCTAGTGCTGTTGCTCTTGCAGTCGTTGCTCTGGTCATGCTGATCGAATCTGTACAGCGTATTTATTCGCCTCATGAAATTTTCTTCAATGAAGCAATAGCCGTAGCAACACTAGGGCTGATAGTTAATGTTATTAGCGCTTTTCTTCTCAAAGATGATCACCACCACCATCATCATGGGCATGACGATCATCACCAACATCATCATGATCACAATTTAAGAGCGGCTTATTTACATGTATTGGCTGATGCCTTGACATCTTTACTAGCAATCATTGCATTGGTCTCAGGCAAATATTTTGGCTGGAATTGGCTTGACCCCATGATGGGTATTGTTGGGGCCATTATTATCACTCGCTGGTCTTATGGCCTTCTAAGGGAAACTAGTCCGATCTTGTTAGATGGTAGTATTGATGATGAGTATCAAGCTGCGATCAGGGAAAAAATAGAATCTGATTCAGATAATCGCATTTCTGATATTCATATCTGGAAAGTAAGCCCAAATCATTATGCTGCAATTATTTCGTTAGTTACACATCAACCAAAGGCAACAGAATATTACAAAAACCTACTTTCTGATTTTAGTAAGCTTTCGCATGTGACGATTGAGGTAAATGTTTGTAAAGAGTGAAAGCTTGTCACTATGAACAGTCACTTAGCCTTGACAGCTCCCTAATCAGACACCCACTTTAAATAGATTTGATTTCGGACCCCAGATTCAAGATGGCGGGTTCGACACACCTTAAAGATTAGTTCTATATGATCAAGAAATATGAAGAATGGCCGTGTCTTTAGATTGAAGTACTGTTTTTGAAGGCTGTTTACATATTTGCAGGCGCAACATAACCTCAGCCCTGTATAGCTGATTGATATTTTGGATTTAAAAAGGAAGACTAGCTGAGTAGCTCTACCACAGAACCTAAATTCGGCGTTCGTCGAAACTCAAGTTTGCGACAGGCTGCTTTTAGTGCGTGACTTGCTCCAACTAACCCTTTAAAACGACTTTCAAAATGTTGAGCCATGTAGAGCCAATGTTTGGAATCGATCTGTAGCCTATCGAGAACAGGCGGTTTATGGTCAGGTATGTAACCACGCTTATTATCTAGGATGGCGCGCCCCGTCCAATCAACAAGCTCAAGATAGTCTACAAGACGAAAAGGTACGCCCTTAAGCATATCTTTTCTCGGGTAACCTGCAAAAGGTAGAAGGCCACTGGGAGTATTTATTTCTTTATCACTATCAAAATTTTTTTGAATAGATGGGTACGCTCTTTGATGGAGGTATATTCAGACTACTCAGGTGTTTCAGCCAACCCTGCACGAATCGGGTTGAGATCTACATAGGCCATGCAGGCAGCGAGGGCCTTCTCATCTAACAGCACCTGTGATTTATAGCGCCCCACCCAGAAGCGACCTGTACAGCTATCATCTTTATTGGCCATGCGTGCAATTGGCTCATTAAGACAGCGCATAAGTCAGCTGATGTTGTGAAGCCTTGTGCGCTATATAGTCAGTAATTCAGAAACCATATCGCGTTCTGCTTGTGTAATAGGTTCTTTGCTCAGTGTCGCGTTCCAGACATCGAAGGGACTGAGATAGAGATTGATATTCAGCAGGTCGGCTGCCGTTCGGGAATCAACGATACGCACCCGTACCGCTTTGAACATTGCGGTGGTGTTGGTTACCGTGAAATTGCTAATGAAGTTATTGTTGACGGTGTAGTAAGGCAGCAAGGCCACCTGCCCTTTCCGGTCATGGTTGATATGAGCCGCATTGGCTAGTGTGCCAACTACCATGAGAAAAAGCAGGATGCCCGATTGATATCCCTTGAGCATGAAAATAATTCCTTTAAGTTACGAACCTACTTAACCATATCTTAAGATAGAAGGTTTTTATGCATTTTAATCACGATTAACCGCACGAATAAATTCGATGATTTCACCAACTGAGTTGGAATTAATCTCACTTGATATCGCTGTAAAGCCTATTACCGGCACGCCACTCCAAGTGTTATTCACGTCCAAGCCCAATCCGCCAACCGGTTCGGTCAGTGCTACTATGCCTTGGTTGATTTCATAGTTGTAGACAGAACTAAAGTCAAATGTCATCCAACCTGAATCAAAGCCCACATCAAGATTCAATGGTAGACCATTTACGCTGGGTGTTCCGAACAATGATGAGGGCACATTAATCGCAGAGACAACTTGATTAGTATTAACACTGTCTTCCAATACGAAAGTAAATACATATAGATCATCAGCAGGTATTGGACTAAATAATGGAGTATCATCACTTAACATCCGTGACGTACCCTCTTCATAATCGTAATAGGTGATATGCATCTGAGTATCACCGATAACATCACCCCGAGAGTCAACAAACACTTCAAAACCACTATTTTCACAGTGTGCGCCATTTGCAGTATGAGGATAATCCTCAACTCTAACACCCAACGATGGCAGAAACACTGCTTGACCGTCATCAATCCCATCGCTCAAACTCCCTACACAAGCCTCTCTTTCCGGATCAGCCTGATTGGTTAGCGTGCCACCGTTGAAGATGGAATGTTTACGCATTGGAAAGGTAAAAACTATATCTGTCTGCCCACTAAGATTGCTCTCTACAAAATAGGGCGAGGAGAGACTCTCTGCACTAAGGACAGCAGCAATAGGCAGGGGATTTGATCCCATCGGTACTGACGGTTTAGGCGAGATATCCTGCAGCGCACCGGTGTCGTACTCAGTCAGCGGCATGGTATCCCCCTTCATAGCCTCCCCGACAGCATTGGTGATATAGGCCTCACGAACATCACCCGATGCCAATGACGGCAGACGATAGTGCACTGGATCATCAGGGAGGTAGTGTTGGGCTACAGTGGTATAGCGATCGATATGGGTAGCCTCCTGCACAAAGGCTTTGCCATTGGCCACATCGATTAAAATTCCATAGGCATTGATGCCACCACTTGGTGCCACCAGACCTGCATTGTGGTTGTTGTCATAAGGCAACGCCGAACTGCCAGCATCTTCAGCGATCCCTTCTGCACTCATGTTACCGGCTTCAAAACCATTAATATTATCTACACTGGCACTACCGGCTGCCCAGGCACCCGCTACAACAGAACAATCAGCTGGCATGCCTGCAGCATCGTGAAGCAGACCAACTTTAATGGAACGATCGCCACTGCTTATCACACCATCAGCAACGCCATCCGCATCAATTTCAGCTTCATTATCACCATCCTCTGCTCCCAAAACACCATCAGCAATGTCGCCCATTTCAATGATCTCAATGTAACCTTCGGTAAGATCGTCATCAGTTGTTGCAGCATAGGGGTTTTGAAATGCAATGCCCGCCTGTAGCTCAGATTTTTCCGGGTAGGTGCAACTCTCATCCTCTGTGATCAGATTCGGCAGTCCGCTAAGCGGGTCTTTTCTCAGTGTCGCGTTCCAGACATCGAAGGGACTGAGATAGAGATTGATATTCAGCAGGTCGGCCGCCGTTCGGGAATCAACGATGCGCACCCGTACCGCTTTAAAAAATTCAGTGGTGTTGGTTACCGTGAAGTTGCTAATGAAGTTATTGTTGACGGTGTAGTAAGGCAGCAAGGCCACCTGCCCTTTCCGGTCATGGTTGATATGAGCCGCATTGGCTAGTGTGCCAACTACCATGAGAAAAAGCAGGATGCCTGATTGATATCCCTTCAACATGAAAATAACTCCTTTAAATCACGAATCTGCTTGACCATATCTTAACTTAATAAAACTACAATCAATTATTTTCTTTCTCCCTCTGGAATCAGATCCAGGCAGACTACGTGCGACTCAGCATAAATTAATACTCACTATTGAAGCACCAACCATGGCCCACCCCGACTCTATCAGCTAGAATCGGTTATTTAAATGCGTCCCCGAGGAAATCCAACGTGTTCCGCAAAGAGCTTAAAGTCCTGGACTGCACCATTCGCGATGGTGGCCTGATCAACAACTACCACTTCACTGACGACTTCGTGAAAGCGGTCTACCGAGCGGCCTGCGATTCTGGGGTGGATGTCATTGAGCTGGGCAAGAAGCTGATGGTCAGCGAAGACTACACCCGTGAAGCCTATGGCAAATGGAATTTCTGTGATGACGATGACCTGAAAATGGTCATCGATTCGCACGAGTGTGAAAACCCTCCATTGGTGGCAGTGATGTTCGATATCGGCCGGGTCGACATCAACAGTCTGCAACCCAGAGAGCAGAGCCCCTTCGATATGGCCCGGGTCGCCTGTTACGTTCCAGACATCGATAAAGGCCTGGATCTGATCAAGCGCTCCAAAGACCTTGGCTACGAAACCACCATCAATATCATGGCCTGCTCAGCGGCAATTCGAACCGATCTGATCGAGGCCCTCAACCAAGTGGAGGAGACCCCGGAACTCGACTATCTCTACCTTGTTGACAGCTATGGTGCCTTCTACTCGGAACAGGTCACTGACTATCTTGAGCTCTATAAGAAATATGCACCAAGCAAAGAGCTTGGCTTCCATGCCCATAACAATCAGCAACTCGCCTTCGCCAATACCCAGCAGGCGATCATTGATGGCGTAAACCTGCTTGATGCCACAATTAATGGTATTGGGCGCGGTGCTGGCAACTGCAACCTGGAGCTGCTGCTCAATTTTCTGAAGAATCCTAAATTCGATGTGCGGCCCATCTACAAGGCCATTCAGGAAGATTTTGTGCCTTTGCGTAAAGAGATCGAGTGGGGCTTCAATGATATCTATGGCATCAGTGGCCACCTCAATCAGCACCCCCGCTCTGCGATGAAGTGTCGTGCCAATGAGAAAGTACGGGATCTCTGCTACGACTTCCTGGTCGAATCGAGCAAACTCGATGAAGGGGTCATCTCTTAAAACGCTCAACACGATGCGTTTTTTAGATGCGTCAGGTGGAGTCGGTTGATCGGGCCCTATCCGGATGTTGCTGCAGTTCAGCCTGCAGTTGTTGCGTCAGCTGCAATGGAGAACTGGCGTGTCTGGCCAGCAGATGGTAGGCAGCAGGAACAATGTAGAGGGTAAAGAGTGTGGCGGCTATGACACCTGCCAGGATAACGGTGCCGATAACCAGTCGGGTTTCAGAACCGGCTCCGGTTGAGATCAGCAGTGGCAATGACCCTGCTGCCGTAGTGATACCTGTCATAAGAATTGGACGAAAACGCACTTCAGCAGCTTCAAACAGAGCCTCATCGAAACTGCGCCCCCTGTCCCTCAACTGGTTGGCAAACTCAACAATCAGGATACCGTTCTTTGCAGCCAGACCAACCAACATGATCAGTCCGATCTGACTGTAGATATTGAGACTCTGATCTGTCAGGTAGAGCCCAAGCAATGCCCCTGCCATTGCCAGGGGGACTGTCAACATGATCACCAGAGGGTGAACCCAGCTCTCAAATTGGGCAGCAAGCACCAGATAGACCACTACCACACCAAGAATCAATACAAACAATACCGACCCACCCGCACCTTTGTAGTCCCGGGACTGCCCCTTGTAGTCAATCACTGCATGAGCAGGCAAGTGCTCACTTACCAGATCTTCCAGATAACCCAGCGCATCACCCAGGGCCAAACCATCTTTCAGGTTGGCTTCGATGGTAATCGCTCTGACCCGGTTGTATCGGTTGAGTTTGATAGAGTCTGCTATCTCTTGCAGGCTGACCAGATTAGAGAGTTGAACCAGCTCTCCATCATTAGCGGATCGTACATAGAGGTGACTCAGGTCACTGGGGGTCTGTTGATCCTTTCGGTCACCTTCGAGGATCACGTCATACTCCTCACCCTCTTCAATGTAGGTCGTCACCCGGCGTGAACCCAACATAGTCTCCAGGGTTCGACCTATGCTCTCTATGGTTACGCCGAGTTGCGCAGCCCGATCATAATCAATTATCACTTTAAGCTGGGGCTTGGTCTCTTTATAGTCCCAATCTATACCCTGCAATCCTGGATTACTGTTCTCAATCTCTGCCAGCAGAATATCCCGCCATTTGGCCAACTCTTCATAGGTACCACCACCAATAACGAATTGGATCGGTTTCTGAATGCGTCGCCCAAACCCTTGCCGCATCACCGGGAATGCTTTCACCCCTGGTAGATCAGAGAGCTTTTTACGTAACTCGGCCATGATCTCCCAGGCAGAGCGACGTGCCCCCCAATCACTCAACACATTGATAACGATACCGCTGTTGAAGATGGCGAAATTACTGAAGGTTCTTGGCGCCCGCACCAGTAATCTTGTGATCTCTCCAGATTCAACATAGGGCATCATGCGCCGCTCGATCTCGTCCATATAGCTCTTCATATAGTCATATGAAGCGCCTTCAGGACCATTTACCAATAGGTAGAAAGCGCCGCGGTCCTCTTTTGGGGCGTACTCATCAGGGATCTGATCAAATAACCAATAGGCACCGCCCAAAGTCACTGCAAACAACAGAACCACCAACCAGAGGCGCTTCATTATCCACCCCAGAGTGGCTATATAAAAACGACGGAGTTGCTTAAACAGACCATCCACACGCCGGCTAAGCCAATTTCTCTCATCATCCCCCTGGGGCAGTATCTGAGAAGCCAGCATCGGCGAAAGTGAGAGGGCCACCAGACTGGAGAAGATCACTGCCGCCGCCATGGTGATGGCAAATTCCGAGAAGAGGCGGCCTATATCCCCACCAAGAAATGCGATCGGGGTAAAAACTGCAACCAGCACCAAAGTGGTAGAGATCACGGCGAAGGCAACCTGCCGCGCACCACGAAACGAAGCGACAAGACGACTCTCCTGATAGCTCTCCATTCGACGATGAATGTTCTCCAGCATCACAATCGCATCATCAACAACCAACCCTATCGCAAGAACCAACGCCAGCAAGGTGAGGATATTGATGGTAAATCCAAACGCCAGTAAAACCAGGAAGGTCGCAACAAGCGAGACAGGGACTGCCACCGCAGGTACGATCATCGCCCGCAGACTTCCGAGAAACAGAAAGATCACCGTAACCACCAGTGCGATGGCGATGAAAAGCGTTTTATAGACCTCGTCGATGGCCTCTTTGATGAACACCGAACTATCAAAACTCTGTTTGATCTCCATGCCCTCCGGCAGGGATTGATTGACTCTGATTCGCTCAGCTTTTGCCGCTTCCGCTACCGTCAAGGTATTCGCTGTGGACTGCTTGATTATCCCTATACCCACCATCGGCACCCCATTGCCACGAAAGAAGGTACGCGTCTCCTCCGCCCCCTTTTCCACCCTGGCCACCTCACCAAGCCTGACTAAATAACCATCATCGCCTCGAGCCAGCGCCAGTTGCGCGAAATCCTCTTCGGTATGAAAACTTCGATCCACCCGCACAGTGAAAGCACGATCAACAGAATCGATACTGCCTGCTGGCAACTCCAGATTACCACTACGTAACGCCTGCTCTACATCAACTACGGTCAATCCCCTGGCAGCCAGCGCCTGTCGGTCGATCCAGACCCGCATGGCGAAGGTCTGCCCGCCGCCAACCCGCACCCGGGCAACCCCATCGAGCACCGAAAACCGATCCACCAGATAGCGCCGGGCATAATCGGAAAGTTCAGGCACTGTCATCCGCTCACTCACCAGATTGAGCCACATGATGACCTCTTCATTGGTGTCGACTTTCTGGATCTCAGGTGGGTCGGCTTCCAATGGCAGGTTATCGAGGATCGCCGACACCCTGTCCCGAACATCGTTGGCTGCAGAGTCGATATCCCGTCCTATGTCGAACTCGATGGTCACCACTGAACGGCCATCTTCACTGACTGAGGAGGTAAATCGAATCCCTTCGATACCGGATATACGATCCTCGATCAATTGCGTAATCCGTGTCTCGACCACATTCGCTGCAGCGCCAGGATAGATAGTCTCCACTGAGACCACCGGGGAGTCGATATTGGGATACTCTCTCAAAGGGAGCTGATTGAAGGCCACCAAACCGAAGGCAATCAGCAGCAGTGAGATGACTGCTGCGAAGACCGGCCTTTTGACTGAGAGATCAGAGAGGATCATTTGCGACCCGGTATTTTACTGAGCTGAGGTTTCAACATCATCTCGACGCTCTTAGAGCCATCATCAACACTTTTGATGCGCACTAGGCCATCCACCTTCGCCTTATCTGTGCCATGGGTTATCACCCGATCCCCAGGCTTTAATCCCTCGATCACCTCCACCTCTCCCGGTCGGCGTGAACCTATTTTGATCTCAACTTTTGAAACCCTGTTCTCTTCACCATTGACTGTAAGCACGAACTGTTTTCTGCCTTTTGGCATCAGTGCCGACTCAGGAATCAGCAGTGCCCGACGGGGGTTGTAAAGTAACTCCACTGTCATCAACATGCCCGGCTTCAGCTTACTGCTCGTGTTGGGCAACATCGCCCTTACAATGATTGAACGATTTACTGGATCGACCCGGCTATCGACCACTTTCACACGCCCCTCGAAAACCTCATCCGAATAGGCTCGGGTATGGGCTCGAATCGCTAATCCCGGCAGCAGCTGTGCGAGATAGGATGAGGGTACGGCAAACTCCAGCTTCATTACCTGGTCATCATCCAGAGTAGTGATGGTATCGCCAGGCTCAACCAAGGCACCAACGCTGATATTACGCAATCCAACCACCCCGGAAAACGGCGCTTTGATCACCCTATCGGACAAACGGGACTCTATCGCAGCCAGTCTTGCCCTGGCGGTGTCCTGCTCCCGGCGTCGCTGATCGAGTAGAGATTGAGCCTCTATCCCTCGTGACTGGAGACTCTTTACCCGAGTGAACTGTTGCCTGGCCTCCTCCAGGTTGGCCCGCGCCTCTTCCAGCAACGCATGCTCTTCACGACTGGTCATCTCTACGATCACCTGCCCCTTGGTAACCCTCTCTCCATCATCGAAATGGAGTGCTGTCACCGATTCGGCAACATTCACAGTCAGCTCTACTGACTCGTTCGCTTTGAGTGTACCCAGAGCCTCTATGCGTTGCACAAAGTCATCTTCCTTCGCTTCTGACACGATCACCCAGGGCGCTGGCTTATCTTCAGCAAGGATTATTGGGCTAACCAGGAAGAGCAGTAGTGAAAACATACTGGTATTGAATAGTGGCATGTCGCTTCCGCTCTCCTTTACTCACAAATGTGGTGCATGGGGGCAGCCCATTTTTTGCCCTAGGGCACTATAGAATGGTGAACTAAAGATATAAGCGCACTATTTTAGTGCGCAACAGATCAAGTTGCAGCCAGTGAACGCCCTGTTATGAACCTTTTTTCTTACGAGGTGTGTCTGAGTAGAGTTTTTTAGGCTCACTATGTTCCATCACAACCCTTCCGTCGGAAAATGCAGGATGACAATTTCCATACAACCTGTCCAGCCTGATCAGAGCTGCATCCGACTCTCCTTTAGTGAAGCCGTAATAGCCACTGAAATAGTGATGAATCACAGCTTGCTCCCTCACTACAGACACTTTGGCATAGAATCTGCTCTATCGGGTTCTAACTTAATAACAGCCAGTTAAAGACTTTGAACATAGCGACACAACAAATTGCAGTAACTGATTTCAATCCCATGTCATCCATTTCAATTCTCTTCTCCTCCATCTCTGAGTGCTAATCGATCCATGCAAATTTTTGTTTCAAACTGCCGTAAGTCATTCAATTTTACCGGTTTAGCGGTATGCTGAACGGTCAACACCTGGCGTTTTGGCAGATCAATGACCAACCGGGCTACTCACAACAACACGAAAAAGATGTAGAGAAATGATGAACGGATGGCTGATCTTTACCGACCTGGACGGCACACTGCTGGATCATAACAGCTATGATTACACTCCAGCCCTGCCGGCACTTCAGCGACTGAAAGAACATAAGGTTCCAGTCATTCCAACCTCAAGCAAGACCCATGCAGAGCTGAAGGTGTTTTTGCAACAACTTGAACTGGATGGCCCGATGGTAGCGGAGAACGGGGCGGTGATCATCTACCCTGACGAAGAGCCTCAGATCGCACCGCCAGGTTACCTGATGATGAGGGACTATCTGGTCGATTGTCGTGCCAACCCCGAGTATGACTTCATAGGCTTTGGTGACATGAGTCTGGAAGATGTCATTGAGGCGACAGGACTGGATAGAGCATCGGCAGAACTCGCCATGCAAAGGCTGGCATCAGAACCGATGATCTGGCGAGGTAGCGAAGAGAGCCTGAACAAGTTCAAACGTAAGACCCGCAAGGCTGGATTCAGGCTACTACAAGGTGGACGCTTTCTTCATCTGTTGAGCGATACTGATAAGGGCCACGCAGTGAAGCATGTAATGAATCACCTGATGACCAAAGGCAAAAGAATAGATCGAACCATCGCTCTAGGAGATAGTGACAACGACCGGGATATGTTGCTTGCTGTAGACATCCCGATCATTGTTCGCAAGCATGACGGCAGCCATATGACACTTCCACAACGGCCCGATGCCAAGATAACCGACCAACCGGGTCCGACCGGCTGGAACCAGGCCATTATGGGCCTGATACAACAATATGAGGATAGATAATGGCTGACTTTTTCCAACATGGGGATATCACGACATTACACAAACTGACCAATCGTCCTCTGGAGGATATGGAACAGGAACTAAAAACATTCTCACTGAAGAAACCCATAGGCCTGGTTCTTCCCAGCCTGTTTTCAGAGCTTACCGGACCAGCCCTGAACCACATAGTCGATGAGCTGCAACACGCCACCTACATATCCCATATCATTATCGGCCTCGACCGGGCCAGTGAATCAGAATTCAAACAAGCCCAGGAGTTTTTTGCCCGACTCCCCCAGCAAACCCACCTGCTTTGGCAGGATGGGCCTCGACTGCGAAGCCTCGATGCAGAACTGCAGGAACGGGAACTATCCCCACCGGAGCCGGGAAAGGGTCGCAATGTCTGGTTCTGCCTGGGATATGCCTTGGCCATCGAGGAGCTGCAGGCCATCGGTCTGCACGACTGCGATATCGTCACCTACTCACGGGAGTTGCCTGCCCGCTTACTCTATCCACTGGCCCACCCCAACTTCAGTTTTGAATATGCCAAGGGCTACTATGCCCGAGTCAACGAGGACAAACTCAGCGGCCGAGTTACCCGGTTATTCGTCACCCCCATGCTGCGCGCTCTGAGACTGATGGTCGGCCCACTCGACTATCTGAAGTATATGGACAGCTTCCGCTATCCACTCTCCGGAGAGTTTGCCATGAGCCGGGATCTCGCATCCCAGGTACGCATACCCAGCGACTGGGGACTTGAGGTTGGCTTGCTATCAGAGGTCTACCGGAATATCTCTTACCACCAGATCTGTCAGGTCGATATAGCCGACCAATATGACCACAAACATCAGGATCTATCTGCAGAAGACCGCGCAGGTGGTCTCGCAAAAATGAGTCGGGACATCGCAAAATCCTTCTATCGAAAACTGGCGACCGAGGGCATCCAGATGAACCAGGCCTTCTTTCGTAGCCTCAAGGCAGCCTATCTACGTAAAGCCCTCGATATGGTGGAGATGTACTACCACGATGCCAAGATCAACGCCCTGACCTTCAACCGCCATGCGGAAGAGGAGGCGATCGAAGTCTTTCAGCAGAGTATCGTGGAAGCGGGACAGGCGTTTCTCGACAACCCACTGGAAGCCCCGTTTATACCGAACTGGAAAAGGGTACTCTCCGCCATGCCCGATTTCACCTCCCGACTCTATCAAGCGGTGGCTGAGGACAATCGCTAAGACTAGTGCCACCAAAAGCCATGTTAAGACGTAGGGTGCGGCAGGGCCGCATCCTACGCTCTGGTTAAATGCGACTTGCCTTGCACCAGTAGCCGCCTTGATTGGTGGGGCATGGCCCCACCCTACCCCACAACACCCAGCTATTTGTAGGGTGCGGCCCTGCCGCACCATCCAGGGTAAGGATTCGCAAAAAAACCAGCTACTTGGATCATTACCCGCTGTGTCAGTAAAGCCTTTCGCCAGGTGGTTTTCGTTTCAGTCGAAGATGGTGCGGCAGGGCCGCACCCTACGCTCTGGTTAAGTGCGACTTGCCTTGCTCCAGTAGCTGCCTTGAATGGTGGGGCATGGCCCCACCCTACCCCACAACACCCAGCTATTTGTAGGGTGGGGCCATGCCCCACCAAAAGGCGCTGCGAATCAAAGCTCATACTTCAATTTACGCTTCAATCCATATATCACAAAGCTAAAGAAATAACTGGGTGAGGAGGATATTCAGTAATAGATTTACGCGCCCAGCTTTACTGCTTAGACATCAACCAGACCGTCTGATAGGGACGGAATCTCAAACCACTCTCATCCATATCGGGAACCACCTGATGCAGCGCATCAAACCAGCGTACCTCAACATCCCCCAGTGACGAGAGATCGACAGAGACCAGGTCACCTGTGATGTTGTGGATAGCATAGATACGCTGTTTACCATCCAGGCTGACTCGCTCCACACCAAATATCCCCTCTGGTAGATCAAGCACCCGCTGTGGCGCATCAGGGTGAAAAGCTTTGATTCCACCGCGGATACGCAGTCTGCGGATATATTCAGGAAAAACCTGGCCCGCGTCGGTAAGCGGTAGATCTATAAGCCTTTCAAGCTCAGAACCATCCCACTTTCGACGATTGATAGCCCGTGTCATTCCAGTCCGCTCCACACCCAGCGGATCATTAGGGGTCGCACCCAGTGCATTGATATAGACCGCAGGGATACCCCGAAGGGAGAGCGGCAGAGTCTGGGATAACATAAAACGGGCAATGTGCCAGGGATCGACATCATCATCTTCGGCAGCAAAAGCATCGAAATAGCTGACATTGAGTTCATAGGGCCTGTCCCTGCCTTCAGTGGTGGCCCGCATAGAGACATAACCACCTCGTTTGCGCATCATATCGAGCAGCTGATCCAGCTCTTCATCTGGTACCAGCCCCTCCAGGGGACGCAATCCCACCCCATCGTGAGAGGCGGTAAAGTTGAGATAGGTACAACCATCAGGCAGCGCTTCCTGCTCCAGTGACCGGGCCCAGGGCACCAGGTATCCAGTGGTCTGGCACATAATGGCATGCAGTATCAGTGGCGGCAGGCTGAACTGATAGACCATGTTGGCCTCATCCCCAGCATCGAAATAACTGATATTCTCCTGATGAGGAACATTGGTTTCAGTCAGCAGAATGGCACCTGGCTCAAGTAGATCAACCAGGGTTCTGAAAAGCTTGATCACCTCATGGGTTTGAGGCAGGTGGATACAGGAAGTACCGATCTCTTTCCAAAGAAATGCCACTGCATCAAGCCGAATTGCGCGAGCGCCGCGACGAATGTACTCCAGCAGGATATCGATGAACTCAAGCAGAACTTCAGGATTAGCATAGTTAAGATCGATCTGATCATTACTGAAGGTGGCCCAGACATCAATCATCCCTCTGGGTGTACGGACATGGCTCAACAGAGGGGTACTGCGCGGCCGCACCACCATGGAGAGATTCTCTTCCGGCGCCACCTGCACGACATAGTCACGGCCAGGCTCTTCATCATGTACGAAATTAACAAACCAGAGATGCTCTCGGGACATATGGTTCAAAACCAGGTCGAACAGCAGGGTGAACCCCTCTCCCAGTCGCTCAATATCCTCCCACTCCCCCAACTGCGGATTGACTGCACGAAAATCGGAGACCGAGAAACCGTCATCAGAGCTGTAGGGGAAGAAGGGCAGAACATGCACCATACTGAAGACACCATTCAGGCGTCGATCGAGGAAGTGCTTCAATGCAGCCAGAGGCATCATTCCAGGATACTGGACACTATCACCATAGGTAATCAGCACACTGTCTTTTTCATCCCAGCGAGGAATCTCCAGACGCTTACCTTGCCGGGCCTCGATATGACGACTGATCAACTCAAGCACTTTGGGCAGCAGATCCGTAGCCCTCTCTTTTCCATATAACAGACTTAGATGATCCAGTAGTTTGTTATCCAACTCATCAACACTCATCGCTACTCTCATACCGCCACCTAATGGATTTCTATAGTGAAATCTATTATCGAGCCGCTTTAACTAATAAAAACTGACTATATTCAATATCTCTTAAGTATGAAAGAGTTGATCCAGATCAACCTACCTCCAAAAACCTTACATCACTACTGCTATTGTTAAAGAACAAGCATTAAAAAAACAGATTAGATAAAACTTGCATTTCACCAAGGAGATCCACCATGAGGTTAGAACACTCAGATACCCGCACCCCTCCTGAAAGCCTGAAAGAGTCAACTCCCTTAGAAGTTGAAGGGCGAATGATCGCACTAGATAAAGATGGCTATTTGATTAATCCTGATGACTGGAGTCCTGCGGTCACAGAAGCCCTCGCCGAAGCCGATGGCGTGGAGCTGACTGAAGAGCACTGGTTGTTGATCGATTTTCTGCATCGCTTCTACGCAGAGTATGGTATTGCGCCGGAAATGCCCATCCTGGCCAGAAACCTGTGCAAAGACAAAGACGATTGCCATTGGACCAAGCGCTATATCGAAACCCTCTTTTCCGGTGGTGCAAAAATGGCCTGCCGCTATGCTGGACTGAGCAGACCGGTTGGACGCAGTTGCCTGTAAATCAATCCATTGAGCTATACCCTTGATATAAGTTTGATGGGGTATGTGCAACGTGCCTGTCATTGGCTGTGGAATAATCCGCTTCTGCAGCCTCTTAGATGGGCGCGTCACTTTTTAGCCATCACAAAATGCCAAAGCCCCACCCCATCGAGGGCACTGAAATGAAGATCATAACCGCTAAAGTGCTCTAATCACCTCAAAATAGAAAAACAGATCGTGCTGATATTATTGAGGGTAGCGTACAGCCCTGCTGCACCAGGGGTTCAGTCATAGATTAATAAGGTACGGCAGGGCCACACCCTTCTATTCGCAACTATCAATAGTTCACTCTTTCCACACCGCCAGAACACCTGCTACCGGCATCAAAAGTGCGTATCATAGCGGCTCTAATCTAAAAACACTGATGCAGACCAACACAGAACAACGATTAACACGCTCATACAACCATCATGACATCGAAATATCTTATGACAGTTTCACTGATCTTCCTCTATCTGAATCCGCTTCAGGCAGAGCAGCTGGGAGAAGTCAGCACCAAGTTTCGAATGCTTGGGCCAAACGATAAGGTTACTATAGAAGCCTTTGATGACCCCGCCGTATCCGGTGTCACCTGCTACCTCAGTCGCGCGATAACCGGAGGAGTGGGCGGTGCTATAGGTATTGCTGAAGATACCTCTGACGCCTCTATCGCCTGCCGCCAGACCGGCCCGGTCAATCTTCCAGGAAACATACTCAATCAATCCAGAGATGGAGAAGAGGTGTTCAAACAGCGCACATCGATTCTCTTTAAAACGATGCAGGTGGTTCGCTTCTATGATGCTAAACGCAACACCCTGGTCTATATGACCTACAGTGACAAATTGGTCGATGGTTCTCCTAAAAACAGCATCACTGCAGTTCCCCTCTACTACCCATTGAGCAAACAACCACAGACACCAACTGCACAATGACCCAACTTCTACATACCGGACGCCTGGTACTCACACCAAAGAACCCTTATCAGTTACCTGAAAATCCTGAGGCCATCTTTACCAGACTGCAGGAGATCGGCCTGATAGATACCCCTCTCCAGACTGGCCACTCCTACCTGCCAGGCGAAGCATTCATGCAGCTGATCACCTTCATGGGCTGCTCACCCTCTATCCGGCTTGCACCTGACGATAGCGATCAACCCTTTTGTCATCTTTTGCTGGATGGCCCATATCCCCGTCCAAAGTTAATTGTCGGAAAAAACACCCTTCCCCCACGCTGCGAAAGTTGCCGCAAACGACTTGGCGATTGGCAGAACACTTTTAAAATATGGGAGGCGAAGGGTGATGGCTGGCAGTCTGAATGCCCTCACTGCGGACATTTACAGGATCCGGCCACATATGACTTCAAGCAGAGTGCCGGCTGCGGGCGATTTCTACTTTATCTGGAGAATATTTTCCCCCAGGAAGCGATCCCTGCTCAAAGCCTGCTCGATAGCCTTAAGCATTCGAGCGAGGAAGAGATCTGGCACTTCTTCTATCACCAGGAATAAGTAAAACCTGTTTTCACCAAACCCTAAGAAAACATTAATAAAACAATAGCTTGCCTACTTTCAGTGATATAGATATCGAATGGGCGACTTTGAGGAATCTTATTCGCAATATTCACTTCATTGACATTTATCAAAAATAACTCTTAAGCAAATCCACATTGAGCCGAAACATAATCCTAATGGCATTGATGTAACGCCGTTCAATTTTTCTGCAAATATCATTCGGACTCACTATCAATGCAAATTCTCAGACAACTACAAATACAGAAGAAGTTATGGCTATTAACGATAACCACACTATTAGGCTTACTGGTTATTACTGCGATCTCTCTTGATGCATTCTACTCGGGTTTAATTGAAGAAAAGATTCTTCAGACTCAGGCTTTGGTCGATACCGCCCACAGCCTGATAGACTCACAACATGCTCACGCTGAGAAGGGTGAGATCACCACGGAGGAAGCACAAAAGCGTGCTATCAAGGATATCGAAGGATTACGATATGACGGTGGCAACTACTTCTGGATAAATGACCTCAACGCACACATTGTGATGCATCCCATTAAACCCCAACTCAATGGCAAGGATCTTTCAGACTTTAAAGACCCCGATGGGAAACGGATCTTCAGTGAATTTGCAGCGATTGCCAAACAGGAAGGTGCTGGCAGCGTACCCTACAAATGGTCCAAGCCCGGATCAGACACCCCGGTTGACAAAATCTCCTATGTTAAAGGTTTTAAACCTTGGGGCTGGGTCGTGGGTACAGGTATCTATATAGACGATGTTGAAGAAGAGTTTAAGCACTTTGCCACCATGATTGCAGTCGCAGCCATGACTGTCGTAGCGCTCTTCTTGTTTATCTCTTACATCATAACAAAAAGCATTACCTGCCCGCTCAATGAGACGGTCGCCGCACTAAATGATATCTCCACCGGTGAGGGTGACCTTACCCGTCGCCTCGACTCGAGTGGAAAAGATGAAGTTGCTCAACTGGCAACTGAATTCAACCGTTTCATCGAGAAGATCGAAAACATTATTAAGCAGGTTGCTCAATCCAGCACCCAGCTTGCAACCGCAGCTGTTGAACTCTCCAGCACCACCGAACAGACCCACGCGAATCTTAACCAACAGCAGAACGAGACCCACCAGGTGGCGACGGCCGTCACCGAGATGGCCGCAACCATCAAGGAGATTGCTGAAAGCGCAGAGAGCGCGGCGGGTTCTGCTCACACAGCGGACGATCAGGCGCTGGCGGGTAAGAGTGTCGTCGATGGCGTCACACAGGCCATCGATCATATGGCGAGCGAGATGGACTCCGCTTCGGACGTAATCAATCTCCTGGCAAAAGAGAGTGATGGCATTGGTGCAGTTTCAGAAACGATTCGCGGAATTGCTGAACAGACCAGTCTGCTGGCACTGAATGCCGCCATTGAGGCTGCACGGGCTGGTGAGCAGGGGCGTGGCTTCGCTGTGGTCGCCGACGAAGTCCGCTCTCTGGCAAGCCGCACTCAAGAGGCAACTGCTGAGATCAAAGAGATGATTGAACGGTTACAGTCCGGTACTCAAAATGCAGTGGACGTCATCCACAAAAGTGGCGCTACCACACTATCGACGGTAGAGAAGGCAAGAGAAGCGACAACATCTCTGAATGATATCGCCTCATCAATCGGCGTCATCTCTGAACGAAACACCCAGATTGCCAGTGCATCTGAAGAGCAATCGGCTGTAGCACAGGAGATCGACAAAAGCGTAGTTCAGATTTCTCAGCTCGCTCAACAATCATCTTTAGCCAGCGAACAGATCACCCAAGCAAGCACTGAACTTTCGCAACTGGGAGAGTCAATGCAGGAGATGATCTCGCAGTTTAAAACATCATAAGTCAATACAGCACAACGCCCCGTAGCGAGTGCCCTTGGGGTACAAGCACGGGGATGGCAGCTTAGCGCCTCACCCAATGGAAAGCCGGCTCAGACCAGGACTCTCTATTCCAGTGCCTGACAATAGCTTCAATTGCCAGGCAAACAGCACAGCTTCCAATCAAACCAGCTCACAACGATTCTTACCACTGCGTTTCGCCTTGTATAGCGCTTTGTCCGCCCGGGAGAAAACCTTTTCCAGACTATCCTTATCATTAAAACTGGTAAGCCCACATGAGATAGTGACCCGTACTGGTTTGCCCTGAGAGTGAAAACCGTTGCTCTCCACTGAATGGCGCATCTCTTCTGCCACACTCAATGCCTCTTCACCCTCAGTACCACACAGCAGACAGACAAACTCCTCACCGCCAAACCGGGCAATGAAGTCGGTCTCCCGCAAACGGGCCTGGAGACTCTGGGCAATTATGCGAAGCGCTTTGTCTCCCGCCTGGTGACCGTAGCGATCATTGATCAGTTTAAAATCATCCACATCCCAGACCAGCATCGATAACGGACTGCCAAATCGCTTCCAGCGGGCCAGCTCCTGCTCAACCCGCTCCTCATAAGCCAGTCGATTGGGTAGCCCGGTTACAGTATCCAACATCGCCATATGGTGAGCCTCAACCATGCGGGAACGCAGATCGGAGGACTCTTTCTCCAGATGCGCCAAGCGCTCACGCAGTGCGTGCTCCCCCTGCTCTGCCTGCTGATGCCACTCCTGCTCCTCCTGGAGGTAGGTATCGATACTCTGCTGGATTGAAGAGATGCGCTGACTGACAGCCTCTTTCAGCTGGTGAAGATCAGTAGCCTCAGCAACATGGGTTCCGATATCACCAACCTGCCCATGAACCGTGTCACTCAAATCACGCCCATGCTGAACCATTTTGTCACGGCCTTCATGGGCAGTTTGCAGATGCAGGCCAAGATCCTGCAACCGCTGGGTCAACTCTTCGAGAAAATCTTCAGCCTCCTGTATCTCAGACTGAATTTCTCCAAAGGACCTGGCCGAGAGAGACAACAGGTCATCCAGAACACCAACCCAGGTATCTGCCGCAGCATCCTTGATCAGTCGTAGCTTTAAACTGCTGACAGTCTCACCCCAATGCCCAGGCCAGGAGGCCTGTTCGAGTAAGTTCAGCAGGATATCGTTAGGCTGAGGTCCTGATTCATCTGAGGTAGAGGCACGCCCGAGCAAGCGACCGAATAGTCCACTCCCCTTCTTCTCGATAGTGGCATCAGCACCCTGGCCCAATAGCTGGGTCAGACGGGTGAAGGCACTCTCTTCCATCGCAGCCGGATCTTCCAGCAGCTTCTTCAGCAGATCACCGGCTTCGGCAGACTCTTTCTTTGAGAGCTTCAACTGGGCAATCAGTTTCAGATGTACTTCGTCATCACTATCCTTGGCGATGCTGTCGTTCTCTTCCGCAAAATGGAGCAACCCTTCAGTAATCTCATTCAGCTTATCGCTGAGCTTGACACTCGCCCCCCCTCTGACAGTATTCCGTACTGCCTTCAGGTGAGGCTCAAGCCGGTTGTCCAGACCGCTGGCAGCAATGGTCAAGCGAAGAATAGTTCGAGTCAGCAGTTCCTCTAGTGCCTTATTTGCCTCTTCCTCACCTTCATATTGGTGCAACAGCTCTTCATAGCGTTTTTTCCAATCGACATCGTTCATAGGCTTCTAGATATAGCTTATAGATTAACAGCTTAGTTGTATTGAAGCGGGTCAAGCCGCAGCTGGTAATACAACATTCTCAGGTAATTCGATCTCAAGCGTGATTGGCAGGTGATCCGAATGTGCATAGTTGAGCACCTCCGATTTCGACACCCTGAGACTTGGTGAGGCCAGAATATGATCCAGCTTGCGATTGGGCCGCCAACTGGGAAAAGTCATCATATCGCAAGCACTGCCTTGCAAATTGGTATGCTCCATCAAGTACTGAAACTCTTTCGAACTGCATCCGCAATTGAAATCTCCCATCAGCACGAGATGAGAATAGTGGGATACCAGCTCACTGATAAAGGAGAACTGACGCAGTCTGGCCCGCCGCCCCAGAGCTAGATGCATCATACAGATACCCAGAGGCTTCTCATTGGTGTGAAACTCCATCAGTACCGCACCCCGCCCTGGTAAACCGGGCAGTCTATGCTCAGTGATAATCCTTGGCTCTACACGGCTCAACACACCATTGCTGTGTTGCGCCAATTTACCCAGCTTGCGATTAACCTGCTTATACCAGTGGGGAAAACCTGCCTGCTCTGCCAAGTAGGCGGTCTGGTCGATAAAGCCGCTACGGAAGCTTCCGGAATCTACTTCCTGCAATCCCACCACATCAAAATCCTTGAGCAGGTGAGCAATACGATTAAGATTATTTCGCTTCTCTTTATGCGGGAGAACCTGTTTCCAGCCACTGGTGACATATTCACTGTAACGGCGGGTATCAGCACCCGCCTGGATGTTATAGCTGAGCAGGCGCAAACGATTTGTGTCATCCAGAGCCGGTTGATTTTCTAGGATTTGCTTATTCATTATTTAGCGACGCTTAATTTCTCTCCGGTATCTATTGATATTGCGGATAAAAGCCAAAAAACTTAAGACTAAACCGTCACTTTAACCTGAATCCGTATGTTCAGATTTAACATACAAAGCAAAGATCTTCTGGAACTACGTTCAATCCCTGAACATTTTTAACCCGGTGACTAAGTATATGCCTTCAGCTGCAGTGTGCCTACCAATAACAAGGGAACCCCCCCTTCTCTCGAGCCACATCTTGATCAAGCGCAAGCCTGAAGCCCTGAAAGCAATATACTCAAGCCGGGTGAATAGTGTGTTGTGGCCATCTATACCAACTCTGATAGACAGCCCCGCCTAGTGGGCCTCGCAGTAAGTGCGGTAACCCTCAGAGCCCCGCTACGGGGCTCCCTTCGGGCCGGCCCACAAGCCACTAACCATTCTGAAAGCAGCTGAAACAAAAAAGGCGGTGTCAAAACACCGCCTCTCAAAAAAATGCATTATGTCAGGTTACCGACTGAGCCCCTGAATATACTGAGCAACCTCAGCAATCTCAGCATCAGTCATTCGTTCTACAACACCTTGCATCATTTTGCTGGTGTCATTGGTTCGGTTACCAGCACGAAAATCCTTCAATGCCTTCTCTATGTAGGCGGCATGCTGGCCAGCAATGGCAGGGAAGTTTGCTTGTGGGTTGCCTGCACCAGAGGGGCCATGGCAAGCCATACAGGCTGCGACACCAGTTTTTGCGTTACCCGCCCTGTAGAGGTTCTCACCTGCTTCGACCTTATCAGCAGCTGCAACGCCACCTTTGACTGTCTGGCTGGAGAAATAGGCAGCCAGATCGGCAATACCCTGATCGGTCAGAGGCGCGGCCATTGGCGACATCATCGGATCGCTGCGTTTAGGGTCTTTCGCTTTGAAATCCCTGAGCTGCTTCTCGATATATTGGGGATGTTGCCCAGCAAGCTTTGGCCATACCGGGTTGATGGGACTGTTACCCTCTGCGCCGTGACAACCGGCACAGACAGCGGAGTTCTTTTTACCCTCTTCTGCATTGCCGGCGGCATTAGCCAGGCCAACACTGAAAGATAGGGCTAGGGTTGCGGTTACGAGCCATTTATTCATTATCAATCCTGCTCTGAAATTATGCTGGATAGGTTGAAATCCTGAGCCTCCCAGCAATTGACCAGACCACAGTCTGAGCGCTGTAAAGACCCTAAAAAAGCTGCGGAACTATACCAGAATTTCCTAATAAAGGTCAAAATGGATCTTCAGCAAGCTTTAAATGACATTTTCTGATTCGACTCAGGCTCACCTGAGTGGTTCATTAATCGCTTTTGGAAAAACCCCTCAAATTTCTATCTAAATCCAAGGAACTTCTAATTAAGGGCACTGACTTCCTGGTAGCCGCTCAATAGAGACTGAATGTAATAATCAGGTTAGACTCAACACAGAATTCCAGTTCAGGCCTGCCATCATGCAAAAAGATCCGGATCAGTCGATCGTGCGCACCAGCTATGCGGTGATCTATACCCCCAGCCAGCGTAGAGACCGCTTTCCCGAGAATTGCGTCACCCTGATGACATCGGCTGAAGAGGCGCTGGAAAAAGCTGCAGAAAAAGAGAATTACCACCCCGCTCAGGTGAACGGTCCTTCCCGCTCTTCTGAGGGGCTTCGCCTCTACTACCTGGTCAGCTGGCTGAGCTGAAGTTTACTCAGTTCCCTGGTAATGGCATAGCCTTCCAGAGTGTCAAAATCTGAACGACTGAAGGTTGTGAATCCACCGGCGAGTTCATACCAGGCAAAGCCCCTGGTCCACGGCTCATGATCATAGCTCCCCTGTCGTTTTCTCGGTATACAGTAGAGCTTGCCTGGACGGTAGATCAAATTGTAGCTTGTCTCACTTTTGTGCAGCGCTTCGATTCGCTGCCAAGCCTGGTCTACCGACAGGTAGACTTCACAACCCAGAGGATAGTCGCGATCTCCCCCATTATGACGCCAGTGATCCTGCATCAATGGCAGAGGCTCGGATTTAACATAAACCTGAAAATGGAGATGATTGACCGAGGCATAAGCACCGAAGCTGTTATAGGCAATGCCAATATCCTGCAGCGAACCAGACATCCGTTCAGCCAGGGCCCAGACATATCTGTGGTACTTAGGTGTCAGCAACTGCGGCAATCGCAAACTCCTGTCGGGTACCAGCAGACAATGCATTGGAACAAAAGGGAATTTGTTGTAGAGGAGCTCCACCTCCACCCCGTGTAGCTCACCTCTCCAAAATGCCTCTTTTCTTAGAAATGGCTTGTTGAAGTGGAAACCATCGGCATCGAAAGGGCGACTGAGCCCGGTTACTGTTTCGGTAGTCATTCTGGATGGCCGAAAAGCACGCAGATGATTGAACTGAAGCTCCCATCCATCTTCCTGGCGAAAATCTGCGGTCTGCACACCATCAAAACCGATAGCCATTAGCTTCAGAAAGACCAGACTGTCGTCAGCTGCGCCAGCTAATTCACGACCTTCGCTGAGCGTTAAACGACAATACTCTGCGTGTTGATCAAACCGGTGACGCAACTGGGTTTGCAATATCCGCTTGACCTCCTCATCGAAGCAAGCGTTGGCATGAACCAGAATATAACTGCCCAGACCCGGCTGCTGAAGCAAACGCTCCAGACCGGTGGCAAATGCTTTTTGCATGCCGGAAAATGAATCAAAGGGTGATTGGCCCATCGAAACGATCTCTTAGCCCTCTCGCGAGGTTGTAGCAGCCACAGGAAACCTCTGAATAGATAGTCTACCGACATCCTGCCGGTAAACTGTTCGGCCCAGACTTACCCGGAGGTTGCTTTGATTTCAGTGACTATGACCACTGTGATCCGAAGACTTCATCTTCATGCGCAACTTACGCACAGGCGCATCCACTTTGAGCTGCGATCCATCATCGAAGGAGAGAGTCAGAGCGATAATTTCGCCTGGAATCAGCTTTTGTTTCAAGCCAATCAACATCACGTGAAGCCCACCAGGTTTCAGGCTGGTCATCTCTCCTGCCGGGAGATCTATCTTTTCCACCCTACGCATACGCATCATGCCATCTTCCATGGTATGGGTATGCAGTTCGACCACCTCAGCGGCACTACTGCTGGCAGAAACCAGGGCAATCCCTTTGTCGCTCTTGTTGTGGAGTGACATAAAGGAGGCCGAATTCGGCTGCCCTGGAGGCACAGCCCGGACATAGGGATCGTCGACCATGACCATCTCTCCGGCGGAAGCGGCTAAAACCAGTTGACTCATGAAGACCAGGCAAAACCCGATGAGTAGAGAAAAACGCTGAAAGTTCATTACTTTCTCCCGAGAATTCAAATTAGTTAGGGGAATGGCAGTCTGGCATGGCAACTCGTGAACACATACTCAACCACCCTTCTCTTGAGAGGCCCAATAAACCCCTTGGCGCAGGAGAATGGCATTAATCCGATAACAAAGGCAATCCCATCTGACCAATGTTTACTAAAAATCCACCTTAAAATGTGTCAAATCACTCATTTAAGGCCATATCCCACACACACTTGCAGAGAATGAGCGCATTTTAATCAGCCATAAAAAAAGCGCCTGCAATGTGTCAGGCGCTTTTCTACCACTCTTAACAAGTGGTGGGCTGTCAGAGCGATCTTAGAGGGTTAAAACCCACTCTACGATTGCTTTGATATCTTCATCGCTGACATGTGCATTAGGTGGCATAGGCACAGGACCCCACACACCAGAACCACCAGCTTTAACCTTGGCTACCAACGCATCTACCGCACCGTCCTGACCTTTATATTTGGCAGCAACTTCTTTGTATGCTGGACCAACAACCTTAGTCTCAACCTGGTGGCAAGCCATGCAACCACGCTGTGTAGCAAGCGCAACAGGATCAGCTGACGCAGTAGCAACAGCACCAAGAGCAAGGAGGGAAGCGCTGGTAGACAGCAGCAATGATTTCATCTTATTCATCAGGGATTTATCCTCATGTAGTTCAGTTATTTAGGGTACACCTGCGGGGGTTAATTCAAGAGTCCTTTCCCACAAAAATGCTGGATTATACGTTAAACGGGCAGTAAATGCCTATAAACGATAATTGTCAATTAAACAATTTCACAAAAGATAACTTTCTGCCCGTTTAAAAGTTCCCCAGCCAGCCCTGCAAATCTACTCCAGTTGGGTTTGACATCAGAAATAGAGAGGTGACTCCCACAATCACAATCTGAAGCGCCGAATCCAGGAATCGGCTGCCTGAGTTTTAGGTGTTCGGCAAACAATCCAGCCCACTCATGCTCTCGCCGGCACGGGTCATGAGTGAACCATATCTCTCTCAACACCGTCTCAGCACGCAGATAATCGATATGCCAGTGGGGACGCTGACTGACGCGCTTATGGTGTCCACATCGTGCTGCCACCCCCCCAGGGCCAAAAGCACTGCCAACATAGAGATACCAGCCTTTTGGGAATTCACAATTGCCCAGACGCCCCACGTTGATCGCTTTCAACCTGCTATTTTTCAGCAGCAGAACATAGGTGCCAGGCAATTTGGGTTGCAGGCCGGTCACCTAGTGTGGTGCTTCATACTAGTGAGAACCCTTATCCGCCATGTGCGATAGATAGAGGGCCAATCCAAGCAGAGCAATCCCCCCTGCGAACTGAAGCAGGTCCAACGGGGTTGTGAACTCCATCCCCAGGGCGAATTCGAAATAGCGCACCACCAGGATCATCATCACCACCTTCGCCAGGCGGCTTTTCAGATCATCCAGACTGGTTATCATCAGCACATTGGAAGCGCTTTCGGATCCTTCAGCATGACCGATCTTACTGATAAACAGCTCATACAGACCCAGAGAGAAGATCAGTAACACCGTGGCCAGCAGATAACCATCGACAATTTCCACCACATGGGTCACCGTGGATGAACGCAGAGCAACCCGCTCTTCGCCAGTCAATGCCGGCGATGCATAAGAACCCAGATGGGAAATCATGTAGAAGGCGTCAATAGAGGCCATATAAAACATAGCGACAGCTGCAGCCAGGCTTGCAATCACAGCTGCCAATACGATCAGGCGGCTGTTCCAGAGTATTTTCTCAAACATTGCTTCCACGATTCAATTATTCTCAGTCTTGTTAAAAAGCGGTCAAATCATACCAGACATGGCCAGCCAACTTAATATCACCCGCTCTCTGAGAAAAGAGCTTATCGGCGGGATTTACTAATCATCCCAGAATCCATATCTGAGTCACGATCATCAGCTCCGAGCTAAAAAACCATATGGCATGCTGAGCGGATAGCCATTATCATCTGCCCCTTTTCGTCAGGACCATATCAACATGCCATCTTTTCTACCGGGCCAACGCTGGATCAGCGACACAGAATCTGAACTTGGCCTGGGGGTTGTTGCCGACTGTGAAGGACGACGTGTCAGCATCAATTTCCCCGCGATAGACGAAACCCGTGTCTACGCCATAGAAGGAGCGCCCTTGACTCGGGTAGCCTTCGCCACCGGTGATGAGATTCAAAGCCGGGAAGGGTGGCAGATGCAGGTTCGTGAAACCCAGCTCAACGACGGACTGATCACCTATCTGGGAGAAAAAACCGACGGCAGCCAGGCTCGTTTGGAAGAGATAGATCTGGACGATACACTACGCATTGATCAGCCCAAACAGCGCCTGCTCACCGGCCAGATCGATCCACCGCACTGGTTCAATCTTCGACAGCTTACCCTTAAACAGATTGGGGAGCGGCAACAATCATCACTGCTCGGTCTGGTGGGCCCCCGTATTGACCTGATACCCCATCAACTCTATATCGCTCATGAAGTGGCAAGTCGTCCCACCCCGAGAGTTCTGCTTGCTGATGAGGTTGGCCTCGGTAAGACGATCGAGGCCTGCCTGATACTCCATCAGCAGCTGCTGACAGGCCGCGCCAGCAGGGCGCTGATTCTTGTACCCGACCCTCTTGTACACCAGTGGCTGGTGGAGCTTCTGCGACGCTTCAACCTCAAATTCCGCATTCTCGACGAAGAGACCTGCCAAGCCATCCAGGACTCAGGCCAGGGGGACAACCCTTTTCACTCTGAGCAATTGGTACTCTGCAGCCTGAACCTGTTTCATCATAACCCCGACCGTCTCAGCCAGGCGCTGAATGGCGAGTGGGATCTGTTGATCGTGGATGAGGCCCATCATCTGACCTGGTCAGAGGAGGATCCAAGCGCCGAGTACCTACTGGTAGAGGCGCTCTCCCTGAGAACTCCAGGCGTATTGTTACTCACTGCCACGCCAGAACAGCTCGGCCAGGCCGGTCACTTCGCCAGGTTGAGACTGCTCGACCCCGACCGCTACTATGACCTGCAGAGTTTTTTACAAGAGGAGCGCCACTATCAACCTGTCGCCGAAGCGGTCGAGCACTTGCTGCGAAAGGAGCCCCTCCCTGAGCAGGCAACCCAGGCGCTGCTGAGCAAACTGGATGAGACCGAGAGCACTCCTCTGCTCAATCTGCTGAATGATCCTGGCAGTAGTGAGCACGAATGCAGTGAAGCCAGAGAGACATTGATCAATATGCTGCTCGACAGGCATGGCACAGGCCGAGTGCTGTTCCGCAATACCCGGGCACGCATCAGCGGCTTCCCTGAACGCGAGTTGTTGGCGACGCCGCTGCCACTTCCAGAGTCCTATGCAGATCTGCTGGAGAGCTCTGACATAGAGTCTGCTGCGTTACGTTTGACACCTGAGCGGATCTTTAGCGAGCAGGGGCACAAAACCTGGTGGCAGGATGACCCCCGCGTGCCCTGGTTGATCGAACTGTTACGACAACACCCTGAGACTAAGTTTTTACTGATCTGCACCCATGGGGAGACAGCCGTAGAGTTGCAGGAAGCGGTTCGCACTCAATCCGGTATCTCTGCCGGACTGTTCCATCAGGAGATGAGCATCGTTGAACGCGACAGGGCTGCCGCCTGGTTTGCTGACCCCGAAGGCACACGTCTTTTGATCAGCTCAGAGATCGGCAGTGAAGGCCGGAATTTTCAATTCGCTCACCACCTGATTCTGTTCGATCTGCCCCTTGACCCAGACCTATTGGAACAACGTATTGGCCGACTCGACCGAATCGGTCAAAAGCAGACGGTAAAGATACATCAACCCTATCTCGACCCAGGCCCACAGTCGGTCATACTGCACTGGTACCGGGATGGTTTAGATGCCTTCAATCACCACGTACCAGGTGCCCAGCAGATCAGTGAGCAACTCAGCTCAGAACTTTGGCAGCTGATTGAAAATGGACAGGATAACGCAGCACTACCACAGCTGATTGAACAAACCCGACAACTCAAGGAGGAGATCCAGACCCGGCTACAACAGGGCCGAGACCATCTACTTGAGCTGGGCGCCTGTAGAGAACCTGTGGCCAGCCAGGTGGTGGAGCAGCTCAAACAGCAAGACAGTTCCAAAGCCCTGACTGATTATCTAAGCCGTCTTTTTGACAGCTACAACATCGAAACCGAGGAGCTGGGCAAAGCCGGGCTCATCCTGCGTCCGGGAGAGCAGGTTGTCGCCGGTTCCCTACCTGGTCTGCCGGCAGATGGATTGACAGTAACATTCAGTCGACAGGATGCACTGAGCCACGAAGAGCGGCAATTCCTGACCTGGGAACACCCACTGGTACGGGGAGCCATGGAACAGGTCATAGGCATACAGACTGGTAACAGTAGCGTTATTGCCTGTGGTCACCCTAAACTGAAAAAGGGGCAGCTGCTGCTGGAGTGCCTCTTCGTTCTCGAGTGCCCTGCCCCACGAAAACTGCAGATTGGCCGTTTTCTACCACCAACCCTGAAGCGCATTTTCATAGATGCAAAAGGGACACGATACGATCATCTGGTCGACTGTGACAGCCTCTTGGAACATGCCCAGGATCTGGATCGACAAAGCCTTTTACCCGTTATCAACAGTTACCGGCAAGCGATCAGAGCTCTGATATCACGCGCCGAAGAGGTTGCACAACAGCAGATCGAAAAGACAGTCAAGCAAGCCTCAGCGGAAATGATGAGCCACTATACGACTGAGATCAAACGTATGCAGGCGCTGAAAAAGCACAATCCGTCAGTCAGAAGCGAAGAGATCGATCTGCTCCAGGATCAGGGGTTATCACTGCACCAGCATCTTCAATCAGCCCGCTTGCGTCTTGATGCAGTGAGGCTGGTGGTTACAGTTTGAATAGAAATTCTTTAGAAGTTGAATTCGAAAAGGGGCGGCGGTGACGTACTGTACGATTCAACATTACTTTTGGTGGGGCATGGCCCCACCCTACCTCAAACCGGAATAAATTCGAGTGTAGGGTGCGGCCCTGCCGCACCATGCCCAACTGAAACCAAAACCACCTGACGAACCGCTTTACTGACACTGCGGGTAATGAACCAAGTAACTGGTTTTTTGCGAATGCATACCCTGGGTGGTGCGGCAGGCCGTAAGTACGATTCAACATGGCTTTTGGTGGGGCATGGCCCCACCCTACCCCAAACCTGAATAAATTCGAGTGCTGGGTGGGGGCACGCCCCACTATAAGTGGTCTCGAAGCCGTGCCCATCGTCGGTAATTTTGGAGAGTCCTGAAAAGCATTTTCATACAATCTTCCACCTCTATTGCTGGTGTAAGAGCATCTCAGTTGCTCGCAGTGACTTCATCGACATTTTTGATTAGAATCGACCATTCTGATCCATAGGATTGGAAACGGATTATTTAGGATATGATCGAGAAGAGGGACGTTTTCTCATGGCCAAGGAACAGAGAACAGGCTTACCGCCCGTGCCAGACGACTTTCAGCAACTGCTCAATCAATGGCAGCAAATGACCTTGCAGAAGATCGAGGGCTTTGGCTGGAAAATTAAATTTATCAGAAGACCGCTTTTTCAGGATGTAACGATTGTTGTCTCCAATCCTTCAGGAGACCAGATCGGTGTACTCGAGGAAAACGGCGAAGTAGTGGTTCATCCTGTTACGGACTTCCGAGATGCAACAAGCATCTCATAATTATTATTCGACCACCTCATCCGCCAACAACAACACGCTTTCCGTTAGCTCAAGTCCTATTTTACTGGCTGTTTTTGCATTCAAGGTCATGCGGGTACCCAATGGGTCCTGCACGCCAATCTGTGACGGTTTCACACCATGTTGCAGTATATCTTCTGCCAGGCCTGCAGCCTGCGCCCCGACGCTTGGGATATCCGGATTGACCGCCAACAGCAATCCGAGACGAACGATATTGTCAGATTGGCCGATACAGATCAGACGATCTTTAACGCATTGGCGTTTTAACCAATGGATATTCTCCAGTGTGTAGAGCACAGGGTCGGTTGGCAGCCACACAGCATTAACCTTTCCTGCCAATCGACGGTATGCCTGCTTAAGCTCTTTTGCCCGCTCAATTGGCTCAGCTGATATTTCAACACCAACCAGTTCTGCGGCACTGATTGCCTCTTCAACACTCGCCAAACTATGTGTATTGCTATAGATAACACCTAAACGGGTGACATCGGGAAACAGCAGATTCATCGAAAGCAGTTGTGTACCAGGGGCGACCTCAGCATCGATTCCTGCAAGGTTGTCCTGTCCCTCCAGCAGTCGATAGCGTTGCCAATTAAGTACCATGGCAAAAATCACCGGTATCTCCTGCCTCGATTGGGTAGCCAATTTAGCAAAATAGGCGGCTTTAGCACCAAATGCCGCAATCAAACCAGGTTTGGATGCCATAACCTCTGCCATCACCTCTGGCGCCCGCTGTATATCCCCTTTTAGATTGAACACCTCAACCGGACGTTTCAATTTAGATCTGAATTGAACAAGGGGCTGTTCGTAAACTGCTTCTGAATCGGAGAGCAACACAACAACCGGTGCCTGATCTGACCAGGCAGACAAGGTCATCATAATCATGACTAAAAATAGCAGACACCTATCTCGCATGATCACTCCACCCATCAATCTGAAGAGTACGCATCACCGTACTGTCTTGGGATGAAAGTATGAATTTTATCAGTTGATCTGATTGCTCTTTAGTGACGGCACCATCCATGTAGCCCAATACCGGCATATCAACTGGAGTAAAATCGCTATAGACCCGTAGAGAATCGATCAGTTTTGGGTTAATGCTCTTAAACAGTTTCAAGTTTGTCTGAGTTACCAGAGCGACATCGACCTGCCCCAATGCAGCCGCAAAAATTGCATCCGCATCCTTGGGCACCTCAACAATACTGACCTGATCAACATCAATCAGATCACTAGCATCCAATATGCCACTCAGTAACTTTTTGGAGTCTGGTCCCAAGCTGGTCATCGCCAAAGTTTTCCTCCCTGACTTACGAAATTCACTATTCCCTTTACGCTTACTAACCAGCAATTTTTGGTAGTCGTTTCGTTGATGACGTACTGCTTGCAATAACGGATTGAACCCAAGCTCATCAACATAGCGCTTCAGATACCAATGGGGCGCAAACACAAATGCAGGTCGATCCTCACGTACCCGTTGATCAAAATCGTTCAGATGAGCAAACGGCTGAAACTCTATGGATATGCTGAAATCTCTAAGCAGCATCTCCATATCACTTTTCAATCGGCCCAGATTATTCTGTGGTGAATCGGGATTGAAATAATAGAAACTCAGACCGCTATCCCCAAGTAAGGCACCTGGGAAGATCAGCAGCCAAAGCCATAGCAGGCAAGCGTTAATGTTTAATGTAGTACGCAGCAAGACCACTCCAAGAGCATCTTATTCACCTGGCAACTCGAAATAGAAAGTGGCACCTTTATTTACCTCTGACTCAGCCCAGACGGAACCGCCATGTCGATGTATAATTCTGGCTACTGTTGCCAGGCCAATTCCGGAACCTTCAAATTCACTATTTTTATGGAGACGCTGAAAAGCACCAAACAATTTATCAGCATAGCGCATATCAAACCCAGCGCCATTATCTTTGACATAAAAGCATGGCATCCCTTTATTAACTGTTTTACCAAAAATAATTTCGGCCCGTTCGACACGACTGCTATATTTCCAGGCATTACCAATCAGATTATCGAGGGCTATCGCCAGTAAGCTTTGATCTCCACGGACTTTCAACCCAGGCTCCACCTGATAGTGGATCTGTCGCTCAGTTTCCTCTCCCTTTAACTTCTCCACTACGTTGTTAGCCAGTTCACTCAAATCAATATCACTGATCTCCATCTCCTGACGACCAAGACGTGAAAGCCTTAACATGTCATCGATCAAATGGCCCATGCGGGTAGCAGCCGACCTGACACGACGCAAATAGTCATGCCCCATCTCATCAATACTATCCTCATACTCCTCAGAGAGCGCCTGACTGAATCCCTCTATACTTCGTAAGGGTGCACGCAGATCATGGGAGACCGAGTAGTTAAAGGCCTCCAGCTCTTTATTACTCCGTTCCAGCTCAATCGTCCGCTCGGCCACTTTCTTTTCAAGCGATCTGTTGTACTCATCCAACTGACCATGGGAGATCTCCAGGTTGCTTGTCATTCGGTTGAAAGAAGTGGCAAACGAGCCAAACTCAGAACAGAGTAAGCCATTCATACTGAGACGATAGTTCAGGTCTCCTGCAGATACCTCCTTTACACCCTTATCGAGCTGACTGACCGCTCTCAGCAGACGTTGAGTAAAGATCAAGGCCACAAGAAAACCAAACAGGATAAATGCCGCTGCAACTGAGATGTAGAAAATGCGGATTTGGCGCATCTTCTCATCCCACTGTTCGATGCGCGCATCGATGCTTGCCTGTAAGCCGACCAGTGATATTCCACAACGTAAAACACCCCATAGTTCTTGCCCATTAAATACTGGTGTCACTACCTGCATCGACTCTTCAGCCAGTAAGTCATTTGATGAATCACTGACAAACCGTACCGAAAAGTCACTTACCGTATCGCCTGCAAAGTCACTCTCAATCAGAGAGAGCGCTTCGATATCAACAGCATCTTTAGGTGTGGCGCCCACCTGTTGCGGCAAACTGTGAGCAACAATCTGACCCAGTTTACTGACCACCAAACAGAACCGAATATCACCATCGCCATCTGCAACCCGTTTCATCAGGGCATTCAGAAAACTGAAATCATAACCAACAATCGCTTGATTTGAGCTGAGTGCCATACTGCGCACCAATGATGCGTTCCTTGCCTGCATAGCACTGTGTATGGCAGCAATATCCGCCTTATGCTCTGTTTGGCGAAAGTCACTGATTTGTTGCCAGAATAGAAGACTGATGATTGTAAATAACAGCAGTAATGCCAGATTCATCGATACCAGATAGAGTCGGATCGAGGGCAGTTTTCCGGTGGGCAACAAGAATTTCATCACGCTCATAGACAAAAGAGTTTAAATAGTAACTTGCGCTATGTCAGCTAAGAATCCGATTTCTCTTGATTTTTCTCAATCGCGCTCCTAGCTTTATAAGCTCAATCAAGAAAAATGAGCGCAGATCTTATGGCGATAGCCTTTTTGGAATTCTTATTACTATCTCTTCAGCGACTTTACTGAACAGACTGTAAACATGACCACTAGACGCCATAGTAAACTCATCTTCATGTTTTTTCTGAGCTGCCATTTCGCTGCCACAGCAACTGAAGCTCCCCTGATCTCTGATGAACAGATGCAGGAGGCAGAGCGTCTCTTCAGTGGTCCTGTTGAGGAGGACTACTATCGAACCGATGCTGTTTTGGTAAGCGCCACTGGCAGTGCAAAACCGGTATTCCTGGCACCATCTGTTGCAACGGTGATCACAAAAGAGGAGATCAGAGCAATGGGGGCCACTACGCTGGATGAAGTACTGGAAACCGTTCCGGGACTTCATGTCTACATGCCCCAGTCACCCAACTATCAGACCCAGTGGTCCATTCGGGGTATCCACACCAATGCCAATCCCCACGTCCTGCTGCTGTTCAATGGACAGCCGGTTCAGGATCTTCATCGGGGAAGACGCCCCAGTCAAGTTCAGTTACCGGTCAGCATGATCTCAAGAGTGGAGGTCATTCGTGGGCCAGGCTCAGCCGTACATGGCGCCAATGCCTTCGCCGGCACCATCAATGTCATTACCAAGGACGGGCAGGAGATTAATGGCAGTCAAGGTGGATACCGAGGCGGCTCCTTTTCCCGCAAAGATGCCTGGGCACTACAGGGAGGACAGTACCAGGGTTGGGACATCGCAGTCAGCTTAGACATGATGAAATCGGATGGCGATAACGACAGGGTCATCGAACGTGACCTCCAAACCTCGCTGGATGAGAGCTTCGGTACCTCAGCCTCATTGGCTCCCCGCGCCATGGACACCCAACATGACATTCTAAATGGCTACATCGGTCTCAATCGTGAGAACTGGCAGCTCTATCTCTGGGGCTGGCGTGAGAACGACGGGGGCGTCAGAGCAGGACTGGCAAACGCAATGGCCGACGACAACCGTCTTGAGAGTGATACCTTGTTGGGAGATATCAACTATAAAAACGATCAGTGGGCAGAAGAGTGGAGCTTCGACCTCAGTCTCAGTTATCTCTATCTGAAGGCCTCGACCTATTTGCAGCTCTTTCCGCCAGGCTCCCTGCTACCCATCGGTAGTGACGGAAATCTCAGCTTTACCAACCCAGCAACTCTGACGCTGTTCACCGATGGATATATAGGTTTTCCAATACGTACTCAGAACCAGCTCAGTACTGAAAGCAGTGCTTTATATGATGGCCTGGCCCAGCATCAACTTCGGTTTGCACTTGGTTACCAGTACACTGAGACTCGCTATAAAGCCTATCAAAACTGGGGGCCAGGGGTACTCGACGGTACTCAAACCGAGGTTGATGGAACCCTGACCGAGCTCACAGGCGATCCGAGAGTATTCATGCCAGACGTAGAACGCAGGTTATGGTATGTCTCCGCACAGGATGAATGGAATTTTGCAAAAAATTGGGAATTGACACTGGGCGCCCGCTACGACCGCTATTCAGACTTTGGTGGCACATTTAATCCCAGAGCTGCCCTGGTTTGGCAAACCCGCTATGACCTGACGACCAAGCTGCTCTACGGACGCGGATTCCGTGCGCCGAGCTTTACCAATGTACATGCCCAAAACAATCCCATAGGCCTTGGTAATCCTGACCTGGATCCAGAGACCCTGGATACTCTGGAACTGGTCTTCGACTACCGCCCAACGGTAGATTTAAGACTCGCGGCCAATCTCTATGCCTATAATATCAAAGGGTTGATCGAATTCTTACCCGACGATGGGGAGACAACCTCAACATCTCAAAATGCCCGTGACCAGAAAGGTAAGGGGGTCGAACTGGAGGGGGACTGGCAGATTACAGAAACTCTCAGACTCAACTCCAATATTGCCTGGCAGGACTCGAAAGACAAAGAGACAGGAGAGAGAGTGCCCCATGCCCCCAGGCTACAAGGCTACCTCTCTTCCGATTGGCGTCCTGTTCCTGACTGGTCCGTCAATGCACAATGGTTCTGGGTCGGACAGCGGGAGCGAGACAAAGGGGATCCCCGGGACAATGTCGATGACTACAGTATCGTCAACCTTACCCTGCGTCGTCAGCAGTTGTTTGAACATTTCGATGTTTCACTGGCAGTACGCAACCTTTTTGATGAGGATGTACGGGAGCCGAGCACTACAGCTATCCCCGATGATTATCCGATGAAAGGCCGTGAAATCTGGACCGAAGTTCAAATAAGCCTATGAAATATAAACAAAAATCATCTGACAAACCAATCCGTTTCGATGGTCTCTATACGGAGACAGCTCAACACCCTTTCACATCAAGCAGCAGAAATCTGTGTATTTCACTCTTTTTCATCCTTGCCCAGACTTCTACGACCGGCGCTTTCGCGGATACCCCTGTAATCACAGACCAGCAGATGAGAGAGGCTGAGGCGTTATTCAGCGGCCCAGGAGAAGATGACTACTACAGAACCGACGCAGTGCTTGTCTCTGCCACTGGCAGCGCCAAACCAGTATTTCTTGCTCCATCGGTCGCCAGTGTGATCAGCAAAGAGGAGATCCAGGCCATGGGGGCCAGAACGCTCTTTGAAATTCTCGAAACCGTGCCTGGTGTTCATATATCTCCCTCCAGCAATTATGGCCCGCTGATCACCAACATTAATATTCGCGGCATCACTACTGCCCTTAACCCGCAAGTTTTAGTATTGATCAATGGGGTACAGATCAAGGATCTGTGGAATGGTAATCTCGGTCACCGCTTCGAAATGCCTGCTGAGATGATCTCCCGAGTGGAGGTTGTGCGAGGACCAGGGTCAGCAGTACATGGCGCTGACGCCTTTGCTGGCACCATCAACATCATCACCAAAGATGGTCAAGAGATAGATGGTGCCCGTGTAGGACTCCGTCAGGGATCTTTCAACACCTCCAATGGCTGGATGCAGTACGGCACCAACCACCAGGGCTGGGATCTGGTCGCCAGTCTGGAAGCCTTAAAGCAGGGCACAGACGATGAACGAGTCATTGAACAGGATCTTCAATCCACACTGGACGAGAGTTTCGGCACTGAGGCGTCTCTGGCCCCAGGTGCGATGAACCTTGACCAGCGCCTCATCAACTACCATCTCGGTTTAAGTAAAGATAACTGGAGTGCTCGTATCTGGGGCCTTTGGCAGAGAGACGTCGGTGTCGGTGTCGGTGCAGCACCTGTGCTCGATTCTGAGGGAAGTCTGGAGAAGGACATTTACAACCTCGACCTCCTCTACCAGAACCAGGATCTTCACCCGGACTGGGCGTTAAATTTTCGCTTCAACTACAACTACACCGACTACACCAATAAATTCACACTCTTCCCTGCTGGCGCCACTCTGCCTATAGGCGCCGACGGCAACCTGAATTTCAATAACCCAGTCGGGCTCACCCACTTCACAGAAGGATATATTGGCCAGCCGAACAGCAGCAATAAAACTCTCGGCTATGAGGCGACAGGGTTCTACGATGGTTTTGCCAATCACCACTATCGTATTGCAACAGGCTATAAAAAGTTAACATTGGAACCCCATGCAAAGCAGAACTTTGGCCCGGGGGTGATCGACGGCAACCAACCGGTGGTGGATGGCGATCTGACTAATGTCGCCACACCTTATCTCTACGGCCCCAGCAAGACTCGTCATCTCCGCTACCTCTCCCTGCAGGATGAATGGACGCTGACAAGAGGGTGGGATCTGACCCTGGGGGCACGCTACGACAGCTATTCGGACTTTGGTGACACCTTCAATCCTCGGTTCGCCCTGGTGTGGCAAACCCGCTACGACTTAACCACCAAGCTGCTCTATGGCCAGGCATTTCGCCCACCCTCTTTTTCCGAACTCTACGCACAAAACAATCCAGTCCAACTGGGCAATGAGTCGCTAGATCCTGAGACTATTGATACCCTTGAGCTGGCTCTGGACTGGCGACCAACCTCAGACCTGAGACTGGCCACTAACCTATATGCGTATCAGATCAATGATCTGATCGAGGCCGTCCCTGATGCCGACGGCGCCAGTAACACCAACCAAAACGCACGGGATCAAGAGGGACAGGGTGTCGAATTTGAGATCGAATGGCAGGTCAACCAAGCGCTAAAACTCCAGGCGAATGGTGCCTGGCAACAGAGTGAAGATAGTGACAGTGGAGAGGAAGTAGCCAACACGCCAGGATTTCAATACTACGCCCGTGCGAATTGGCAATTCCTACCTAAGTGGTCACTTGATAGCCAGTGGTTCTGGATTGGCGATAGAGCGCGTGCTGAGGGAGATAGCCGCCCCGACATTGATGACTATCAGATCGTCAACCTGACTCTGCATCGAAAACAGATTATGCAATACCTGGATCTGACCATGGCCGTCAGAAACCTGTTTGATGCCGATGTTCGCGAACCGGCCAATTCATCTATAGTCAATGACTACCCAATGGATAGCCGTGGCTATTGGGTAGAGCTGCAACTCAATTATTGATTATCCGGTTCCAATGGTTCAGGCCGCTGAATACCATAACCCTGGGCAAAGTCGACCCCCATCTCCTGTAACACAACACGAGTCTCTTGCCGCTCGACAAACTCTGCAATGGTTTTTAAGCCGGCAACATGGCCAATGGTATTGATCGCATCAACAATCGCCCGGCTCATCTCGTCACCTTCGACCTGCTTAACGAAAGAGCCATCAATTTTCAGAAAATCGACCGAAAGGGACTTTAAATAGGAAAATGAACTGAGACCTGTGCCAAAATCATCCAACGCAAAGAAACAGCCCATCTCCCGTATCTCCTGAATGAAATTCTCAGTAGTACCAAGATTATTGATCGCTGCAGTCTCGGTTACCTCAAAACAGATGGCTTGTGGCGGCACCTTGAGGTGGTTCATCCGCTCCTGAATAAAATTAAAGAAGCCAGGATCACTCAAAGAGGTTCCGGAGAGATTGATAAAATAGAGACGCCCATCATCACAGCGTTCTCTATCTTTCCCCAGATAGGTAAAGATGGTATTAACCACCCAGCGATCCAAACGCTGCATCAGATCGTAACGTTCGGCTGCGGGAATAAACGCACCTGGGGGGATAATCTCACCATCACTGCTGAGCATACGCAGCAGTATCTCCATATGTTTGGGGCTACTGTCGTCAGCCAGAGAGACAATCGGTTGCTGATAGAGTAAAAATCGCTCTTCATTTAAGGCACTGTTTATTCGACTGACCCACTGCATCTCGTCACGTCGTAACGCCAGCTCATCATCTTCTGCGGTGTAGATATGCACACGATTGCGGCCTCGGCTTTTAGCGGCGAAACAAGCCATATCCGCATTACTCAAAACCTCATCACTACTCTTCGTATCTGGTGTAATATCCACCAGACCTATACTGACACTGGTACTAAAAGGCCGGGCATCCCAGATAAACTTGTGTTTCTCTACAGTCTCCCTGAGCATATTCGCCAATACTTCTGCTTGAGGAAGCGAGCAGTTGCTCAATATCACACCAAACTCATCTCCACCCAAACGGGCCAGGAGATCACTCTCCCGAACCTGCTTTTTCAGTAGTGTGGAAACCTGACGCAGTAACTCATCCCCAGCAATATGGCCACAGGTATCGTTAACCACCTTGAACTGATCCAGGTCCAGGTACATGAAAGCGTGGTGCTCCTGGTTACTCCTGGCACTATTGAGGTTCTGATTCAGAGCCTGATCCAGTTCCCTGCGATTTTTCAGGTCAGTCAAAGAATCATGGTAGGCCATATGCTGAAGCTGACTCTCTGCTCTACGTCTTGCAGCTCTGGATTGGGCTTCCAGCAACTCACGCTCGATAGCTGGTCCCAGTCGAGCAAGGTTATCCTTCATGATGTAATCAGCCGCGCCACTTTTCATCATTGATACAGCCAGCTCTTCACCGATACTACCCGAAACAATAATGACCGGAATATCCAGATCGGTGGTACGTACAATTTGCAACGCCTCCTTCGAATCGAAGGAAGGCATGTTATGGTCTGTGATAACCAGATCCCAATGAGTGCCATCCAATGCCTCTTGCAAGGATCTAGAGCTGTCGACCCGAATATAGTGCTCGATTACCCAATCATCTCTCTTCAGATGGTGCAGCAACAGCAAGGCATCATCTTCAGAATCCTCCGCAAGTAACAGACGAATCGGTTGCTTACGCTTCATTTAACGGTTCTCGGCGTCATATTCATGGCCATCCAGTAAGTCACCAGTTTCTGAACCGCTTCAACAAATTGAGTAAAACCCACAGGCTTGCGTATATAACTGTTGGCCCCCAGTTGGTAGCTCTCAACCATATCCTTCTCTTCATCAGATGAGGTGAGCACTACAACGGGGAGCAATTGTGTACGTGGCGACTCGCGAATGATTTTCAACACATCCAGACCACTTAACTTGGGCAGTTGAAGATCTAGGAGCACAACTTTTGGCAGGGGGGCTTTCTCACTCCTTCCAAGCAGATACTCCACAGCTTCACTACCATCACGAGCTACCTGAACCTTGTGTTTTAATTTGTTCTTTTTTAAGGCACGCAGAGCCAACAGCTCATCATCGGGGTTATCTTCAACCAACAGGATGAGATCATTTTTCATAACCGAAGTTTCCCAGGCGGCCATTCACTTTCAAGTAGCAATACAAATAGCAGCAGCCAATATTTTTTTATTAAGGGTATTACTACGCCCATTTGCGCATAGCAGCCAATCACAAAACGACTAATTTCTCCTGCATTGACTCCTGCGCTGTTCAAGCCATTCGAACTCCAAGCAGGCCTTTGAAAACAAATCAATGACTCAGTCCGGAATAGTTTTCAGGGCCAGGCTCCTACCCAACCAGATTAGAGAGGTGCCTCTAATTCAGAACAGTGCGGCCACCTTTACTTTATCGTTAATCACTCAACTGATAAATGGTGCCACAATAGGGGCAGGTAGCAGTGCCGCTCTTTTCAATTGGCAGGTAGACCCGCGGGTGGAGTGAAGCCAGGGTTTCACCAGGTCTTGGACAACTGAGAGGTAGATCGTTTCTGGTGACCTTGTGTACATCCTGCTGTGTTGATTGTTTTTCTGCCTGGGTCATATTTAATTCTCCTGATTAGGGAGTCTCAGCTTGATTTCGAACCGTGGGTGGTTAGAACTATCGGCCAGTGACTTATTAGACATAGGCCAGCCACTCGGGATGGGAGGCCAGACGTCCATGCACCAGATCGAAATAACGCTTCTGCAACTGTTCGGTGATCGGACCACGACCACCCTCACCGATGCTGCGGTTATCAACTTCGCGGATCGGGGTTACCTCCGCAGCAGTACCGGTGAAAAATGCCTCGTCGGCGATATAGACTTCGTCACGGGTGATGCGTTTTTCAATCACCTTGTAGTTCAGCTCTTCAGCAAGCTCAATGACTGTTTTACGGGTGATGCCGTCCAGCGCCGAGGTAAGATCAGGGGTGTAGATCACTCCGTCTCTGACGATGAAGATATTTTCACCTGAGCCCTCCATCACATACCCCTCCGCATCCAGCAGCAGCGCTTCGTCATAGCCGTCATGCAGCGCTTCCTGCAGCGCCATCATGGAATTCATGTAGTTGCCGTTGGCTTTGGCCCGACACATGGTGATATTGACATGGTGGCGTGTAAAAGAGGAGACACGGATACGGATTCCCTTCTCCATATTCTCCGCACCGAGATATGCACCCCACTCCCAGGCTGCAGCCATGCAGTGAACCTTGAGATTGTCAGCTCTAAGCCCCATCCCTTCTGAACCATAAAAACACATCGGCCTGATGTAGGCTGAATCGAGATTGTTCTCTCTGACAACAGCCAGTTGCGCCTCGTTCAAGGTATCCCGGTCAAAGGGCATTGGCATATTCAGTATATGGGCGGAGCGGAACAGACGGTCAGTATGTTCCTGCAGGCGAAAAATAGCGGTACCCTGCTCGGCGTGATAAGCACGCACCCCCTCGAACACGCCCATACCATAGTGCAGGGTATGTGTTAGTACGTGGGTTTTCGCCTCACGCCAGGGAACCATTTCGCCATCCAGCCAGATGACACCGTCACGGTCTGCCATTGTCGACATCATTGAAACTTCTCTCGCTCAACTTCTTTGTTCTGCATCAAGCAGGACCAAATGTCCTGCACCAAGGCCCGTTCTTCGGCAAGCTTTTCACTTTTCACCAGGGCTGGCTGATCCTGTAGCGCGCTACGATGGTAGGCTGCCCGCAGGACTTTGTAGACGCCCATCATACGCTCTGCAGCTTGATTACTCAGTAACCCAAGCTTGGAAAGCGTCTCCAACAGACGAATATTATCGGTCCAGACCAATAGTTCCGGGTGGTCATGAGCCCACCGAAGGACCGTGTATTGAACCATAAATTCTATATCGACGATACCGCCGGTACCCTGCTTTAAATCAAATAGGCCATCATTGCTCTTATCCAGAGATGCACGCATCTTTTCTCGCATCTCAACGACTTCACCCTGAAGCTTATCCCCATCCCGTTGCTCGCTGATAATGGTTCGCCGAATTTCGTTAAAACGTTCACCAACCCTAACATCGCCGGCTACCACTCTTGCCCGTATCAGTGCCTGATGCTCCCAGGTCCAGGCACTCTTCTGCTGGTAGGTTTCAAAGGTCTCTAAAGAGCAGACCATCATCCCGGAGTTGCCGTTCGGGCGCAGACGCATATCGGTCTCGTAGAGAATTCCGGAGGGTGTCCTTGTGGTCATGATATGGATGAAACGTTGGGCCATGCGGGCATAAAAAACGTCAACGGAGACAGGCTTTTTGCCGTCGGTAAAGGCATTTCTATCTTTACAGCCATGCAGAAACACCATATCCAGATCTGAGCCAAAACCAAGTTCGATACCACCCAGTTTACCGTAACCTACCACGGCAAATCCCGTCTCTCCTTCAGATAGCCCAGGGGGCTGCCCATGCCGCCGGAACATCTCCTGATAACTCAGTTGAATCACCCGCTCAATGATCACTTCTGCGATCCAGGTAAGGTAGTCACTGACCACCATCAGCGGAATCTGCTCGGCAATATCTGCAGCTGCCACTCGTAAGCGATTGCTCTGCCCAAACTGACGCAGTCGCTCCATCTGACTCTCCAGATCATCTTCGTCGATGCGGGTGAGCTGTTCCGCCAACTCCTGACCGAGTGCCTCACGCTTGAGCGGCGAGTAGAGTCGCCGGGGATCGAGCAGTTCGTCCAAGAGTATAGGATGGCGTGTCAGCATACTCGCCACCCAGGGACTGATCCCAGCCAGCTTGATCAGTTGAGAGAGCACCATCGGGTTTTCGACCAACAAGGCAATATAAGAGGTGCGGCGAACGACTGCTGCCAGTAGATCGAGCACCCGTGGCAGGGCAACATCGGCACACTCTGATTGACCAACCGCCTGCAGAAGTAGTGGCATCAGTTGATCCAGTCGCTCCCACCCTTTGGCACTTAGCTGTCTACAGGCATGGCTATTACGCAATGCCCCTAACAGATGCAGGGCTTGGTCGGCTTGTTGAAATCCATTTTGCAGCAGAATGGAGGTCGACTGCGCCTCATCAAGCAGCTCATTCCAGACCCCAGTCAAGGGTTGACTCTGCTCCTCGGCTTCAGCTTGAGGTGCGGCAAAGACCATATCGAAATGGCCCTGAACCCGCCTTCTGTGTTGCTCCAGCACCTCAGAAAAGGGATCCCATGCATCAAACCCCATGGATCTGGCAAGACGCCCTCTCCCGGCATCATCGGAAGGCAGTAGATGGGTCTGTTTGTCCTGCCAGGCCTGAATACGATTCTCCACCAGGCGCAGGAAAACATAGGCTTCGGTCAATTCACGAACTACATATTCCGGAACAAGCTCCCGCTCCTGCAATATCTGCAATACCGAAAGAATGGGGCGTGTCTGCAGTGCTTTGTCCCTTCCCCCTCTGATCAGCTGGAAGGCCTGGCCGATGAATTCGATCTCGCGAATACCGCCCGGCCCCAGTTTGATATTCGCCTCCATGCCTTTTTTATGCAGTTCACTACTGATCAACTGCTTCATATCACGCAGTGATTCAATAGCACTGAAATCGAGGTAACGGCGATAGACAAAGGGTCTCAACATGGCCATCAACTCATCACCGGCGGCCGAGTCTCCTGCTACTACCCGCGCCTTGATCATGGCATAGCGTTCCCACTCCCGGGCCTGAGAGCCGTAGTAGCTCTCCATCGCTGAAAAGCTCATCGCCAAAGGGCCGACACTGCCAAATGGGCGCAGACGGGTATCGACCCGAAACACAAATCCCTCTGCGGTATGGTTGTCCAATGCCTGAACAAGCCGCTGGCAGAGACGGATAAAGAACTGTTCGTTGGTCAGGCGTCTTGCCCCATCTGTCGACCCTGTCTCTGGATAGGCAAAAATCAGATCGATGTCAGAAGATAGGTTGAGCTCGCGGGCACCCAGCTTCCCCATACCCAGTACTACCAAAGACTGAGCTTCTCCCTCTTCACTCCTGGGAACACCCATCTCCTTGCAACACCAGCTGTAGAGGTGCTCCATAGCGTGTCCGATAGAGGCGTCGGCAAGCGCGGAAAGATCCTCCAGGGTCTCATCGAGTTCTGCCAGTCGGTTAAGATCACGCCAGATGATGCGTACCATCTGCTCACGCCGGAAGTGCCTGAGATGTTTCGCCAGAGCTGCCTCATCTGAGACGCCCTCTAGAAGCTCAGCAAGCAGGGAAGAGATCTCTCCGGCCTGAAAAGAGCGATCCAGCAGATTTTGTTGAAACAGATCCAGAAGTAGTGCCGGGTATCGAGTGGAGACCTGAGCAACGTACTCACTGGCCTCCCAAACAACCTTCAGGCGACTGATGAATGCTTTATCCTCAGGTGGGCTCAATTCGGCCTCAGTCAGCTTTTCACACCACTGTTGCCACTGTTTATTATTCTCTTTTTGCTCTGGCTCCACGGCTGCTCTCATCATCAGATTTATTGTAGCGGCATCCAGTCAGGTTACACCTGAGCGGGGATTGAACCAACCCCACTATCGATCACGGCGAACCGGAACAGCGCGGAGTCTTGCATCAAATGCCGGATCAATCATAGATCGGGTTAACGATTATTGCCAAGTGGTAACAAATCACATAGGGTTGCAGCCTTCAGCAGCGGGTTTCGAGGCGTTACCAGAGCCGAAATTATAACCTGTAAGTACGCTTTGAGTTTCTACTCAGCTTGGTCAAACTACACTTTAATTACCCAAATTCCAGATGGCATTCAGAAGATACAAACAAGCCCCACTGCAAACCGTCCGGGTCTAATTTTCGGCTTAGGTCAAGCATGATAAACCTTCAACATATCGATTATCACTACCCGCAGAGCCCCCCTCTGTTCGATGATCTCAATCTGGAGATTCAGAGGGGCTCCCTGTTTGGGTTATTAGGACCCAATGGCGCTGGCAAGACCACCCTGATCTCATTGATGACTGGGCAACGTAAACCCAGCAGCGGCGATATCCGCATTAATGGCGAAACTTACCAGAGTAATCGGGGCAGGATTCTTGAAAAGCTGGCACACATCCCACAGGAGTATGCTTTTTATCCCCAGCTCACTGTGATGGAGAATCTGCAGTTTTTTTCCAGTCTCTATCCCAAACAGGGTCGCCAAAGCCCGCAGCTCATCGATGAAGCACTGAAACTGACCGGTTTGGCTGACCAGGCAAAAAAGCTGGCCAAACATTTTTCCGGGGGGTTGAAGCGACGCCTCAACCTGGCAATAGGCCTACTCAACAGACCTGAACTGATCTTTCTAGATGAACCCACAGTCGGCATAGACCCTCAATCCCGCCACTTCATCCTGCAATCGATCCGGGCCTTGAACAAGGCGGGCAGCACCATTGTCTATACCAGCCACTATATGGAGGAGATCGAACAACTCTGTGACGAGGTGGCGATCATGGATCATGGACAAATTCTGGTACATGGCCCTCTACAGAAGATTCTCGAAAGAGATCCCCTTTTGACTATCGAGCTGGAAGCAGAAAAAGATGAAAGTCTGCTTCATCAGCTCAGCGATGCGCTAGAGATACGCGGCTTTAAGTTGTCAGAACGAACCATTATCGGCCACCCCAAAGATGAAGGTGAGATCGCTGAACTACTTCAATCCATCGATGCCCTGGGTATCAATGTGGTCACACTCTCCTATGGCAAACATACCCTCGAAAAGCTCTTTTTCGAACTGACCCATACCCGGTTAAGGGACTGACCCATGCTGATTGCTGTAATCAAGAAGGAGCTGCTGCTGGTATCCAGGGATATTCACGCTCTGCTGGTTCTGTTTCTACTGCCGATTGTGTTCATTCTTATCATGTCCATGGCCCTCCAGGATCGTATGAGCCCGGAGAGCAAGGATCAGCCAAAGGTTGGGCTTTGGGTCGAAAACGGAGCCGATCAGAATAGTGACCTGACCCAGACATTCAGCCATCTCGAAGGTTTGAGGGTCGAACAAGTCAACAGCCAGGATCAGTTAACCCAACTGCTGGTTAGTGGGGAGATCCTTGGCGGGATCATTCTCCCTGCACAGTTTTCAAAATCCATCGACTCCCCGGTTACCGATAAGAGCGAAAAATTACAGATCATCTATGCCGCCAGCCTGCCCAACTCACTGCGACGCTCAATCCTGGGTGCAGTCCGTGAAGCCCTTGGCGCCTATCAGGTGAACAAACTGTTTGAATATGACGACCTCACCCAATCCCAACGTCAGGCCCGTGTCGATCACCTGCTCGGCCGATCGCTGGTCACATCCCAGACCCAGGGCAGCGACCTTGAATCACAACCCAACTCAGTCCAGCAGAGCGTTCCTGCCTGGTTGATCTTCTCCATGTTTTTTGTCGTCCTGCCGATATCCACCACGCTACTTACTGAGCGGCAGCAAGGCACCCTGCAACGGCTGCAAACCTTGCCAGTCCCCAACAGCTATCTGCTAATCGGTAAAATCATTCCCTACCTCGGCATCAATCTGGTACAGGCTGCATTGATGTTACTGGTAGGCATCTACCTCGTTCCTTTGGTAACAGGCGAAGGCCTTCATCTGGTTGGAGAGACCTGGCTGCTGGCGCCGCTGATTTTAACCACCAGCCTGTCTGCAATCAGTTTTGCCTTATTGATCGCGACCCGCGCCAAAACCACGGAACAGGCCACCACGCTGGGTGGTATTAGTAATCTTATTCTGGCGGCTATTGGTGGTATCATGGTGCCAACTTTTGTGATGCCCGAACTGATGCAGCAGATAGCCGCGCTCTCACCCATGAACTGGGCATTAGAGGGCTTCTTCTCCATCCTTTTGAGACAGGGGGGATGGGCCATGGTCGGGCCCGAGATCCTCAAACTGCTGGCATTCTCCGGCTGCTTGTTCTTACTCTCACTCTACTCATACCGAGGCCTGACGGACACTAAATAATGAAAGGTTCAACGGATACACAGTTTAAACTGGAACTAAAACAGATGATCGTGGATGAATGTCGGTTAGACGAATTCGATCCTCAGGAGATTAAGGATGACGAATATCTTGCTGGGCCGGACGCCCGCTTTGGACTCGACTCAATCGACATGCTCCAGGTTATAGTGACAATAAAGAATCGATATGGGGTACATATCCAGAATGATGCGGAATCGAGAGAGATTCTCGCCACAATCAACAACCTTGCCGACCACCTGCACCCAGAGTAACCCATGAATTCTGCTAGTGTGCCTCGTCATAGATACTCTACCATTCAGAGCCACCCCAATAGGCCAGATCAAGGCGCGGCTAGCCCCTGCCAGACTTGCTGTATGGTAGAGCGTCTATGACGAGTCACTCTAAGCTATCCATCATCGGGCTATCCTGCGCTTCCCATCTGGGCGGGGAGATCTCCCGCACGCCTGATCAGCAAGCCAGGGAGGGGCATTTCAAACCATCAACTATTCATCTGGATTCGACAGATCTTCGGCTGCCCTACTACGCAATCGATGAACAGTTCGATCAACCGGAGCGGACAGAAAGAATACTCTTCGAGGTCATAGAGAAGGCGCTGGAAAGAAGTCAATTAAACCCCGAGCAGATAGCCGAAACCGGCCTCTTCATCGGCTCATCATCTTATGATCTTCGTCGCAGTGAAATTGAATACAAACGGCAACTCAGGGAGAACAGTCAGCAGGCAATCCCAATGCCATTTACCGGCTACAACCACCTGGGTGAGTTGATCTGTGAGAAGTTCGGCATCAACACCGAACCTTTCAACATCAACTCTGCCTGCACCTCCAGCGCCAACGCCCTGTTGCTTGCCCAAAGCATGATTCAGCAGGGACGCTACCAACACGCCATCGTGGTGGGAATCGAACTCTTCAACGAGACCACAATCAATGGTTTTTCAGGTCTACAGCTGATTGCACAAGAGCGGGTTGCACCTTTCGATAAGAACCGTGATGGCATCATCCTCGGCGAGTCCTGCTCAGCGGTGATCTTGAGCGCAACGGAGGGCTCTGAAACAAGACTCTATCTACGTGGTGGTGGAAGCAGTTTTGATCCCTATAGCATTACCACATCAAACCCGGACGGCTCGACCATCGCCGAAACTCTGGAGATCGCCCTTAAGGAGACCGACACCCGCAAGGATGAGGTTGTGGCGATTAAAAGCCATGGCACCGCAACCTCTATGAATGACATCTCGGAGTCACGTGGCATTAAGGCTGTTTTCCCCCAGGATACGCCGGCGATCACAGCAATCAAACCCTATGTCGGCCACACTCTGGGCGCTTGCGGCACCCTTGAGCTTGTACTGTTCGGCCAGGCCATCAAGCAGGGATTTGTACCGAGAACACTCAATTTTGAAACCCTCGACCCGGAACTGGCTCTACTACCCTTGAGTGAGGATATTGACGCCCAAAACGGTGTCTATCTACTTAACTATTTTGGTTTCGGTGGGAGTAACACCGTTCTCGTTTTGGAAAAGGTCTAATGGAATTGAACCTGCCCCTGTTCGCCTATGGTGGCTATTGCCACACTGTTTCGCAGCAACTACCCAAGTTGAATTCGCTATTGAAGGCGCTTCCTTTCAAGCTGCCACGCCGCTCAGACAGGCTAACTCAACTCAGTCTGCTGGGGTTGGCAAACACTCCGGGCTGCTTGCCATTGAGCGAGCATACCAACTTGGTTCTCACCAGTGGCGATGCCAATTTGAGCAGTACCATTGCCAACAGTGAGCAGATCTTTGACAGCGGAACCATCCCCAACCCAATCGGCTTTATCAACACAGTTAACAACTCAACCTCATATCACATCTGTATGACTCTGGGCATCCATGGCCAGGTAATCACCGTCTCGAGAGACCACTGCTCTCTCGAGGCGGGAATAGAGATAGCGAGTACGCTGCAGCACAGCGCTGACTCCCCCATCCTGCTCGGTACAGTTGATGAGATCCCCAATGACCTGGAGCAACACAGACGCCGTCTGAATATGAGTGGCGATAGTCCATTGGCTGAGGGGAGTTTCTGGTTTCTCTGCGGAGACCAGCCCGCCTCACAAACAGCACTGGCCACAATCAAATTTTGCGGCCCGATGCTAGACAAGGATGAAGTAACCTCTTTTTTCAGGGAACATCAGATCACTCACCACCTGCTGGGAGATTTCATCCAAAACTCACCATTAAAGGATCTGAAGTTACCCGGCAAGCGGTTTGTAACAGCAAGCTGTGGGCACTACCTCACTCAAAACGCCTACTATCTGCAAAGCTGGTTAAAGAGTGCCCAACAGGGGGAGCGCCTGGGCATGTTGAATGGCACTGCCGGCAGTCAGCGTCTGAGTGTCACTTTGATTGAAAAGCACTGAGTCGGCCAAATAGAGCTGCCTCTTTCTCAGCAATCCTGTCCAGCTGATCAGCTATTGAGTCGAAGGTATCGTCATAGCGCGCTTTACTTTTACGTGCGCACATCAGTGCGAACAGACGCCACTCATCACCGATGGAGGACATCTCTTCCGCGGCCTCAGAGAGTTGTTCAGAAGCCAGGATCTCTGATGCCTCCTGCAGGAAGGCTGCATACATAAAGCGAAATCCACCACCCCCGGTGCCAATCTCCTCCTGCATGCGAACTATATGTCCCAGATAGAGATGAGCATAACGTTCTTCAGCATCCGCCAGCTTACGAATCTTTTTGGCAACCATGTGAATCCCTTTGGAACCGGCGATGGGTACCGGGCTTTTGGGGCCATTGATTTTGGCCGTAAATCGAATCGATTTGGGCAATACCGTCTCGAAATCTATCTCTGCCGGAACCTCTTCTGGATAGTAGAGTAACCCTTTGGGCGCCAGCGCACCTTTGGCAAACCGAGCCTTGCTCAAACTCTCCCTGTCAACGGTCACCAGATGGGAAAAAACCGGGTCACTGACCTGAAACTCCTGCGCTTCCCGGCCATACACCAACAGATTGTGGGCATTAAAGTGGAAACGCATATCCTCTGGAAAATAGGGGAGAAAAAAAACAGAGGTCTGCAACCCTACGATCCGCCCATCATCCAACAGTCGATCCAGCGCCTGCTCACCCTCGGCAGGTTTGCGGAATTTCTGGAAATTCATCTTCAGGCCACTGATACGCTTCGACAAGGCACGTATTATCATTCGTGGTGGTGTGCGATAGGCGATCAGCGGCAAACCATTGATTTTCACCAAAGGAATATAGGCATAGGTCAAACCACTGGCGAGGCCAAAGGCCATCGGTTCTGACACCGCCAAGCCATAGTGACGGAGCATGGCAGACATTACACCGGTTTCACAATGTGCCGCATGTCGGTGTTCGAAGGTTGTATTATTCTTATCAGTCATATTGTTCAGGCAGTTGGCTCAATGTCTTGCTATCAATACCCAGCACGTCAGCATAATTTGCCAGTTTTTGTGCAGAGAGCCGGGAGAAGCGCTGCGGGGAGAAATCCCGCTTAACCATCCATTGAAAACGCCCCACCGCCTGGGCCAACATCGCCAGATCCATTCTCTGGTGATACATATGAAATTCCAACGGAGAGGTAGTGCCCTGCTTTGCGCGGGCATAGGCATCCTTAGTCAGGCGCTTGATCTCATCCAGAGCTTGACCCAGCACGATCTCTTCAACCTCCCACCCGCTGGTCTCCGAAGATTCAATCCGGCCAGCTTCCGATTCAGCGTAGATCACTTTGGTCTCACCGCCCAGCGAATCAGCCTTATCCTGGGGCACATCTTTTATCTTCATACCACACTCAGCAACATGAAAGAGCTGGAGAAACGGCCACTCTCAGGCACGAAACAGAGCAACCTGTCACCACTGCGCAATCGCCCGGATTTGAGGATCTCATCCAGCATGATGTAAATAGAGGCAGAACCGGTATTCCCCTTGCTGGTGAGGTTGGTAAACCACCGCTCCCTGGGAATCTCAAAGTTCAGTTCAACCAGCGCTTCGTAGACCTTTTCATCAAAATACATGGAGGAGATATGGGGTAGAAAATAGTCTACCTGATCAGCCTGTAAGCCGGTCTTGGCGATCACCCGCTTCAGTGTCTCCTTGACGGCCATGGGTACAATATTTTCATTGAGCAGCTTAACATCCTGTTTGATACTCATGATCGAATGATCAATCAGCCCCTGCTGGCTATAGAGTTTCCAGCTCTTCAGACTGCCATCTTCGAACTTTTCAGCCCCTGAGTACATACAGGTCTCAAGCTCGTTGGCATAGGAGTAGATCTCTATCCAGTTTATTTCGAGCACTGGCTGCTGTGCACGCTGATTCGGTTCGCTTTCCAAACGAAAGGCCCCAGCCCCGTCGGAGAGCATCCAGCGTAGAAAATCTTTCTCAAAGGCTATCTCTGGTTTTTTCTCCAGACTTTCAACTTTATATTTTGATTCGCCTTCAAAATGGTTGGCACGTAGTACCGGGGAGACCAGCTCGGAACCGGTCGAAACAGCCTGAGAGAACTCACCACTTTTAACTGCCAGATAGGCATACTTCAGTGCAGCTGCGCCACTCAGGCATATGCCGGAGGTGGAGATAACTTCACAGCAGGCATTACCCAGCTCACCATGAACCATCAGTCCATGACCGGGCATGATTTGATCCGGTATCGAGGTTCCGGAAACCAGGCACTGCATCTGATCAAGCTCATCATCAGAAGCGAACAGGCCACGCACACAGGATGCAGTCATTTCTGCATTATTGTGGCTCATCTCACCACTCTCTGGATCGATGGCGTAGTAACGTTGCTTGATACCATTGCTGCGTAACACCAGGCGCTTGGCTCGGGACGGCTTGCCCCCCACCATACCCAGTACAGCTTCGATCTGGTCGTTTTCAACGGGTTGATTCGGCAGAAAAGCCGAAGTATTAGTGATATATGCCCTCATTTACTGCAACCGAATTCTTCCATGCGCTCATCTCCTGAACCAGAGGGCGCTTCAAAATAGTATTTGCTCTGTAGATGCTTTTGTTTCATAAGCGGCGCTAAAAGCACCTTCAATAACATACTGATTGGCACCACAGTTATGATCATCAGAATCAGAAATACCACATAGATTGCCAGAACCGGAACCCGTTTTGGATCCCCCTGTTTACCGATCGAACGTAACAATTTACCCCAAACCTTAAAACTGCGGAAACCAACCTTTTCCGACTGAATCTGGCTCACATCGGCCTCAACAGCCTTCAATCCATATAGCATAGGGCCTTGATCCTTCTCTTTATCTTTTGCAAGTCCTGCCTCAATCGCTTTTCCGAAACGGCAGCACGATTCAATATCCTGGTTGGAAACACCCGCTGCGGGGAACCCCCAGAAAGCACCCTTTTTACCCGTCCACAACCATCGTGGGGTGGTCACAAAGGAGGCCAATAACGAACCTTGATCGGTCAATACCACATTATCAAGCAAACGGGCGCCACAGTCATCCAACATCGCCTTCATGGTCTCCTGAGCCCGGGTCCACATATTACGGCAGCCGATGATGGTAATCACAGGTTTACCCTTAAGCAGCTCTTTACCCTGTTCACTCTGCATAAAACTGGTGATCGGCAGTGCAGGCGCGAGAAACCAGACCTGATAGGCAATAATTACCAGATCAGCATCACTATGTGCCGCCAGGTCAGAGGGTTGAAGCTCTGGCGCATCCAAAGCCACACACTCTGGAAACACATCCAGAAATTTGAAAAATGGCCAGGGAAAAGGATAGGGCTCAACTGGCTGAAGGGTCTCTATGGAGACCTCCAAATCGGGGGAAGCAATCAGCGGCCGGGAAACAGACTCAATGATACTGGATAGCTGGCCGGTCTGAGAATATTGAATGACAAGTATTTTTTTCATATCTGGACAGGTATTAATCAGGCATTTCCACTTAACACATCCAAAGGAGGCGCAAGACACTTACTAACCGGCAGCATCTCCATATTTTTACCGGATAGCCTGACTATCTGAGCAAGAGACTCAGCATGATCAATTTTTAACCCGACAACTGAGTATGCCGAATCTATAGGGGTGCATTCGAATCACACCCGATTCCGCTTGCATGGTACTGTCTCGGTTCGCCCCAAATAAGGACATCAGGATACAGTCAATTATGTCAAACCATAGTGTCTGAAGCTTTCCAAAACATGATGATCACTGAGACAGGGCCAGTCTGCCTATGGATAGGAGTTCTGTCAATCGAGGAGGGATAGAGTAGAAGAGTCTGGTGCAGATCAAAAAAAAGACCACCGGGCGTTGATCGGCCCGGTGGTCTGGTCTGTTTATGCTCTACAACTTGCTCTTTATCGACCCCATCAGAGCAACAATATTTTCTGACATCGGGCCGACCCGCTGATACTCGCGCTCAGCCCCAGCGAGGTCGCCGCGTTTCTTAAACTCAGCAATGGTCTTTATCAGTTCGTGAAGCTCCTTGTGAGGCTTCTCTATCTCACGAATCTCACTGATATGTCCCAGATCAGTTCGACCATGCGCGTCATACCATTTACCAAAGCCACACTGGGTATGATCAAAGGCAACCCGTTCATCCAGAGCGCCCTTTCCATCCAGGAAACTACGCAGCTTTGTTTTCCAGCTCAGATGGGCGAGCATCGCCTGTTGCAGATGCTAGCCATGAGTATCACCGATATTGAACTGACCCAACAGGTGACTCAGCTTATCGACTTCATCAGACATCTCTGTGCTGGCCTGATAGCTCTTATCAGAGTCTTTATAGGTCTCATCCGCAATCTGGGTAATCTCGATAATATTGCGATTGATATCCTCAGCCACTGCACTCTGCTCTTCCGCTGCAGTGGCAATCTGTGCACTCATACCAGAAATTGAGTCGATTACCTGGTTAATCTCCTCAAGAGAGGCGTGTGCCCGTCCAGCCTGTTCCACACTCTCTGCTGCCTGCTGCTTACTGGTCTCCATTACAACAACCGTCTTGCGTACTCCTGATTGCAGGCTCTCAATCATCTCCTGGATCTCTTCCGTAGAATCCTGGGTACGCTTGGCCAGTGTACGAACCTCATCTGCCACTACTGCGAATCCACGCCCCTGCTCTCCAGCCCGGGCCGCCTCGATGGCTGCATTCAGTGCCAACAGGTTGGTCTGATCAGCAATACCGCGTATGACATCCAACACAGAACCAATACGCTCACTGTCCTCGGCCACATGCTGTACTGTCTCTACCGCCTTGCCAACATCCGTTGCCAGGCGATCGATACTCTTGGTTACATCCATGACGACAGTACGCCCTGAATTTGCCTGCATATCTGCCTCTCGAGCCGCTTCTGCGGTCTGGGTGGTATTGTGCGCCACCTCATGTACAGTGGCTGACATCTGCGTCATGGCGGTAGCTACCTGGGTGGTCTGTTCATGCTGTTGACGAATTCCACTATTGGTATGCTCAGCCAGGTTAGCGAATTCACCGATCTGCACACTCAGGTTACCTGCAGAATTGGAGACACTTTTCACCATACCTTCAATCTTTTCAGCGAAGCGGTTATAGGCCTTGGAGAGACGGGAAACCTCATCTTCTCCACTCTCATCCATACGTACTGTCAGGTCACCATCAGCAGAGGCGATACCCTCCATTGCCTTAGCCGCGACACAGATGGGTTTAACCACGCCACCACTGATCACCCAAACCAGAAAACCGATTACGATCACAGAAACCAGGCCCAAGGCAAATAACATCCAGGTAAGACTGGAGATTGCATTTGCTGCTTCAGAGCGATCCTTGGCAACGACCAAAACACCAATGGGATCACCGGAATAGTTGTTGATATTCGCTGCATAGAAGGCTACTGGTTTGCTGTTAAGCTCACCTCGACCATAGTGACTTTCACCACCTAGAATCGCAGATAACTCATCTGAGGAGATCAGGTTATTACCTTCCATTGTGGAGGCGAATCGATCCATGGCGCCTTTGCGATCAATATAAAGCTCCAGATCCACATCATGATGCTTGGCATATTCATCGAAAAAAGCCTGACCAAACGACATGCCAAATTCAACCGTACCGATATGCTTGCCCTGATGACTTACAGGCACCAACCCTCTGATACCAAGACCGGCAACACCGACCTCTAACCCCTGGATTGGATTTTTCTCACGATTACCCTCTACTACGGTAAGGCGAAAACCAGATAGATCGTCGCCAAATTTTGCTGGTTTGTGTACCCGCAGAAAGGAAGTAGCAGGCGGTTCATGAAATTGGAACTGCCTAACCCCATACTCCTTCTTGAGCTTTGCGAAACCTGGTGCAAAGAGATCAGACAGGGCCTCCCTGTCCTTATTGCTAAAGGCCTCCTGAACATCGGGAATACCTGCCACCAAGGCGCTCATAGCCCGAGCCAATCGCCCCTCGGATTCAATTCCTGAAACTACATTTTCGAAGATTTCGCTGATTTCATTCTCTTCAGAGGTGCTGAGAATCCCCCCCATGAAGTTGAATGTTGTGAAAAGTGTAATGGCCAGAACAACCAATACAGCGAATACAGTCGCGTAGACAAAGCGAGCCGAAATGCCAATACTGCGTAACATTAGCTTTTCCTCAGAAAATGACGACTCCCTTCGTGCAAAATAGATTTTTCAACATTGGTAACGGCTAAATCAGTAAAATATTTAATAGAGTTTACAAAAAAACCCGCCTCCTGACGGAGGCGGGTTTACGGTATTGAACGTATCAGCTGTAGGGCTTTTACATCATGCCGCCCATACCACCCATGCCGCCCATGCCGCCCATATCTCCCATTGGAGGTCCAGCAGCATCGTCCTTAGGCTCATCAGCCACCATGCACTCGGTGGTAATCATCAGGCCAGCTACGGAAGAGGCATTCTGCAACGCAGAACGGGTAACCTTGGTAGGATCCAGAATACCCATATCCATCATGTCGCCGTAGGTGTCATTCGAGGCATTGAAACCGAAGTTACCTTCACCATTGCGAACTTTGTCCAGCACTACTGAAGGCTCACCACCAGCATTGCTGACGATTTGACGCAGAGGCTCTTCCATGGAACGACAGGCGATGGTAATACCGACATCCTGATCGTGATTTTCACCAGTCAGATCAGAGAGGGCCTGCAAAGAACGCACCAGAGCGACACCGCCACCTGGAACAACGCCCTCTTCAACTGCCGCACGAGTAGCATGCAGAGCGTCTTCGACACGAGCCTTCTTCTCTTTCATCTCAACTTCGGTAGCAGCACCGACCTTGATCACGGCAACACCACCGGCGAGCTTGGCTACACGCTCCTGCAGTTTTTCCCGATCATAGTCAGAAGAGGTCTCTTCAATCTGAGCACGGATCTGCTCGACTCGGGCCTTGATATCACCCTCAACACCAGCACCATCGATAACTGTGGTCTCTTCTTTGGTGATGGTTACTTTCTTAGCGCTACCCAGATCATCAAGAGTAGCTTTCTCCAGAGAAAGACCCACCTCTTCTGAGATTACAGTACCACCGGTGAGGATAGCGATATCCTGCAACATCGCCTTACGACGATCACCAAAGCCTGGGGCTTTGACCGCAGTAACCTTAACGATACCGCGCAGGTTATTGACCACCAGAGTAGCCAGCGCTTCGCCTTCCACATCTTCAGCGATGATCAGCAATGGCTTACCCGCTTTGGCAACACCTTCAAGCACTGGCAGCAATTCACGGATATTGGAGATCTTCTTGTCGTGCAGCAGGATAAAGGGTTCATCCAGCTCAGCCGCCTGACTCTGCTGATTGGTAACGAAGTAGGGAGAGAGGTAGCCACGGTCAAACTGCATACCTTCCACAACATCAAGCTCATTCTGCAGAGCAGAGCCTTCTTCGACGGTGATAACACCCTCTTTACCCACTTTCTGCATGGCTTCAGCAATGATGTCGCCCACATTGGTGTCAGAGTTGGCAGAGATGGTGCCTACCTGGGCGATCTCTTTATCGTCTGAACAAGGACGGGAGATGTTTTTCAGCTCCTCAACTGCGGTGATCACAGCTTTATCGATGCCCCGCTTGAGATCCATCGGATTCATTCCCGCAGCAACCGCTTTCAGACCCTCGCGAACCATGGCCTGAGCCAGCACAGTAGCAGTGGTGGTGCCGTCGCCAGCAACATCAGAAGTCTGGGAAGAGACCTCTTTAACCATCTGCGCACCCATGTTTTCAAACTTGTCGGCAAGCTCGATCTCTTTGGCTACTGAAACACCGTCTTTGGTTACGGTTGGCGCACCGAAGCTCTTCTCCAGAACTACGTTACGACCTTTAGGGCCGAGGGTTACCTTAACCGCATTGGCCAGGATGTTGACGCCTTTCATCATACGTTGGCGGGCATCATCACCAAATTGTACTTCTTTTGCACTCATGTCTTAATTTCCTTGGAAAATGTTGAGATTCGTCATCAGGCTAAGCCTGCAGGGATATCGCTGCTGAGCGATCAGCCCTCGATCACACCCATGATGTCTTCTTCGCGCATGACCAGAACTTCCTCGCCACCCACTTTCACTTCGGTACCGGAGTACTTGCCAAACAAGATCTTATCTCCAACTTTGACATCCAGAGGGCGGGCTTCACCGCTATCGGTGATTTTGCCGTTGCCTACTGCCATCACTTCACCCTGAATGGGTTTCTCAGTGGCAGCATCTGGGAGTACGATGCCTCCAGGACTGGTGCGCTCTTCTTCCATACGACGAACGATTACGCGATCGTGCAGCGGACGAATATTCATCGACTGTTCTCCTAACTATATTTGGTGTTTTAATTCGAATGTTTTACGTGGTTAGCAGGCAATGTTGTTAGCACTCGCCTTTACTGAGTGCTAATAATAGTGGCAAATATCCGAGAGTCAAGACCATAGCGCGAGATTTTCACTATCAGACTCCAGCTCTGACTCACCCTGCCGCCATTCTGTGTGATAATAAGGTTACAAGCTTGTCTAGAGCCGCAAAGCAGAGCCGACATACTGGGGTGGCTCCGGATGCAACATACTCAATAGCGAGGCATATTCAGTAACCACATAGGGGAGGCAAGATTTGAGCACGCCTGAGTGAGTTTCCTCATTTAGAACCGCTTATCCATCTGTCTATCAGTTTAATAATCCAATAGCTCATTTTGCCGCTATATTAATAGCAGCCAATAAGCCTTACTCCGGGAGATCGCCATGGCAGAAGCAAAGCCAGAGAAAAAAGAGAAAAAGCAGAAAAGTGAAAAGCCAAAGAAGATCGACAACAAGGTCTACGAAAAGGAGCTTTTCAAACTCCAATTGGAACTGGTCAAGCTACAGGAGTGGATCAAGCACGAAGGTTTGAAAGTAGTCGTCATTTTTGAGGGGCGGGATGCTGCCGGCAAGGGTGGCGTGATCAAACGCATCAATCAACATCTCAACCCACGTATCTGTCGGGTTGTTGCCCTACCAGCCCCTACTGAACGGGAAAAGACCCAGTGGTATTTCCAGCGCTATGTGCCCCACCTGCCTGCTGCGGGTGAAATGGTATTGCTAGACCGCAGTTGGTATAACCGTGCAGGGGTTGAAAAGGTGATGGGCTTTTGTACCGATGACGAGTACCAGGAGTTTTTGCGCTCCTGCCCAGAATTTGAGCGTATGCTGGTTCGCTCAGGCATCATACTCATTAAATATTGGTTTTCAGTTTCAGATGAAGAGCAGGAACGCCGCTTCCAAAGTCGCATGGAAGAGCCTCACAAACGCTGGAAACTGAGCCCGATGGATCTGGAATCACGCTCCCGCTGGCTTGAATATTCCAGAGCCAAAGATGAGATGTTTGCCCATACAGATATAAAACAGGCCCCTTGGTATGTGGTTGATTCAGATATCAAAAAGCATGCAAGACTGAACTGCATAGCACACCTCCTGAGCCAGATACCCTATAAGGATCTGACCCCTGAGCCTATTGAACTACCCCAAAGAACAGAAAACACCGGCTATGTAAGACCCCCCATCACTGACCAAACATTTGTCCCGGATGTCTATCCTTGATCGAGTGGACCGCGGGGTAAATCAGATAACGCTCAGACAATCTGTAAGGTGGGGCTACTCCCCACCACTATCCGCGAGTAAAAGGGGATCGACGGTTCAATCATCATCCCGGCGATACTCTCCTTCTATGACCCGTCTATTCTGATCAGACCCCGAATCATCACGAGACGATTGCATCGGCCGCATGACTCCACTACTCTGTAAACCTACAGTCAGCAGCCAGCGCCTGATCCAGGGAATGAGAAAGATAAAGCCAACGATATCGGTAATAAAGCCAGGCAGCAGCAACAGAAAGCCGCAAACCAGCAATACCGCACCCTCCATCATATCAATCGCGGGCACCTCGCCTCGATTCATGGCATCTTGCACCCGACCAAAGGTTGAAAGTCCCTGGGCACGTACCATCCACCCGCCTAATGCGGCCGTAAACAGAGTTAAAAACAGGGTAGAGAAAACACCTATCTGAGCACCTACTTTAATGAGAAAATAGAGCTCGACGAGTGGTGTACCGACGAATAACAACAGAATTAAGAGTATGGGATTCATAGCTGAAAGCTTACGCTGCGGGAATATGACACACAAGTGAGAGTGACTTTCACACTCACTTTATATATATAACCAAGTAATTTATCTTTTTAACATCAGGTTTATAACCTACTGGACTCATAGGGGAGAAGAATGAGAATGCATATCCAGAGCAAGATATTTAGTTCTTTCAAAACAGCAACCTGGATCACTGTCGCCGCAGTAATTGGACTCAGTGGCTGTGGTGGCAGCATGCCCACCTTAGGCGGCTCATCAGGTAATACCGTCACCGGTGCTGCCGGTGGTGAAACTTCTGCGGGAGAAAACAGCGCACTTGAAAGTTGTGAAGAGACCCTCGGCACATTGTCTGTTGTAGAGGACCAGGCCGCACCCTGGTGGCATACCTATAGAAGGCGTTACCCAACTCTAGGTACCACCGTACCGGTGTTGCGCATGATGATTCAACAGTCCAACTGCTTCGTGGTGGTCGAACGTGGCAAGGCGATGAACAACATGATGCAGGAACGGGCGCTTATGCAATCCGGTGAGATGCGCCAGGGCAGCAACTTCGGCAAAGGCCAGATGGTAGCAGCAGACTACACTATGAATCCCAGCATCCAATTCTCTGAGAAAGGCACTGGTGGCCTCGGCGCCACTGTTGGAGGCTTGCTTGGAAACTACCGACTCGGCAGACTTGCAGGTGGCTTAAAATCCAATGAAGCCGCCACCACGCTACTGCTGATCGACAATCGCTCAGGGGTGCAGGTTTCTTCATCGGTAGGTAACGCCAAAAATTTCGACTTCAGCCTGTTTGGCGGCTTCTTCGGCGGTGGCAGATGGGGCAGTGTCGGTGGATTTACCGACACACCTGAAGGAAAAGTCGTCACTGCAGCTTTTGCCGACTCCTACAACCAGATGGTCAAAGCGTTGCGCAACTATAAAGCCCAGAAGGTTAAAGGTGGCCTGGGTAAAGGTGGCCGATTGAAAGTCAGTGACTAAGTTGTAATCAAAAACCGATCAGACTAGCGGCCGGTTTACCGGCCGCGTGTTTTTTAGGG
>NZ_JBSYOO010000046.1:0-140340 GCF_058244675.1 Candidatus Thiodiazotropha sp. AKIB8 | reverse complement strand
TTCGAATATTCGCAGCTTGCTATTTCAACACTATCTTGTGGGAGAGAGGGGGGTGTTTAACAACACCATCACTAGACCATTACTCAGCACGACGGGGATTGATCGGATCGTGCTGTATACGCTTTAGTTTCACTATGCGCTTGGCGCACACCCTCTCCCCAACCCCTCTCCCATCAAGGGCGAGGGGCTTTTTACATCTGCTTAAAAATGGAATGGAAGGTCAGCAGCGATCCGGAATGATGATTTCTTAGGCTAAAGGTGAAATAGCTGACTCAATCCACTATTTTGAAAAAACGCTCCACAACAGCCAAATCACGTGTCTTGGTCATAGGCGGCAGACTGCGGATGAAAATCTTGCCATAGGGTTTGCTCAACAGGCGTGGATCACAGATGACCAACACGCCACGATCGGATTCATCCCGAATCAAACGCCCTGCGCCCTGTTTTAAAGCGATTGCCGCTTGTGGTAACTGGAAGGTCATGAACGGATTACCACCTCGTTGCCGCAAGGCATCGATGCGTGCCTGGAGTACGGGGTCGCCAGGTGATGCAAAGGGGAGCTTATCGATAATGACACAGGAGAGCGCTTCCCCACGAACATCAATGCCTTCCCAGAAACTCGAAGTCCCCAGTAACACCGCATTCCCAAGTTCTCGAAACTGCTCCACAAGCTCTGTACGTGGTGCTGTGCCCTGTACCAACATGGGATAGTCGAGCTTATCCTCAAGATATTCCGCAGCTTCCTGCAGGGCACGATGACTGGTATAGAGCAGAAATGCTCTGCCGTTACTGGCCTTGAGGATAGGCAGCGAAAGATCCGATACAGTACGATTGAAAGTCCGCTCTGAGGGATCAGGCAATCCCTGAGGGACATACCACACCGCTTGCATCGGATAGTCGAACGGACTATCCCAACAGTGGGTTTCAGCCTCCTGCAGTCCGAGTTGACTGGAAAAGTGCTCAAAACTATCACCCACTGCCAGGGTGGCTGAGGTAAACACCCAAGCAGCGTGATGCTCCTGCATAACACCACGGAATATTTTGGCGATCTCCAAAGGCGTGCGGTTAAGACGATAACTCTGTCGTTGGGTCTCATACCAACGGATCGACTCACTATCATTCTCATCCAACAGACCTTTCAGACGTTGAATTTGAAGCTCACATCGCTCCTTGCAGCTATCGAGCCCCTTACCACGACCCTCTATGGCAATCAGCGCCTCCAGCAGATGATCGAGGGCCTCTTCTAAATGTTCAAGATGCAGACTGACCGATGGGTTATCAGCGAGCTCTGACCAGGCACCTCTTCGAACTTCAAGACCAAAGGCGAGGCGTAGATCCTGAGAGGCCTGTTTCAAACGTTCGGCGCGTTCAAGTAGCTGAGGGGTGTCTTTGGCTTCACGGTGATATTCAGTAATACAATCCCGAGCCAGTTCGCTTAATTGCCGTCCACTCAGTGTGACACCAAAAAAGTTGCCCGCCACTTCCGGCAATTGATGGGCTTCATCGAGGATAAAACAGTCTGCACTGGGTAGCAGTTCTCCGAACCCCTCCTCCTTGAGCGCCAGGTCTGCACACAACAGGTGGTGATTGATCACTACCAGATCGGCTTCCTGCGCCCGCTTACGTGCCTCAACCAGATGACATTTGCTGTAGGCCGAGCACTCTTGACCCAAACAATTCTCCGTGGTGGAGGTTACCACTGGCCAAACCGGGGCATCTTCGGCAATCTCAGGCATTTCACTGATGTCACCGCTTTTTGTGGCTGTCGACCATCGACGTATCTCCTCCAACTGCCCCAGCTGCTCCCGGGTAAGGCGTATCTCTTCGACCAGTGTATTTTCCAAGCGATGAATACAGAGATAGTTGGCTCGCCCTTTCAAGAGTGCTGTGGATACCGGGCTTGAAAGACTCTGCCGTACTTTTGGCAGATCGCGATGATAGAGTTGATCCTGAAGGTTTTTTGTACCGGTGGAGATAATCACCTTGCGCCCCGACATCAATGCCGGCACCAGATAGGCAAAGGTTTTTCCAGTACCCGTCCCCGCTTCACAGATCAGAACACCACTTTGCTGAATGATGTCAGCGACCGCTTGCGCCATCTCCTGCTGCTGCGGTCGATATGAGAAACCGTCAATACGACTGGCAAGCCAACCCTCAGGGCCGAATATCTCAGCAATATCGGTCATAATTTATCGCCCAGGGATGGAATCATTGAACTGGCAACCAATAGTTTGCCTTTTTGAAGTCTGCTGCCCGCCGTCAAAATCAATCTGTCTGGTTATCCCAGACCTCAGGCTCAAGACCACTCTCTCGTGTCCATGCGAGTCGGCCGATAATTTTAAAACGTGCCACAGACATGGCACCTCGTTTTGCTCGATTACTACTGCTCTCTTCGATATATTCCAGGATATCATCCCGCTCGGATTCATAGATCTCATAAGGTTGGTAATCCTCATCCATGAGTACCAGCACCACACTGTCCCACGCCTTCTCCAGCTTGAGCTGGCCGATACGTTGCCCTGACTTGCTCTCATCGAAAATGGTGCGGGATTTTATCTGAATGCGTTTATCACCACGACCACGATCGATTGCGTTATAGCCGCCCTCTCCACTGTCGTTGGCTTCAAGCTGGAGCAACTTCATTGCATCGAACTCAGCAATTTCATTGCTGATCCCAGGAAGGGGCTTGCCCATGGTACGCCGGTACTCAGCGGCTAATACCCGAGCCTGGGCAATCAACTTATCGGCAGCATATACGGTCAAGTACTAACTCCTAGTACCAAGAATGGGGTTAAGGCGGGATTGTAGCCTATCTTGTACTATTTTCGCATGATTCAAACAGATAGAGGATTCAATCATCTACCTTTGCTGTTCACAACTATTAAACCGGCAACTAAGCATGCCGGGATAATAACACTCAGTTTGATCTTTCACTTCTTTCTGAAAAGGCTCTGTAACCACTCAACCCCATCATCCATGAGCGAAGATGAGCGGGCGCACGGCGCCGATTCCAATGCCATACTACCACTGATGAAAGGATAATTGACCGCATCCCGACACCCCTCACCACGCAATCCGGTTATTGGATCAATCGCCACCATCTCCACACCCCGAGGCAACTCTTCAGACAGGGAGTAGATGCCTATACTCTTCATCAACTCGGCCCAGACACGCATTGCACCAGAGGATCCGGTCAGGCCGGTAGGTGCATTATCATCTCGCCCTATCCAGGACACTGCCACTCGTCGTCGATCGAATCCGGCAAACCAGCTGTCGCGCAGTTTATCCGTTGTACCGGTCTTACCCGCCACTTCGACATCGCCTGGTAGCAACCATTGCAATGCTTTTCCTGTTCCGCTGTGCGTGACCTCGTTGAGGGCATTTCTCAACAGATAGACTGCCCGTGCATCTGCCCTGGATTCAATCTCCAGTGGATATCGTGACAGGGGTTCACCCTTACCATCGGTTACCCCCCGAATCGATTTCAGTGTCGCACTGAATCCCCCATTGGCAAGTGTCTGATACATCTGAGTCATCTCTAGCGGAGAGAGAGATACTGCCCCGAGAAGCAGGGAAGGATAGGCAGACATGGGGCGTCGAATGCCCAATTCATAGAGGCTTTCGGTAACTGGCTTCAAGCCAACAGAGAGACCCAGATGGACAGTTGCCAGGTTCAGAGACTCCACCAGTGCCTGCTGCAGGTTGATATTCTCATGACTCTGATTGTCGTAATTTTCCGGTGCCCAGATCTCACCATTCCCCCCTTTGATACGAATCGGCTTATCTTCCAATGGGGTGAATAGATTGTAGCGACCAGGTTGAGACAAGGCACTGAGATAGACCGCTGGCTTGATCAATGAGCCTACAGGCCGCACCGCATCCAGCGCTCTGTTGAAACCAGCATACCTGGGGTTTCTGTCACCCACCAGGGCGGTAACTTCACCAGTCTCCACATCGGCCAGGGTGAGTGCACCCTGAAGGGTTCCAGAGGGGATACTACGTGCTTTCTCCAGAGATTTTAACTGCTGTGAGAGGGCTAATTCAGCTCGTTGCTGAAGCCAGGGATCGAGGGTTGAAAAAACTCTTAAACCACCTGCATTCAGATCCTCTTCTTTATAGTCCCTACGCAATTGGCGCTTTACAAGATCCATGAATGCGGGACTACCCGAGCTACGCAAACGACCCTGTTCCACACCCAAAGGAGCCTCACTGGCCCGGTCGGCTTGAACAGCATCGATCACCCCCCGCTCCTGCATCAGTTGCAGTACCAGGTGTCGACGCTGCTTGGCTCTCTTTGGATGTCGCCTTGGATCGTATGCTGAGGGCCCTCGTACCAGGGTTACCAGCATCGAAAGCCGCGGCAGATCCAACTCCTGTAGCGGCCGATTGAAGTAGAACCGGCTGGCCAAAGCAAAACCGTGGATTGCCCGTCCACCCTGCTGCCCTAGATAGATCTCATTAGCATAGGCTTCGAGAATCTCATCCTTGCTGAAGCGCATGTCGATGATTACCGCCATTAATGCTTCATTGAATTTTCGCCAAAGCGTTCGTTCTGAGGTGAGAAAAAAGTTCTTTACCAGCTGTTGGGTCAGGGTACTTCCCCCCTGAACCACGCGCTTGGCGCGCAGGTTGGCCCACAACGCCCGTCCTATGGCGATAGGATCAATACCAAAATGTTGGTAGAAATTCCGATCCTCCACAGCAATCAGTGCAGAGACCAGCATCTCAGGCAGTTCATCCCGAGTCAGTAAGATACGATCTTCACCCTGGGCGGATCTAAGGCTTCCAATCAATCTGGGCTCTATTCGGTAGTGTCCAACAGGTTCGCCACTGGCAGCCCGTTTCAATGATTCAACACCCTTATCGTTCAATACCACTTCCAGATAGTCACTGGAGCGATCGATATCCGGGAACCGGAAAGCCCTGGTGCGCAGCAATATACGCTCACGATAGCTCGAATATTCACCAGGCCGATCAGGGTGCTTTACTTTGCGATAACCCAATCCAGCCAGCGTCTGCTTCAAGTGGGTGAGGGTGACAGGTGCTCCAGGATAGAGATCAAGAGAGCGACCATAGACTTTTGCCGGCAGAGACCAACGCTGACCTTCTAAACGTGCCTGTACCACCCGATCCAGGTAGAGACTATAGAGCAGCGTAGCGAGCAGCAAGGTGGTCACCCCCAACAACAGCCAGCGCCGTAATAGACCACCCCGCTTGGGTTTGGACTGTTTTCGACTGTTTTTTTTACGCTGCTTCGCCATTTACTCTCTATAATGTTCCGGTGACTCGAAATATGGCCCGTAGCTTACCGAAAAGTAGTTGGGGGTGTTAGCGACGATTCCCCAGACTGATCCACTAATGTCCGGAATTATTTCTAGTGACGGGTGTGACCCCGCGGCACCATCAGCATACGGATTCCTAAGAAATCCTGGGTAGCTTTCTCGCTACTATGAGCCGCTGTAGAAACAAGCTGTCAGTTCGTCAGGTGGTTTTCTTTTCAGTTGGGCATTGTGCGGCAGGGGCGCTCGCCTGAATATGAACCTATTCCGGAGAGGCGTGCCTGGATGATCAGCACTACCAAAGCGACTACTAGAACCTGTTAATAGAGGTTCCCTTAAGGCAATAAATGCCTAGATTACTGTTTCGTGAATCAAGTCTCAAAAAAAACGGTCGCTAAATAGAACAAGATTACTGAACATCGTTAGGAATAACTACATGCAATCACTTTTTGTCAGGTTGTTGTCACTACCTATTCTGCTGTTGATACTGAATCAATCTGTAATAGGGGCGGAGGTGAATACAGATGAGGCAATACAGCTGAGAAATATGCTCGAAAATCGCATTGCTGAAATCGCCAAAGATAAAGCGCTGAAAAAAAAGATGGTCAAAGAGGGACGAGACAGAACCATATTATGTAAGACCTGCCATGGGGAAGATGGCATTGCAATCCAGCCGGTGACACCCAATCTTGCAGGTCAGAATCCTGTTTATATCGTCGACCAGTTTCAGCGATTTGGCGATGGTCGTCGCAACGACTATCTAATGACTAACCTGGCAAAGACATTCTCTTTGGAAGACAAAATCAAGATCGCCCTCTACTTCAGTGACATGGAGATGAAAGCATCTGGTGGCGGAATTCCTGAGTTACTCCAGGAGGGCCAACAGGTCTACAAAAAGGTCTGTGTTGAGTGTCATGGAGAAGATGCCCGTGGCCAGGAGGGTTATGCCCGCCTTGCAGGACAACGCTTCGACTATGTGGTCAAGATGCTAAAAGAGTTTCGTGACCGCACTGGCAGACGAACCAACGTCTGGATGACCGGTGTTGCCATCCGTCTCAGTGATCGGGATATGGATGCTGTAGCCACCTATCTTGCCAACCTGAATTGATTTGTCTTATTAAACAAATCTCTCGCTGCATTAATAATCTTTGCCTGCTCAGGTGCCACTGACTGAACATCATCGATAAATTCAACAATCCTCTGTTGCATTTCCACTTTCATGCATGCTCATTTTTTTAGGTTGAGTATCTCAATAACGGCCTAACTGTTGCCGTAACCCTGCATTGGCGCAACCCTGCCCGCAAGCTGACATCTTCTCTGAGAGTGGGAATTTCGCAAGGCGCAACTTCAAGTAGGTGTAGAGCTCCTCTAGCCAGACCGGTTCATCGGCAATAGTCATCGCTCTGGTACGAAAATCGTAAGGTGCGATCAATACATTCGCTTTTTCGACGCCAACCTTGGCCACCAGATAAAAGAGCTCTTCGATATAGTGATTTCCAACTGCCAGGCATCCCGCTGACCATGCGCTACCGTGGATGTAGATATTCGATCCAGGTGAATGCCTGCCCTCCAGGTTGGCCTGAACTGAATCGAAAGTATTTGGGTAGTTAAGCTTCATTGAAAGGTGAAAATGGCTGTTGGGATTGAGTGAGACAATGCGATAAAAACCTTCTGGTACCTGCTTGTCTCCCTCTCTCAATTTTGGTCCTGCGCCACCGCTTGCGGCGAAGATGGCATAATCATGGATAAAGCGCCAACGCTCTTCGGAGTAGGCCCATAGTTCAAGGCGGCGACTCTCCTTCAATGCTATCAACTGCACCCGCTGTGGCGGAAAGTCCACCCCAGCCAATTCAAAACGCTCTGCAATTCGTTGGGCAGCTTCTCCATTCAGCTTATCCATTACTGTCTGCAGTGGGGCGTGGGTGATGGCCTGAGCCACCAATGCCCAACCCAACATCAGTGTTATAGCCAATAATCTCATTGTCTGCGTAAAACCCTCTCCAGCCAGTTACCGTAGATGATGGCAGAGATCTCATGCAATTGAGTAATATGTTGATCAAGATCCTGCAGGATGCGCTCTGCTGACTGGCAACATGTCGAACTCGATTGCAGATCACTGCCGTAGCGATCAATCCAACCTTTCACCATCTCCGGGGTCATCTCAAGGTGAAACTGCAGGCCAAGATGGTCGCCGATGGTAAATCCCTGATGGGGATAACAGTCGCTCTCCATTATCCATCGGCTACCTGCTGGTAAAGTGAAGGTATCCGCGTGCCAGTGAAAAGCCATAAAGCGCTCAGGCAGGCCTTTAAGCCACGCGGCTTGATCATTCTCTGAAATGGCGCGAACAGGGTGCCAGCCAATCTCCATCTCACTACCCCGAGTGACTTCGCCGCCTAAAGCCCGGCTCATCATCTGCGCACCGAAGCAGACACCCAAAATCGGCAGATCCTCCTGAAATGCTTTACGCATCAGCGCCAATTCTCCCGCCATCCAGGAGAGCTGATCATTGACACTGACACCTGCCCCCATAAAGACCAGAGCGGAAACATCATCTGTTCTAGGATTAATCGGGCGGGACTCATCGACACACTCCACTTCCCAGGGTATGCCGCGCTGTTGCAGATAGTCCCCCAGATAACCAGGGGGTTTGCAGACCAGATGTCGAAAGATACGGATTGGCTTCATCAATATTTGCAGTTACTCAGTCGTTGGATATGATTCTAACTGAAACACTGCTCTACCACACATCAACTGTTTTTTCGGCGCGGACGATATATCGCATCGGGCCGCCAGGTATAAGCGCATCAAAAGGGTAGCAGGTCACAAGCAGCAACTCCTGCGGCCCTTCGAGTGCCATATGCCACCCCTGTTGCTGATCGACAACCCGGCGCTCTGTGACGCGATAAACCACAATCCTGCCATCTGCTCTCTGCACCCTAAGTTCATCACCAATAAACAGATCCTTGAGAAACCTAAAATGGGTATCGCGATGCCCGGAGATGAAACTGCGTCCCTCCTCACCGGGTAACTCAGAGTGCTCTGCCCAGCCTGGTCCAAATGCCATGGTCGCGCCACTGTCACCACTCAACACCAACCGGGTAATACCCAGGCGAGGTGACTCGAGTCGAGCCACAGGCCAGGTATCAGCCCAGGGCCATGGTGCAGTATGGCCCTCTCCTGCCAGCGTCCTCTGCCAGGCCGCTTCAATCAATCCTTCAGCCAGCCAGGCTTTGGCTTCAATCCAGATGGAGTGACTCAACATCCCCCCCCCGAGCAGACACAACATTAGTGAAACAAGCCTCAGGCCCATTTTTTTCTCAGGCCGAAAACCTGGATTAACCCCGCCACAAGGATCAGCAACATGCCAATCATCAGATAGAGCGGTCCAGTGGTAGCTGTCTGAGGCAAACGCCCAAAGACCGCCTTTGGCGACCAGCCCGCAGGCAGACTCACAGGTATATCACCACCTTGCAGGTTTGCATCGAGGGGACGAACCGGTGTTTTGTCCACTGCCACCAGGCTCGTATAGGCAGAGATCAATTTATGATCCATGGCGAGCTGTAATACCTGTTCCCGCCTCTCTTCCTGGGTTGTGGTGGCGGTTGAGGCCATGATTGTTTTGATTCGTTCTCTTGCCCAGAGAGCATGAATACCTGTCTTATGGGTCTGATCGCCGGTGATTTCGACACGGCGCTTCCAAGGCTTACCATCCCTGTCACCTGCAATAACCAGGACACCTTCCAAGTGATCCCCTTTGAGTGCAAGCTGCAGCGGCTCTCCCAAGTAGAGATCGGGAAATCGTTGTGGCTCAACATCAAGCTCTCCCCTGCCCTGCCATTCGAGTTGAATATTCCTCATACTGGGATGTTCAAGCTTTTCAAATAGGCCCTGCATGGTTTGCGTCACTTCTGACAGATGTCCGATATAGCTGAAAGAACCCCGGCCAAAATCTGCAGCACGTTGCATAAAATGGCTGTTCGGTGCAGAGCCGATGCCAACCGTAAACAGACGACTCTCTGCCAACTTGTGCTGAATCAGAGCAAACAGCTCCTGCTCATTCCCCAAGCTACCATCTGTTAAAAAGACGACCTGCCTTAGAAGATGAGTCTCTTGCGACTGATTCAGAGCCAACTCAAGCGCTGGCATCATCTCTGTGCCCCCCTCAGCCTTAAGCTGATCGATAAAGTCCAGAGCGCGCCTCTGGTTGGTTTGAGTGGCGTTCTGAGGTGAGGAGAAGAGGGTTTCACTATGACTATTGAAGGCTATCAAGTTAAATCGATCTCTACTCTTAAGACGACTGACCGCCATCCTTAAAGCTGCCTTGGCTTGCCTTATTGAGGCACCATTCATCGACCCCGAGTGATCGATGACAAAGATCAGCTCTCGCGAGAGGATCTCTTCAGGTTTTGCTGCATCTGGAGGCATCAGCATCAGCAGTGCGTAATCCCTCTCCTGCCAATGCTCACGAAACAGTGCCAACTCAGGCTCTGAGCCAACTTCGGCACGCCAACTGATGACAAAGTCCCGATCTGCCTGTACCTCGCCATCAGCCAATTTAAGTCTGACTACACCTTGCTCAGCCCGCTGTTCCACCATTTTATGATGGTGGCTGATCACCTCAGCCAGAGGCACTCCTGCATCGATATCTATCTGCAGCGACAAAGGATTGATCAGACCCGCACGCTGAGCAATGTAGGGTGGTGATAGTTGATTAGCCTCTGAGGCCTGCACGCTGTCTGGCAGATAACGAGGTGCCACCACCATTGGAAAACGCAATTCGAACCGTCGTCCAGAGTAGTGAACTCTCTGCTGAAATTCGATACTGATTCGTACCGTTTCACCCGGTGCAATATTGGTCGCCGCCAAGGTAAAGATATTGGGACGCTGCTGAGTCAACAGGCTGGCCCTTTTACCCTCGGCCCTGGCCTTTTTAAAGATCCGTTTTGCCGCTGCCTTCTCCTCAATCACACCTTCGATTTGACGATCCCCAATCTGCATCTTCATACGCTCCACCGCAGATCCCTCAGGCAATGGAAATTGGTAGCTACCCTCCATCCATGATTGAGTTGGATTGGTGAATACCTGCTCTACTTTGGCCCAAGCGAGCATACCGGTTACGTTGATAGTTACCTCGGTATTGAGCAAGGGAGCCATCTCAATGCGCTGCCCATTGAGACTTGTCAGTTGCAGTTGGGCAGTCAATCTTTCAGCCGGATCAGCCTGCGCTGACCCCCATGATAATACAAGTATTATCAACAACATACTCCCTGACACACCGGTCATCAACGCAGCCAGTAAAGTCAGTAACATATCCTTGACAAAGTCTGGGTTACAGAGGCTTTTCACAGGTATTTTGAGATCAGTTTCTGGACTTACGCTCATCTCTGCCTCCACGTTCTCTTTTTTTCAGACCCTCTGCCTGGCGTAGACCGTTATAGGTCCAACGAAAACTGAATCCAGGCACCCGTTCGGGAGAGCCGTAAACAAAGGCTTCACTCAATGGTTGGCGTCTGTTTTTCATGAGGACTCCCCATGCAACAGAGTGAGTTGCACCATGCGATCGAAAGCCAGCCCCTCCAGATCATTCATCGGATACTCTGCAGCCGACTCACCCTGGTAACGTGTCGAGAGTCGATTACGAGGGAGCCCGGCATCGATCAGCAGCTTGGCAACCGCATCGGCGCGGGCTCGACTTAACTCATGATTAAACGCTTCAGAACCTCGCTGATCAGCACCCGCTTCGATCAACAACTTAAACTGAGGAAAGGCGTTAAGCATATTTGCCAAGGCATCGAGTTGTTCGGCCATCTTTGGTTCTATCAGACTACTGCCGGTACGAAAGCCCAAACAGAAGCGAAAACCCTCTTTTAATGCTGCCAGTTGATCTAGCTCCCCCGATTTCTGCTGCTGAAAATTCACTTGATGCTGTTGCGCTTGATCCAACAGGTGATCTTGGCTAGTCTGATTATCAGCCAGGGCTTGGGAGCTCTCCTCGAGTTGTCGATTCTTTGATTCGAGATCACCGATTACAGCGCCACTGGCATAGCCAATAACAGCTCCAGGTGGACCACCAAGAATCCCACCAGCAAGAAGCCCAAGCAGGGAACTGTGGAATGTCTCTCTATCTACAGGTTCAGGTTGATCCTGAGCGACAGCAGACTGACATAGAAAGAGGCTTGCAAGACTAACGACAATAAGATGTTTTTTCATTTTTAACTCCCGGATGTTGAACCAGCGCACCATCCTTGGTGGAAGTGGCACTCCATGCCAGCGCCGGTATTCTTTGATTACCGAGTGTTATTACAAACCACAGAGTTGGCCTATTAGGTACAAAATGAGGGCTAACCGATGACAAAAGTTGGCAGAAAAATGGCAGCAGTTGATTCACTGACCGCATAGGATCAACATAGTAGCTTACGAGACCTGACCAGGAGATAAAAACAGTCAACGTTGCAGCTGACCGAACAGTATTAAATTAAACTGCCATAAAACCATTATCTTTTTATGGACTAAAGTTACCTATTAGGGATGCCGACATGGACTTGCAACTGCATGGAATTTCTTTTTTAAAAAATGACAACTGCCTATCGAGCATTTGCAGTCGGTTTGCTGCTCTGTTTTTATAACACAGCATCTTCCGTCGAACTAGTCGCAAACCGGGACATCGATTCTGAGATCGTCTCACAGAATACTTTGCGCTCCATTTTCAGTATGCGTATGACCCAATGGCCTAACGGTACTCCCATCAGGGTCTTTGTTATGGGAGATAAAACCAAACAGCATTCCGAATTCACTAAACATATTTTAGGCGTCTTTCCACATCAGCTTCGTCGTGCCTGGAACCGTCAGATCTATTCTGGTATGGGGCAAGCACCAATCAAGGTTCAGTCCGAGACTGAGATGTTAGAGCAGATTGAAAATACGTCTGGAGCTATTGGTTATCTTCCCGAGGATCTTATCAATGAGCGCGTACGGAGACTCTCAGTTGAATAAGCACTGGATCGCATTGCTGTTAGTACTGCTATATCAGCCTATGAGTAGCGCGATGGCAACTGAGTTTGCTGAACTCAATCAAGCTTTGCAGATCCATGGCTTCCTGACTCAGGCTTACGTAAAAACCACTGAAAACAGTTTTTTTGGCGACAGCGAGGATGGTAGCTGGGATTTCCGGGAGTTGGGCGTCAACACTTCCTACCGGTTTTCACCTCAAATATTTGCCTCGGCCCAACTCCTCTCCCGTGATGCAGGAGAGATGTATGACGGCTCCCTGGACCTGGACTACGCGCAGATCGACACCACACTCTATATGCAGGACGCTGACCGTTTCGGAGTCATTCTGGGACGATATAAAAACCCCTTCGGCTTATACAACGACACTCGGGATGTAGCCGCAACCCGACCCAGCATTTTCATGCCCCAAGCCATCTACTGGGATCGTGTACGCAACATGGTACTCTCGAATGATGGTGCTCAACTGTTTGGCGATTTGCAGATCGATTCTCACCGACTCTCTCTACGACTGATTGGAGGCAGAACGCCAATTGATGAAAATGTTGAAAAGTCCTACCTGAACCCGGTACTCGATCCGAAACTAAAGCAGGATGGCCTGACAGTGGGTGGACGCTTACTCTACGAATGGGATGGAGGTCGTTTCAGACTCGCCTATAGCAGTGCCTCACTACAGCTTGATGGCGAAACAAACATGCTACCTGACGGCACCATAGATATCGACTACCGGGTAGTCTCAGCCGAGTACAACAGTGGCAATTGGAGCCTGACCGCTGAGTACATGCAGGAGCCTCTCGATTACACAGGTTTTGCCGGAGCACTTGATATTGCTGATACCACTCTGGATGGTTACTACCTGCAGGGAACCTACCGTCTGCGGGATGACCTGGAGTTGATCGCCAGATACGAAGAGAGTCATTATGACAAAGGGGATAAAAGAGGCGAAAAAACAGGTCAGAGATTAGGCCTGGATGCTCATAACTTCTATAGTAGATTTTCTACGCTGGGCATCCTCTGGGAGGCAACGGATGGACTGATTTTGCGCACTGAGTTCAGTAGGGTTGATGGAACAATTTTCCTCTCCAATCTGGAAAATCCCTCACCTAATGACAAGTCGCGTGAATGGAATCTATTCTCTCTGCTTATCTCCTATAGCTTTTGAGCAGTCAGATGCAATCTAACGAACTAAATGGAATTATCGATCAACATCAGGAGGAAAAGGATCTCTATTTTCTCAGTCTGAAATGGAAAGTCATGCTACTTTTCAGTCTGGTGGTTCTGATCATGAATGCCGGACTTGCAGGCATGGGATATCTACAACAACTCAAGCTATTCGACACCTATCAATTACAGATAAAAGAGCAACAGAACAGGCAGGTCAAATCACTTCTTGACACAAGTTTCTATCGCCTGGAACAGATCGCGTTGATGATCCCATCTCTTGCAGAAGCGGCGACTCAAACCAGCGACACGCCATTAAGTGAAAAACTACAGCGATTCTTCATGCATAGCGCAGTCACCCTGGAGATGGAGTGGGGACTTGAAGAGGCGGCATACTATAGCAAGGATAATATCCTGCAGTTTAAATGGCAGACGGGTACATTAGGCGACCCTTTCAAAGAGTTGGTCAGCTCAGTCAACAAATTAGAGACGCCGATGACTATGTTGCAATGTCATGTTCGCTGCAGTCAGTACGTCGCTTCACCGTTACTCTATAAGGGGGAGTATGCCGGAGTCATACTGGTAGGACGCTCTATCGCAGACCTGATCATCGAATTCAACGAACTGGCGAAAACTGACATTGCAGTGATCAGCCATATAGATAATGCTTCCCGCTTGAACACCCACTCTCGATTTTTAAATACCTGGGAACGATATATCAGTGCCTCAAGTAACCTGAAACGACTCCTCCCCCTGCTTCAGGACACCGCAGAAAAAGTCGACTTAAAGTCATTGATCGATACGGGTTATACCACCAACCACAACGGACAGGACTATACATTCAACCTGGTACCTGCAAGCAGCGATACCTCTGTGTTGTCTGCCGATTTCATCCTGGTGAGCAATATCACACCGGTAGTAGATCAGATTAACCAGGCCACCACACAATCAGTTCTTATTGGTATTCTGGGATTTATTCTCTCAGAACTGCTGCTGGCAGCAGTATTGTGGCAACCGATGAAACGTCTGCTGATGATCTCCGACAGCCTGCCACTACTGGCAAAAAACGCCTTTGACCAGGTACGCCAAACTCTCAGCTTAAAGCACCACAACTGGTATCAGGACGAGATCGATGTCGCCAGTGACTCTGCAATAGAATTAACCTACACCCTGGAGAGCCTCAACGAAGAGATCGCACACAATACCAACAGCTTGATCAAGCGCAGCAAAGAGCTTGCAACAGAGCGGGATTTCCTAAGCACTATCATGAACAGCGCCCAGGTGATCATCCTGACTCAAGATATTGAAGGTGCCATCCTGACCATGAATACAGAAGGATGTAAATTCATCGGCATTAAAGATTATCGGCGCAGCAGTGGTTTTTTCGGTGACTTGTTCATGAATGCTGAGGTTGCTGGCGAGATGCTTCCAGTTATGAACGGTCTACGGCAAGGCATGATCCATGTCTACCAGCATGATGCATCAGCCTTCTCATCAGACGGACAGAATAAAACCATATCCTGGGTACACTCTAACCTGATAGAAAAGCCGGTTGCAGGAATACCGGTGGTACTCTCCATCGGACTCGATATAACCGACCGGGAACTGGCGGAGCAACGCCTGGCTTGGCTTGCCAACCACGATCCACTTACCGAACTGAACAATCGCCGCTATTTTCAATCTGAATTTGAAAAAATCATTACCTTGGCTGAGCGCTACAACCACTCCAGTGCACTACTGTTTTTTGATCTTGACCAGTTTAAATATATCAACGATTCAAGTGGACATCATACTGGAGATGCCATGTTACAGATCGTTGCCAGAAAGTTGCGTGAGATTACCCGCTCAACCGACCTCATTGCCCGCCTGGGTGGTGATGAGTTTGCCATTGTAATACCAGAAGCGGACATCCCCTCTGCCACCATTTATGCCGACAAGATTCTGAGTGAGCTGAAGAAGATTACAATTCCACTAAAGGGGCATAGTCATCGGGTCTCAGCAAGTATCGGCATCGTCGCCTATCCCAATCATGGTAGCAATGCCAACGAACTGCTTTCAAATGCAGATCTTGCCATGTATCAAGCCAAGGAGTCTGGGCGGGATCGGTGGCATCTCTTCTCCAGCAGCGAACAGGCAAGAGAGCAGATGAGTGCCCGTGCCACCTGGAAAGACAAGATCGAACAAGCACTGACTGACAACCGCTTCATACTCTACTTTCAGCCAATCCTGGAGATCAGCAGCGGCATCATCTCCCACTATGAAGTCTTGATCAGAATGGTGGAAAAGGATGGTTCCATCTCCATGCCCGGGGAGTTTATTCCTGTGGCCGAACGCACCGGTCTGATTCATCGTATCAACCGTTATGTGCTACGTGCTTCTGTGGAAAAACTGGCCAGTCTCAATCAACATGATATCGATATAACCTTATCGATCAACCTGTCAGGCAGAGTCATTGACGACCCGGAACTTCTTCCTCAGCTGACCCAACTGGTGAACAGCAATGATATCGATCCTACCCGATTGGTTTTTGAACTGACCGAAACAGCTGCCCTTGCTGACGTCAATGCAGCTGAACGGTTGATGAGAGAACTACAGGCCATCGGCTGTCGTTTTGCCCTCGATGATTTTGGCGTTGGCTTCTCCTCATTTTACTATTTACGTGAGTTGCCTTTGGATATCGTCAAGATTGATGGCTCTTTTATCAAACAGCTACCAACCAACTCTATGGATCAAGTCTTTGTCAAGGCATTGACAGAGATGGCGAATGCTCTTGGAAAAGATACCGTTGCAGAATTCGTCGAAGACGAAGCGACTTTGAAACTCCTCAAAGAGATCGGTGTTATCTATGCCCAGGGTTACTATATCGGGCGACCTTCCCCGGAAATTCCAGTGCTTGGGTTTAATAGAAAAAACAGCGATTCTTCCCAGCTACAGACAACGCCTTAGCCGCACGACAAGGATAGGGTTATAATCATCCCGCTTAGGGCCTGTTAACACTAACACAACGCTATTGATGATCGGGCAACACTGTGGCTAAAAGAGAAATCGCCATTATCGAAGATGAACAGGCGATACGGGACAACTATATCGACTACCTGACACGTCAAGGTTACAACGTCAAAGGCTATGCATCCCGTTCTGAGGCCCTCTCAGCATTCGTAGATGTCCTACCTGATCTGGTTATCCTCGACATCGGTCTGGCTGATGATGTGGACGGGGGATTTGAACTCTGTAGGGAGTTACGTAGTCGCTCCACCAAGCTACCGATCATCTTCCTCACTGCCCGGGATAGCGATTTCGATACCGTTGCCGGCTTGCGTCTCGGTGCAGATGATTACATCAGTAAAGAGACCAGCCTACCCCATCTTATGGCACGTATCTCTGCGCTGTTTCGACGCATTCAGGCCATGCTGGAGCCGGTTAGTCAACAACAGCCTCTACAACGAGACGAACTGCAGTTGGATATCGACAGATTACTGGCGAACTGGCAGGGCACTCCTCTCAGCCTGACCGTCACCGAGTTCTGGATGCTTCACGCCCTGGTACGCCACCCAGGTCATGTTCGCAGTCGGGATCAACTTATGCAGGAGGCGCAGATCTATGTGGATAGCAGCAGCATCTCCACCCATATAAAGCGTATTCGGCGAAAATTTCAGGAGATCGATCCCGATTTCACTCAAATCGACACGGTTTACGGCGCTGGATATCGCTGGAAATCCTGATACGGGCTGGCATGCAAAACTCCCCCAGCTTCTTTCGGTCACTGCGTTTTAAGCTGCTGCTGGCGTCATTCACCCTATGGCTCATCCCCTGGGCCGGTTATCACTATCTCCAGGGCATGGAGAGTACCCTCAGGCAAGCCCAGGAGCGCTTGCTCATGAATCGTGCCGAGATCCTTGCCAATATGCTTGCTTCAGAGGCTGACGAATGGCTGTTACTGAACCCAGCTGATTCCCCAGGCTCGTCCAAATCACTCTACGCCTTCCCCCTGTCTGAAACACCGGTTATCGATGGCTACGATGAAGATTGGCTCGAATTCAAATCACAATCAGAACGATTCAGTGCCCGCAGTGCGGTAAATCAGGCTGTCGCTTTCGATTGGCTGGCCGGTTTTTATGATCAAAGTCTCTATCTGCTGATTGAGGTCTATGATGAGCAGCTGGTCTATCCACGCAACGAACGTCAAATCAAGGCAGGGGACCATCTGATACTTGCCATTCCGGGATCTGAAGGTAAAACCCGACGTTTCCTGCTAGGCACACCATCTCCGGGCTGGGTCAATGTACAAGAGGTTGGAGGCAACACCACCCAGTCGCGCATTTTTGGTGAGTGGCAGGAGACCGGCTCAGGTTACAGAGTAGAGCTCTCTATACCCCGCACTTTGATCAATGGACGACTCTCACTGGTCGCCGTTGATATCGACCAATTTGAGCAGCAACCCGTTGGCATTGCCTCCACATCCGGCTGGCTCAACGACCATAGCCTAGCCTATCTCACCCTACCAACCGCAAAGGCCGAACAATGGTTAGAGGGTATGGAGAGCCAACGCCATCGTTACACTTTGCTCAACAGAGAACGTCAGGTAGTTGGACGCCATGGCACCATCGCTGCACTATCAAACGATGGAGATAGCCTGCCACAACGCCTGGCCTCACTACTGTTAATGGAGTCTCCTGAAGAGCCATTCGAAAAACGGGAGAAACTTGGTCGCCTGGATGGCCCCGAAATTCGTAAGGCACTCTCTGGAGAGGGGGCTGTCTATCGATACAACGCCCCTGGTACAGAGCTGATAATGCTTTCGAGTGCATATCCGATAAGGGTCGATGGATCGATTCAGGGTGTTTTGATCGTCGAACAAAGTACCCAGGAGATACTGCTCCTGCAGCAGAGCGCTATTGAAGATCTGCTGCTGATCAGCCTGGGGCTGTTCATTATCACCGGCGGCAGCCTGCTACTGTTGGCCTCATCCTTAACCAGCCGCATAACCCGTCTCAGCCGTAAATATCAGCAGTCGGTAAGTAGGGATGGGCGCATCCTCATGACGTTAACTGCAACAGACGAGGGAGATGAACTGGGTCAACTCGATGTCAGCCTGAGCGCCGTTTTGAAACGAACAAAAGATTATAGCCACTACCTTGAATCCATGGCATCTCGACTTGCCCATGAGTTTCGAACACCCTTGACTGTGATCCAATCCTCCCTCGAGAATCTTCAAGCCGAGATCGAGTCTGATCCTCACAGCGGATCAAATCACTCTACCGCTTTGACCTATGCCATGCGTGCTCAAGAGGGCACACGCAGGCTTAATCAAATACTGACTCGCTTGCGAGAAGCCACAAGGTTGGAGCAGGCACTGAATGACACAGAATTGGTAAAAACCGATCTCACAGCCCTGTTGAGCGCACTTTGTCAGGGATATGCAGACAGCTACCAGGAAGCCCTGTTTGAAGCCAAACTACCCGACCGACCTATCATCACCCACATCTCCCCCGATCTGATCAGCCAGGCTCTGGATAAGATGATCAGCAATGCAGTCGATTATCATCGGCCAGATACACCAATCTGCATCGAGTTGGATATTCGGAGTGGAGGTCTGGTAACCCTTAAAGTGATCAACCAGGGGCCACTACTCGATGAAGCGATTCAGCAAAATATGTTCAACTCAATGAGCAGCCAACGACCCAGTTCCCATCGACAAGATCCGCACCTGGGACTTGGCCTCTACCTGGTACGTCTGATCTCTGAATTTCACCAAGGCCGTGCCTGGGCCGAGAACCTGGACGATGGCGTTTGTATTGCTATCGAGCTGCCACTTCAGTGAGAGAGTGAGTTATAACTGAAATAGAGTCACTCCATATCAATCTGAATACCCCGCTCACTCAACCAATCCTTGAAGCGGGCTATTTTCATATCAAGTGAGCAGGTCGGAGGTAATCTATCAAGATAATAACCAAACTCTTCCCGAAGCTTGATCTGCTCATCTCTATCGAGACATTCCCAATCGATCATTTTAACCCCGAAGATAACTATTAAGGGCACCTCTGTTTATTTGAAGTGCCTCTTAACACCAATGTAACAGCCTTGGGTTAAAATCATTTTACAAACGAACTATTTTATTTTTTAAGAATTTCTGATTATTTATAGAATCGGTGCACGTTGTTCAATAGTAGTTTAAGCAGTTGTTACAGATGATCGATCTAAAAAAGCATCTCCTCTCATTCAAGCTCTGGTTGCTCTCTCTGGCTAGTGCCCGTTTAAAAAGGACAACTCGGGATGGTGTAGTCAGTCGAATCGATATCCTGCTTCTGGCAATAGCCTGGGGAAATATCGGATATGCAGCGGGTATCTCCTATCTGCGTCATGTCGGAGAACGTGCATTAAAGACCCGTGGTCCCATTCTGGAGTGCGGCTCTGGTGCCACCACCCTACTGATTGCCGCTTTGACTCAGAGAGAGCAGCGTCAATTCGTAGTATTTGAACATAATCGGGAGTGGTTCAAACACCTGAAACGCATTCTCCAAAAACTGCGCTTAAACCATGTCGAGTTGATCTACGCGCCATTAGCCGACTATGGCGATTATCGTTGGTATCAGATCCCCTCAAATGATAAAAACCTGACATTCGAACTCGTTATCTGTGATGGTCCACCGGGCAGTATTCCTGGCGGTCGTTATGGACTGCTACCAATTATGGAGAGGCAACTTTCGAACGACTGCATCATTCTACTGGATGATACTCACCGAATAGCAGAGCAACGTATCATCACCAGCTGGCGTAGACAGCGCTGTTTGAAGAGCTGCCGAATGGGCTATTTTGGCACCTATTCAGAGGTGGAGTTCTGTTGAGACAGTTCATGGTGCGGCAGGGCCGCACCCTACGACTCTACATAGTTTGTTGGCTACGGCGTGGCCCCGCTCTAAAGCATTTCAGCGGAAAAAAGAGACGCCAGCGACCTACCGTTAATAACCGACGGGTAGGGTGCGGCCCTGCCGCACCATGACACATCAGAAACCCATAAAACAACCAAAAATATCAGTAAGGATAGTCCGCCAATCCTGGATTACCCTTCACACCAACCAATTTAGGTGTATTGAGTTTGTCGATCTTGACGGTTTTCTGATCACGCAGATATTTCGCCACCACATCCCAGATCGGTTCACCTGGGGATTTGGAACCGACAGTGGCCCAACCGGAAACCGTGTAATTTTTACTCGCCTCAACTTTGGTTCCATCATCCAGGGTCATATCGGTTATGCGCTTGCCAAAACCAGCACCAGGTTCACAGACATAATCGAGTCCACCTAAGCGCACCATGTCACCACCCTGTTGATAGTAGGGGTCCTTGTTGAAAAGATTGTCACAAACATCCTCAAGGATTGCCTTGATCTCACTCCCCTTCATCTCCCTGCGATAGGTCTCAGGATAGGTGATGCAGGTCTGATCCATGACATTGTCCATGGTTATCTTCTGACCTGGGAGTACCGTTGTACCCCAACGAAAACCCGGTGAGAGGGAGATCTGAGCATCATTCACAGTAGTCAGTGCATCACAGATCACCTGGTCAAAGGTACCGTTGAAGTTACCCCGACGGTAGAGTGTCTCTTCGGTAACTGCCAGCTCCTCATTGAGCTGCTTCGCGTAAGGGGCCCGCACCTCATCGATATAAGCCTGCATCTGTTTATCTGCGGGCAGGATATTGGAAAATATCGGTAACAATCGATAACGAAAATCCCTAACTTTGCCACCCTTGACATCCAGATCCATAACGCCAAGAAACTTACCGTTCGAGCCGGCATTGGTCACCAGGGTCTTTCCGCCTGAGTTCTTAACAACGGTGGGAGCAGGCATACCATCATGGGTATGACCGCCGAATATCGCATCGATCCCGCTAACTCTGGACGCCATCTTAAGATCGACATCCATTCCATTGTGCGAGAGGACAACCACGACATCGGGTTTCTCATTCTCCCTTACGCTGTCGACAACATCCTGCATCAGATCATCCTGGATACCGAAGGTCCAATCGGGTATGAAGCGCTGTGGATTGGCTATTGGGGTATAGGGGAAGGCCTGTCCAATTACGGCAACACGGGCACCACCTACCTGTTTGATAACATAGGGCTTGAAGGCATTGCCTTCATCCTCGTCAAAACCTTCAAAATCGGAATAGTTGTAGTCGAATAGTGCCTCGTCACGAACCTTTACGTTCTGAGCGACAAATTCACCCTGAAATTCGTTGACGTTCTCAATCACCTCTTTGTCTAGATAGGTGAATTCCCAATGGCCTGTCATCACATCAACACCCAACCGGTTGCAGGCGCCGACCATATCCTTGCCTCGAGTCCAGTAGGCTGTCCCTGAACCCTGCCAGGTATCCCCGCCATCCAGCAACAGACTATTGCCAGGACCTCGGTCGTCACGAAGACGCTGCACTAAGGTCTTCAGGTGGGCAAAGCCACCTACCCTGCCGAACTTACCCGCTGCAGAATCAAAATCGAGATAACTGTAGGCGTGTGATTCGATACCACCTGGCGTGATTCCGAAATGTTTCAACAGATTGTCGCCAACCAGATGGGGCGCCTTATTGAAGGCATATCCAATCCCCAGATTGACATTCGGTTCGCGAAAATAGATGGGGTTGAGTTGGGCATGGGTATCAGTGATATGCATCAGTGAGAGATTGCCAAACTTGGGTACCTCATAGAGATCCGCGGGCTGCTTGGCAGCTGCGAAGACAGATGAAGGCATCATTCCGGCAGCTCCGGCAAGCCCCATCAGGCGTAGAAATTCACGTCTTGAAATAGTCATTCTTATCTCATCCTCCAGTTATATGGGATGCTGAACCCGCATGCCGCGGAACTGGCAGCTCTTGGGTTCACAGCTATCAACGTTTGAGGTACCTAGTGGTCGGAATTAGTCCGAATCCAATCGATTAGGTTGCCGGACTAAAAAAACCAGTTGAATCACCGGAAGGCGCCTGTTTGAAAAAAGCCCTCCAGCCATCCAACTGGCCGACATCCCCTCTCTTCGCTCCGGGCGTTCATGGGGAGGCGCTATTATCCAACCCTTTGTGGTCCCTTGAAATACCAACATACTCGACTGGTAGTTGTGGTTTTCCATAACTCATTTATTCAGAAGCCGCTCTTCACTATATTGGTCGCTGCGGGGCGATCACAAGTTTCCGGGTTGATCGTCTTGATCCGGCACCAGTGCGCGTATCTTTTCTGCCAGAGCAGTCTACTCCTGCTCCAGGGTCAGCATCATCCTCATCAGATGAGAGAGGGAGTCTGCCTGCATCTTCTCCATTACTCTGGAGCGATGGGCCTCAACGGTGGAAAGAGTGATTCCCAGCTGCTCTGAAATATTCTTATTACGCATTCCGCTGATGACCAGGTCAAGTACCTCCCGCTCTCTGGGTGTCAGCTGATCAAGATGCTCACGAATCTCTGACAACCGAGAGGCCTCTCCCCGCATCTTCGCGTCCATCTCAATCGCTCTATGCACACTATCCAGCAAAATCTGATCACGAAATGGCTTTTCGATGAAATCCACAGCGCCTGCCTGAACTGCGCGCACTGCCATCGGTACATCCCCATGACCAGTAATGATAATCACCGGCGGAAAAATCGGATACTCGTTCAGCTTCTCCTGCATATCAAGGCCACTCATACCTGGCATTCGGATATCCACCACCAGACAACCCGGCAGGGCGCCATCAAATCGATCCAGATATTCGAGTGCCGATGCAAAACAGATTACCGGCAAGCCAACCGATTCGAAGAGTAACTTCAATGCACTCCGCACCTCTTCGTCATCATCCACTACGAACACTGTTGGTATGCTTTGATCCATCGCGTTAACCTGCCTCCCCGACTGGCAAATTGAAACTGAACTCGGCTCCGGTTCGATAGTCCGGATTGATCGACAGTTTACCACCGTGCGCCTCAATGATCCCATAACTGATGGAAAGACCGAGCCCCATGCCATCAGACTTGCTTGTCACAAAGGGATCAAACAGGGTGGATTCCAGTTCTGCTTTGATACCCGGCCCATTATCCCTAACCCAGAGTCGTATAGACTCCTTCGAATCCTCTCTTGTGACGATGTGTAGTATACGTTCTCGGTCGCTCACTTCAGCCAATGCCTCTATCGCATTACGTGCTAAATTTAGAATTACCTGCTCTATCTGTATAGGCTGTGCAAGCACTTTCGGCAATGGCTTCTGCATATCCATCTCCAGTCGCACCTCCGCGCGGTTTATATCAGGGCGGATCAGAACCGCTACTGCATTGACCAAATCGTTAACATCCACCTCTGCATTTTCCAGTGGCTCTTTGCGTACCAATCGTCGTAACTGGCGGATGATCTCTCCCGCACGATCAGCCTGAGCGGCAATCTTCTCCATCACATCCACACAGACATTGATATTAGTTCTATCGGATTCGAGGATACGCATACTCGCCTGAGCGTTCGTAGAGATCGCCGTCAGTGGCTGGTTCAACTCATGGGCTATCCCCGAAGCCATCTCACCCAAAGTACTCAAACGCCCTGCCCGAGCCAATTCGATCTGATGTTTTTGAGCCTTCTCCTCTGCATTTTTGCGCCTGGTGATATCGCGAAACACCACAACACTACCAACGGTTTTGCCGCCTTCATCCCGTATAGGCGTACTACTGTATTCCACTGGAAAGCTGGTACTGTCCTTGCGCCAAAAAACATCATCAGAGATATATCTGGCTTCGTTATCACGAAAAGTCTGATAGACAGGGCAGTCCGTCGCACGATGAGGAGAGCCATCCTTATGAGAGTGGTGCAGGATCTCATGCTGATTTTGTCCGATCACATCATCCGCACCCCAGCCGGTGATCCTTTCAGCTGCCTTATTAAAAAATGTAGATCGACCGTTCATATCCACGCCGTAGATACCGTCTGCAACGGAGTCAAGAATTAACTCATGCTGTAACTCAAGGCGATCTTTCGCCTTCTGTAACTCGTTATTCAGTCGCATCACCCATAAGGTCATCACCACCATGAACAACAACATCAGCAACCCCCCCATTAACCAGTATCGATAGCGACTGATCGCATCCACCAAGGTAAATTTACCCAGATACTGGTAGGGGGGTAATTTCAATGACATAAAGAGATCGTGTACCGGCTGATAATCGAGCGGTATGGTCCAGCCCGCATAAGCTCCGGCCAGGGCAGCATGATGATCATGAGGCATATTCAACAGTGCCACTGCAACCTGTTGTGCAAGATTATCCGCAGTATGTGCGACCTTACTGAAAGGCCACTCGGGATAGAGCCGTGTACTCAGTGCAAAAGGAAATTCGCTAACCTTTTGGGGATTAATAATCCGGAAGTCTTTCAGATCGATGGTTCCAGCTGAGGCCATTCGCTCCAGGATGTCGGTTCGCACGGTACCAATATCCACTTCACCGTTTAAGACAGACATCACCACACGATCATGAATACCACCAAACCTAAGCTCCTTCAGGTCGGAGTAGGGATCGATGTCATGTTCAACCATTTCACGCATAGCCATCTGAAATCCACCCAGTGAGGTGGTATAGACTGCCATCATGGTATGTCCGCGAATATCATCAAGGGTATTGATTTCAGAGTGATCATGGCGGGTGAAGATTACCCCCCCAAAAATCTTGTAGGGCACATCGTTTCGTCGATTGTAGAGCGTGGCAATACGCGACACCCTGTATTTCACTTCAAGATTGACATATATCCCTGGATTGACCAGAACAAAGTCCACCTCCCCAGCAGCGACAACAGGATTGACCTCATCAAATTTCAAGGGCCTGATAATAAAATCGTGTAAGGGAATGCTGGCACTTAGATACTCTGCTGTTGGACCCCACATCCTCAGCGTCGCCTGATCCCCTCGATGGCTAAGCACACCGATACGGACAGTATCGGCATATACCAGTGAAGAGCAGCATAACTGTAGCGATAGTAACCCAAAGAAAAACAGGTAGCGGAATGAATCACCGAAAATGGTCATTCACTGAGAGTATGTGAAAAAGCTGATTCTGACAAGCTATCAGCCACTTATTGATAGTGGCGAGATGCCAAAGTGTACAACTGCCTGGGATTGTCACCACAGTTCAGCAAAGCTGCCGATTGGTATGCAGGAAACCCTGTAACAAACTATTTGCTCACCGGGTCAATCGCGTCAACGTCGATCTGTTAACGATTTCAACTTACCGATCAACGATTTTTCGTGAATCTGCTCACGCTCAATTTGCTCACGAATCAAGGCTTCCTGCAACTCGGCTTCACGCTGAAGTTTAGCCTCCTCCAGGCGTTGACGAATGGAGTTTCTTTGAGACTCATCTATCTCCAGGTCAACCATATTTGCGCGATTGCGCAGAAGATAATTACCCAGAGTATCGAGCCAGGCTTCATCCACCTTTTCCGGCTGAATGAGACTCTTCTCCACCTTAAAACCATTGAAATTGGAGACGAACATTCGTATGGAACCCAACTCAGGATCGGCCTGAAACAGAAAGTTCACCTTGACCTTTACACTCAGTTGTAAATTCAGACCAACAACCCGCTGTTCATGATCACGTATTGGCCACTCAGTATAACGCATTGTCTGGGCATCCAGAAAAGCGCAAGCCTCATCCGCCTTCGATTTGGGTGTAATCGCAAAAGTCAGTTCATTGTCAGAAATACAATTGAATCGTAATCGAACAACCCTTGTATTCTCTGAACTATCTGCATTCACGACATAGTCGGAATTCAGTAAACCTGTTACCTGACCTAGCCCGGGCAGGGAGTAATCGTGCCTCACCTCATGTTCAAGTATCTTCAACTGATCGGTCAGCTCGGAGAGATACTTCATGATGGATCGCATTGGGGATTTGAAACGCGACTGGTAGAGCTCTTCAAGTCTGGTCGCTTCGCAATTGGCGCCCTCAGCTTCTTGCTGTTTGCGGGCTTCCTCTTTTAATTTTTCCAAAAGTGACATGGCAGAGTCCTCTAACTTCCCTATTCCAAGGTTCTTCTGTAGCGCATATTCTATCGAGAAACCACCTCACAAACCAAATTAAATTATTAAGAATCTAATTCTGAAATCCATAGAGGGTTGCAATCTCATCCGCCCATAGCGTGTCATCTATGGTCTCCAGGATCAAAGGAATATCGTCAAAACGCTCATCCTGCATAATATAACGGAACAGTTCCCAACCAATCTTCCCCGCTCCAAGACTATGGTGACGGTCTACTCGTGCCCCCAACTCCGGCTTGCTGTCATTGAGATGCATACCACACAGGTATTTAAACCCGACGGTAAGGTCAAATTCCTTAAATGTCTTTTCACAGGCTGCAGCCGTACGTAGATCATAGCCTGCCACAAAGGTATGACAGGTATCGAGACAGACACCAATTCGGCTCTTATCCTCAATCCCATCAATAATGGTCGCGAGGTGCCCGAAATCATAACCTAAAGTGCTACCCTGACCAGCTGTGTTTTCAATAACTGCCGTCACCCCATGAGTCTGATCCAGACACCAATTGATCGAATCGGCAACCCGTTGCAAACTCTCCTGCTCACTAATTTTTCTTAAGGTTGCCCCAGGGTGAAAATTGAGCAGTGGCAGCCCCAACTGCTCACATCGCTGCATCTCTTCCAGAAAAGCAGATCTGGATTTCTCCAGCCCCTCCTTTTCAGGATGCCCTAGATTGATTAAATAACTATCATGTGGAAGCACATGCCGGCTTAATATACCGACACGCTTAAGGTTCGTGTTGAACGCCTCTATCGACTCTTCGCTCAATGGCTTTGCTCTCCATTGGCGCTGATTTTTTGTAAATAGAGCAAAAGCTCTGGCACCTATCGACTGAGCATTGAGGGGTGCATTCTGAACTCCCCCGGATGCACTGACGTGCGCACCAACATATTTCATCTGATAAACCCTAGGATCTATTGAGACTTCGATTATCCAGCTTTAAGAGCGCTTGGTTGGCGCCCAAATCTCTTGCCGGGTTCCAGAGAGATACTTTACCCAGGCTGTCAGTATCGATATGTTCACTGAGACAAAAAAGAGTGGAACCTTGGTTATCGGTAGTGCCTTTAAAACTGACTCATTCATTGCTGCTACCGCAGCGATCCCATAGAAAGCAATCTGCAGGATAAACAGAAACCCATAAAAACCATCGCCTAGCAGAAAGATATTGCTGACCAACAAGGAAATCAGGAAAAAGGGTACCAGCCATCTGATCAGTTTATGGGATATCAGATATAGGGAGAAACGGGGATATCTAAAGGGGTTTAACAGATTGGCTTTTTTGAAAAGAGCAGTAATGCCCCTTATGAAGGTACGTACCTTACGGTTAAACTCATCTTTCTGTGATTTTGCAGCTTTCATATACCCAAATGATTCGGATATTGAAATTGCCCTGTAGTCTTGTTCCACAGTATTGAGAACCGAATAAAAATCGGGGGCCACACCCTCTATAAATGGCGTGACTATCTCTCGTCTCTGGGCATAGAGAGATCCACTGGCCCCAACAATAGAACCTGTCGCAGACTCCTGTCTTCGCAGGAACAGTTCATATTTGCCATACAACCCCTCACCGCTATCTCCTTCGATGATATCCTCTCCAGAAACACAGCCGATTTCTGCTACAGCAAAAGGTCGTACCAGTTCGGTAATCGCCCTTGAATCTAGCATGATAGAGGCATCTGAAAAGACAACAACATCTCCAGTAGCCGCTTCCAATCCTGCATTCAGTCCATTCGCTTTGCCTTTTCTCTCCTCCAGTTCAATGAAGGTTATCTTCTTTAGCCCTTCATAGCCATGCACGATCTTCGCCGTATCGTCCGTTGATCCATCGGAGATGATCACCACCTGCAAATCACCAGAAAAATCCAACTCTCGCGTATTATCGAGCTTTCGCGAGATAACCGCCTGTTCATTATGCACAGGAATAATCAGAGAAACAGATATATCTGCTGGATAATCAAGGGATTTATAGTCAATTTTACTACTCAAAGCATTGACTAAGGACAACAGAATCGGGTACCCAAAATAGGCATAGAAAACCACGAAGAATGAGCCCCAAAGCACAAATTCCATAATAACTCTGTATATATAAAAAGTTTATATTGTCTTGGCGATTATGACATTTCTAAGCTCATTATGTAATAACCTTTTGCTATCTGGAGAAGCTTGAACAATCACCTGATTGGGCGACGTATACTGCAGCAGTTATCTCCCTTAGCAGTAATCAGGTAGAACCTGACCTGCTCTCAATCTCACTTTAAGTAATCCCATCTGCGTTGCAGGTAATTTGCCTCAAATAGGAGATCAGTAATAGAATAGCTTACACGGCACCACCTAAGCCTCGTGCAGCTTATACCTTGCTCGGTAGAAGAGCGATTTAACCTGAGCCAAAGTTATAATATCAATCATGGAATCCACTGCCGACTCTCACGATAAGAATATAGCGCTTTCGTTCATTATCCCCACAATGAATGAAGAGGAGAATATCGGGCGACTGATAGACTCAATCCATCTACACAACAAGCATATTGCTCACGAAGTGATAGTTGTGGACAACGGATCAACTGATAGAACCAGGTCAATAGCCGAAGAAAAAGGCGCCACTGTTTTGTTCGAGCCAGAATTGAACATCGCCGGCCTTCGGAATGCAGGCGCCACTAATAGCAGTGGAACTATCTATATCTTTCTTGATGGCGATGTAGAGTTAACTCAGGAGTGGTCTGAAGAGTTTCCTGTAACACGCAAGATGCTCGAAGAGGATAGAAATATTATCACCGGATCAAAATGCAGTATTGCAAACGAAGAGAACTTTCTTGAAAAATATTGGTTCTCCTCCAGTCAGGGAGAGTCAGGAAACTACATCAATAGTGGTCACCTTATCATTCACAAGGAACTCTTTGACAACATAAATGGGTTCAATCCTGACCTGGTTACAGGGGAAGATACAGATCTTTCAATAAGAGCAAAAACCACTCAAAACGCCAGAATCATCAATAACCAGAAATTGAAGGTCTTACACCACGGCTATCCGAATGACCTCTATACCTTTGTTAAGAGGGAGGCTTGGCATGGTACAAGAACCAGAAAGTTTTTCGATGTAATCTGCTGCTCGAATGTTCAATTCGCAACCAATATTTTTCTGATCTTACATCTCAGCTTAATCTTCACTGCCAGTATGCAACTGAGTCTGCTCTCAGTTGTCATCCTCATATCCATCGTTTTACTACTGCTTGCATCTGCACTCTACAAGTTTGGCCCTAAACCTAAACTGATCCTGATCAACAGTATAATATTCTACTTCTACTTCCTAGGCAGGAGCATCTCGATATTTAAGGTTTTATTCAAACTCTAATTGGAAGCTGTTTCAGACCATCTTGTTGTAGATAGAGGCCATCTTTTCCAAACGTACCGAAGAGTCAAATTTTTCTCTGATACGCTGCTCACCCATATCTACTTTTTGCTGATATTTCATAGGATTATCCAGAAATGATCTTAACTCATCGACAAGCTGCGACTTGTTATCGGCTTCGATCAAGGTACCCACATCCTGACTGTTGATTATCTCAGCGGTACCTCCCACATCTGTAGCTATTACAGGTACCCGCATCAGCATCGATTCGAGAACAACATTTGGCATACCCTCAGTTGATGAGGTTTGAATCACCAAATCGAGCTCACTGTAAACAGGCAGCATATCCCGAATAAACCCTTTAAATTCTACCACATTACCCAACCCCAGTGACTCTGTCAGCTTTCTGAGATGATTCTCATCTGGACCAATACCGATCAGAAGCAAACGAAAGTCATACCCCTCATCGACAAGTTGTTTGACAGCTGCTAACAGCAGCTCCTGGCGCTTTTCTGGACTTAACCTGCCAATCTTCGCAATCAGTGGCGTTTTGTTCGTAATATTCAAAGATTTCCTGATCTTACCGGAATCTTCAATATGATAGTTTTGAGTTTCAAGTGTGTTATGAACAGTAACCAGGCGAGTACTGTTCGGACGAAATTTTCTTAGTTTTTTCTGTGTCTGGTCGGAAACAGTAATCACCGTGTCGAAAAAATAGGACAACAGGAGCTTATCGGCAAATATTTCAATTTTTCGCAATAAGGTATTGGCAACCCATCCATGAGCAGTTGTGATAATGGGCACTTTTAATTTTTTTGCAGCAAACAACCCATACAGATTCGATCTCAGATCATGAGTATGAATAATGTCGATCGGGGTCTGCTTATTATATTCAAGAATCTGACCGATGATGGTGAAATCCAGGGTTTTGGACTCCTCTATCTCCAGACAGTCGAGACCATCTTCTCTTGCCTTATCAAGGTAATCTGACTCACGACGATTATCTGAGACAAAACTTGCAATTTTGATCTCGATCCCTTGTTCCTTTAAACCCCGTGCTACTTCAATTATTGTCCTCCCTGGACCATCACACCAGGGAGAATCTCTAATATCCAGTACAACAACTTTATCTTGCATTATTTGCACATTCTTCCCGAATTTTATTCCCACAAAGAATAACTTAGTTGTTTAAATCCGTCCTTTCATTTTAACCCTTACGACGATTTTGTAAATCTACGATTTAATGACCTCATCATAGACGCCACAGATACCATCAACATTTATATGAATTGTAAAATTATCCCGGAACCTCGTGTAGCCTGCCTCACCGAGCATTTTTCTGCGCACATCATCCCGAATCAGAGAATCTAATTTTGCGGCCAAATCCTCGACCGACTCTATATCAAACAACAACCCGGATTCACCATCTACAATAATCTCCTGTGGCGCACCGATATTCGAAACAATGACCGCCTTCTTTAAAGCGAGTGCCTCAATGATGACGATTCCGAAAGGTTCCGGCTCCACCGAAGTATGGACAAAAATATCAAATGAGTTAACGTAATCAGGTACATTTTTTTGATACCCGGTTATGACAATATGATTTTGTAACTGATGCTTTTCAATCAATCGCTCTATTTCATCCCGATAGGATGAATCTGTGATGGATCCAATTAGAAAACAGCTGAAATCTTCATGTTTTTCCTTCAGCAAAGCGACTGCCTCAACCAGCAGTTTTTGACCCTTCCAGGGTTTGATATTTCCAACAACACCAAATATCGTCTGCTCTTGTTTTAGATCATACTTGGAGTTCAGATAGTTCTCTTTAACCCCATCTGTAATTCTGTTTTCATTAATTCCATCGTAAATCAGCGTTATATTTTCATCTGAAACACCTTGATTAAGCAGGTTCTGTTTTACCGCTTTTGATATTGCAATGATTCTATCTAGCGAGCGACTGAACAGAAGCCCGAGCTTATTGATTCTTGGTTCAATACCACGCACATGTGAAACCACAGCAATTTTTAAAGATTTCGCTGCTATCAAAGCGTCATGATCTGTGGAAAATGTATTATTCAGATGCAATATATCTGCATTTTCCTGCTGCAGAATTTTTCGCCATTTGAATACTCTCAATACCATCATATTGAAATAGTTCACTGGCAGTCTAAAAACTCTTCGAAGTGGCGCAGGCAAATTCTCGCCAAACTGAGAAGCCTGGAACGGCTTTTCAATTCTTACCTTAAACCCTGTATCCCTGAACTCTGAAACCAGATCATTCTCTTCGTAGAAAACCACAGTGGCATCATAACGCTCTTTATCAAGCGCACGACATATTTCCAGTAAACAGTAGTGTGATCCACCGATAGTATGATCAATGCAATGTTCCAAATAGACTATTTTTGTCTTTTTCAATTTTGCACTCTCTTCAGTAACGGTTTGATTTTATCGTATATACCCTGCCTTTCACTGGCAGTAAATATAATCCAGAAGGAGATAGCCAAATAGATCAATGATGCCCCTGCGACAACTGCAAAGAAAACAGCCAAACTGTCAAATTGAAGATAATGTTTAACATACAAAACCATTCCCAAGAAAGGTATTGCAGCAATGATTGGCCTGATATAGCCCAATAGGTAATATTTCAGCAGATCCATACCTATCACTCTAGTCGTGTAAATAGGCAATATAATGGCTGTTAATATTATATGTGGAATGGTTGTACCCAATGCTACACCCGCAATACCGTAGATCTGCAAAAGTACAATACTCAGAATCAGATTGGTTATAGCTTCACCAATTCTAAAAAATGCAAGCATTTTGTGTTTATCCATCCCATACAAAACGCTGGAGAGTGTTTGGTGGGGTGCGGAAAATATTTGTGACACAGCAAGTATCATTAACACCAATCCAGACAACTCTCTAAACTCTTCACCCATCCAAAGTGCGATGAATTCACCACCGAGCACGATGAATACCAAGGCAACAGGAAATGAGATAAACAGGGTCAGTTTAGAGCCGTCGACAACAGTCTTCTTAATACGCTCCTGGTCATCCAATGCACTATAGTGGGCTACCATAGGCATCAGTACCTGAGCTGTAACGACAACCAGCTTTCTCAAATATTCGATTAAAGTCCCGGCGATTGCATAAAAGGTGACTGAGGCAACCGGCATAAAAATACCAATAACGATAGCGTCAGTCATAAATACAATTTTCTGGCCCAGATTATTGATCAAGACAAAAGCGCTATAATTCACCACCTTCCTGGCAACTTTGCGTAATCCTGCATCAAGTCTGAATCTGAGTTTAAATTGCACATCATGCTTGCTGGCAGCAGATTTTGCAGAGTGGAGCAGATAGAGCCCACCCAAAAAGCCGAGGATCATTTGACTGGCTGCCATTGCCACAATCGTATACCCAAGCTTCAGCAGTATCACAAAAGCTGCCGCTTTCGCGAGTGTTGTCAGAATATTTACAACATTGAAAATGTCATAACGCTGCAACCCCATCAATACCCCTGAAAAAATATTGAAGATAAAGAATTGTGCGATTGTCGCTCCAACCAATAAAACGGTGATCGATGCCACTTTTGCTATAGATTCATCAACACCAAAAATCTCAGAAAAATAGAGTGACAGCACTATTGAGACAAGAATTGTTCCAATGGATATGAAAAAGTAGATAATAAAAGAGACACTCAACACCTCTTCCAATATCTTAGGGTCTTTCTTGGCTATTGAATGAGATGTATATCGAATGACCGATTCACGAACACCAAAATCAAACAGATACATATAGCCTGTAAACTGATTGATAATGGTCCACACACCATATAATTCATTGCCTAAATTGTGCACAACGAAAGGTGCAAGAAAGAAAGAGACGACTATTGAGATTAATAGACCGGACCAATTCGAGAATAGGTTTTTTATTATCCTGCTCTTTTCCATTTTAAATCCAATGAGCCGTTTATAACTACAGCTTATTCACAATCTCACAAATACGCTTTGCATCATTGTCTGTGACAAAGGCATGGGTAGGTAGTGTTACGATCTCTCGTGCCACACGTTCAGCACCTGGACATGCCTCTCTGGTTACCAGATGCGCCTCTATTTCGGATAAGAGATTCAAAGGTTCCGGATATGAGGCTGATATACCATACTGACGATACTGTGTTAACAAATCTGAACGCAGATCACCATCATGAACCAGTATTGGATATCTAAGATAAACTGGCTCTGTGGATTCCAGTTTGGCTATTTTAGATACGCCGCTACCCGGATTAAGGGTCTGTTCGTAGAATTCGCCGCGTGAAACACGTGATTCAGTAATCAGCTCCACTCTGTCAAATTGAGCAATCGCCAAGGATGAGAGAAACTCTGGATAGGCCTTGACTTCAACCTCAGTTTCAAACCTTGTCTCACCCAGCCCGGAAAAACTGATATTTGCAGGTATTTTGTAAGCATAAGGATTGAGAAACAGAAAATAGACAAAGACTTTCACAAACTCTATAAATTTGCTTTTGCTGCTCAGATCGGAAAGCTGCTCTGAGGCCTTATCCAGATATTCAGCAAGCTCACTATCATTCGTCACAATCAATCCACCCTGCATTGAGGTGACATTCTTGCCCTTGTCTAAACTCAGTATACCCGCATATCCATAAGTCCCCACATGGCGCCCATCTATCTTTGAATTGAGTGATTGCGCAGCATCGTCAATCAATAGCACCCCATGTTCCATAGCAACTCTCTCAAGCGCCCCCAAATCATTCGGCAGGCCGTATAGATTGGCACTAACAATTGCAGCTACCCTTGAAAAATCTATTTCACGCAGCTTTTGCAGGTCATAGGAGAGTGTCTGCGGATCGATATCACACAGCCTGATTTTTAACCCTGCGTTTATGGCTGAGCTTGCCACAGAGTAGCAGGTATATGCCGGCAGGATGACCTCATTTCGCTCTCCATGCTTACCGTGAAGCGCCTTGACAACTGAAAGCAGCTCAGTCATCGCGCCTCGACCTGTCGAATAGAGAAAACTGTACTCCCTATTCAGCAACCTCTTGACCATATTCTGGAGCTTGGCCCTATCTCCAGAACCACTGAGTGCAGAATAGAACCAGCTAACCAGTTCAAATAGTTTAATTGGTGAGCCAGTAGGAGAGAGGTGTTTCAACATATGAGGTTCTAGGGAATACTCTTAGAGATAAGGGGGCCGATCATACTTACGACAGGTAGTGGCAGTTTTTTCCACACATCAATGGCTATCTTATATTTTCTATTATCCACATTCAGCTGAGGCATCTCACCGCCCTGTGGCATGTGGTATTGCCAGTAGAGCTGCTTCATTTCAGCATTCCATTTCTTTTTGAATGCCTCACCTGTTGAATCGGCTGTAGATCTGCCAAGATGGTAATCAACACATCCCATCTCACAGCTGTCCTTGATCATCTCCCAGTATAAGGCGTAGGTTGGCTGAAGTTTGCGGAACTCCTGTACAGTACCCATCCACATCCCCTCAACCGTCTTTTTGTAGTAGCCATTCAACGCCACACAGATCGGCTTGTCTCCCAGATAGGTAACAAAGATCTTGATATCATCTTTTGAGAAAAGATCGAGCAGTTTCTGAAAGTAGCCTTTTTTATAGAATGGCGTACCGAGGTCTCGCCAGGAATGACTCATTACCTGGTAGAAGTCTTCCAGTAATTCGGCATGGCCTGAAACCACACGAATGTCATTCTTATAGACCCTTCTAATATTGGTTCGATGCTTCGATTTGAAAGCCGACCAGAGCTTTTCATGATCATCTTCCAGCTTGATCGACATGGAGACTTTTTTAGTCGATTCAGGCAGTCCCAGAGGTGAACTCTTCGTCGTCCTCAATTCCAGATAATCCACCTGATGCTGGTCAGCGAGTGAAATTGCATGTTCTATCAACGCTTTTTCGGTTTCGATTGAGTCTGCGCAGGCGCCGCCAAAGTTAACAAAGGGCATGGAACACAAAATCTTGCCAAAAAGTCGGCTCTCTATCAAAACCAGGGGCAGCACCCCATCTACCTGTTTACTATCTTGCGACGCTATCGAATAGACCTGATGCCCAAAATGGGTTTCATTCAACTCCTGCCATTCAAATCTCTGGTAAAAATTGGCTTCGGTGGCCCTGTTCAGATAGTCATTCCATATCTGCCTGCTTTCCAATGTACTCGACAATAACTTAATATCTGACATTTCACCTGATCCGAAAAATTTTGTATCCGCCGATATTACTACGGAAGTATCCCTTAAGTGTCATCACTACCCACTCTACTGGATCAACCCAGACCAGATCCAGTTGAGCTATTTCACCCTCTTCATGTCAAGTGAATATGACACTACCGTGCCGCTTATCGCCTGAAGCGCGCTCTCTTACATAGAACTCATATTACCAGAGTTGCCTACCCATAGCGTTACCCCCCTGTAGAAAAATGGCCCAATCGTCCCGTTCTCCAGATGGATAGCTGACTTAATCACTACACTCATGATTTAATCACTTTTCGAGAAACAAGCTTTGATTGGTTCTGAATCGAGTGTGTAGTGAGATAAAACCCAGATTCAATGCCAAAAACGCACTTAATCCCCCCACTCCTTGAAGCTTTTCATGCAGAGCTTGAGCCTTTCTGTCAAGCTGCACCAAATCACGAATTGATCAGAGTAACCCTAGGAAATATAATGACTGGCTGAAAGCACAATGCGTTCTCCAGCCAATCATCAGTTGCAGCAGTTGCAACTCACCCGAGTCGAGCAGTCAGCAACACCATGCTTTTTTTTATTTTTCTATTTTTGATTACAAGCGAATATGTTGGAATCGGCCACTACTTGCCGATCTACAGCAAGCTTCCTATTACACTGGGATTGGCAGCACTGCTACTGTTGGCCGTTGTCAGCAAAAACAAAATTTCCGATTTTTTCAAATATAAACCTGCCAGTTATACCCTGGTTTTCGTCTTATTGACCGGGTTTGCCATGTTTCATGGCTTTGTAAGAAGCAGTGCTGTTGAGCCATTTAAGGTTCAAATTGGCTATTTCATCTACACCATAATCTGTGCCTACCTGATCAGTGATAAAAAGAGCTTTAGAACCTTCACTCTGGTATTTACTATCGCCCATGCAGCGCTGGTCATCATCAATGTGGATAAGCTGGGTGCCGAACGGGTTGGACACTACCTGGCAGGCTTTTTCCTGGGGGATGGAAATGACTTCGGCTGGTCGATGAATTTGGCCTTCCCACTCGCCCTACATCTTGCCTCAACCACCAAAAGCACCCTCTATAAATACCTCTACTTTGGCTTGGCCGGTATCATTGTAATAGGCATTATTGGTACCCAGTCACGGGGTTCCTCCCTGGCTCTTGGAACAGGGCTTCTCTACTACCTCATCTTTATCTCCAGCAAAAAGCTCGCTGGTTTCTCGCTGTTAGGCCTTATTGTCCTTGGTGTTCTACTATTTTCACCAGCCGACTATTTCTCGAGGATGGGCACCCTGGCCAACTACGAAGAGGATACTTCTGCAATGGGCAGAATCAAAGCCTGGGGTACTGCTACAGAGATGGCGATAGATCATCCTATTCTTGGTGTGGGTGCGGGTAGTTTTAACTCTGCATATGGCAGAATATATAGAAAACCTGATGACCCCGTCAGATGGATATCGACACACAGCGTCTATTTCAAGGTTATCGCAGAGTATGGATTTCCTGGCCTAATCATCTACTTACTGACTATCTGGCATACCATTAAAGTCAACATGAACAGTTTGAGTTTAATCCGGCAAAACCAGGATAGAATAGATATCACACCAATATGGCCACAAAGCCTGATCTGGTCCACACTCGCCTGGAGTGTTTGCGCCGCCTTCCTGACCGGCTATCTCTACCCACATCTCTTTCTGCTTATGGGCCTGACCATTGGTATGCACAGAATGGTATCGCGTGAAGTGGCAGAGGCAGTGGAGCCCCTGGAGGCTGTCCCAGTAAAAAAGGTTCGAAAATTCTGAAACTTACACAACTTAAATTGGCTATAAGCCTGGCTGAGCAGTCTGCCTTCAGGCCCCTCTATTGAGGATATTGGCATTCAACCACTTTTTTGTTTCATAAAACCACGGCCCTATATCAGATAGGCGCAATATCTCGAATCTCTGCCCCCTGCTCCAGGGTAACAGAATGGAGAGTATCGACTTCAATCTCCCAGGGTGTCCTTTCGGTAGTTTCAATACCTCTCCTTTTTTCAGAAGATAGATCAGAAGTAGATCGATATCGCCCCAAAACCATCTTGTTTTAACACCCGCTTTATACTCGGGAGGCTCAGATCGACTCTCATCTGAAGCAAGGGAGAGCAAAATTTGTGGGAAATCCACACCAGCATCAATTGCCAATTGCAGAGATCCCCAGAAACGACCATTGATCTCCATAATATAGGCATTGCCGCTCTGTTCATCATATTTGAACTCGACCATAGCCACACCATGCCAACCCAAAGCGCTCAACAACTTCTGACTGTAATCATCAACTACCGGATCTATATGCTTGCTTTCACGCAACACGCTCACCCCACCTGATGGTGGTTTTTCCCGAATACGAGAGTGGGCGAACTTAGCGATACACTTACCTGAATCAAAGCAGTAGAACGCCCCATAACCGACACCGGAAACTCGTTCCTGTAATATTATCGGATAGACTTCTGCCACATAACTCATCAATTTCGATTCAAGCTCCACTCTATCTTTGGCGTAGTCGACGGCGGTGGAGACCCATCGATTACCTGACTTGACTCTCGAGCGCACCGGCTTCAGTACTACAGGGTAGCTCAGTTCATCTCCCGCCAGCTTCTCTTCTATTTCCTCTTTGGCGGATATAACCAAAGAGGCGGGTACTGGCATACCAATGGATTTTGCCAGTTCCAATATATGGTTTTTATCTGCTGCCGCATTGATTGCTGAGTCATCTGCTATCGGTATTACACAACTCTCAGGAAACCTATGCCTATGCTTCGAAACCAGCAACAGACAGACGTCAGTCACAGGCATCAATACCTGAATCTGTTGCTCCTCTACCACCTGAACCAGAAAATCCAAAAAGGCTTCTGGGGCTTCTCTTGGACTGGGGTAGGCCAGCCCCTGATAGCAATACTTAGAGGAGGAAGCCAATGAGGTTTCAGATTCGGAAGCAACAAAAATCTTATGTCCTGTGGATCCAAGGGATCGGGTAACCGCAAGCGCAGCCCGGGCATACCCGTCTGTTACAAGAACATTCATCTCAAGGAACCTCTGAGCAACTCTTGACCAAATAGATTGTCGACCCTAAAACGTCGATTAAAGCCACACCCCATGGGCTCTTCATTCGAGGCACGAACCCCATACAACGCTCCACCATTGTGAAGATCCACAATGCAGAAACAGCATCTAGTGATGAGGTATCGATCCATGGCCTATTCAGAAGATGCTTAGAAAATATTCAGGATGGTACATAAAAAAACAGGCTTGTTGCGGGAATTATTGGTATGGACATTAATTCTCGGCAGCGCCATCGGATTCGAGTCTTGCGAAACATACCCTCCTCCCATGATGAATCCCATCTGGAAACCGGACTCAGCGACAATTTTCTCGATGGTAGTGTCACAATTTCCGTTTGGATAGGCAATTGCATTGACTTCAGTACCAATCTTCTCTTCGATAAGTTTTTTCGACTCTGAGATTTCATATCGGGCATCATCAGGCTCAATCTGAGTAAGAATCCGGTGACTCAATGCATGTGAGCCAAAGTTGATGTTCGACGCAGCCATCTTCTCTACCTGCAGCCAAGTCATATAGGTGTCATATTTCAGATTAACCAACTTCTCTTTCTGGTGCTCTCTCAATCTATCCAAGGTATCGTAAATTTCTGCATAATCCCTGCTTTTCATCGCGGTAACTGCACTGCGCAAGGTATGTGTGTCCGACACCGCTTCAATTCCGGTAAGTTGTTTGAGAAGCGCTCTATCCGCATCATCCTCACTGCTATTCAATTGGGAAAACCGGGCCAGCATCTCTTCCTGCCAAAATACCTGTTCTTCACCGATATAGTTATAAGGAAGGAATATGGTTGCTGGAACCCCCTCTTCTGCTAATGGCGCTTTGGCATATTCATAATTATCCTGCCAACCATCATCGAAAGTCACCAGACAGCCATTCGAAACCATCTCTCTGCCATTAAGCAAGAGATCCTGTACCTCATCAATACCAATAATATGAAATTCACTTTTCAACCAACTCAACTGCCTGCGAAAAAGATCGCTATCGGTAATAATCCCGGCAGTCGAGTTTATTTTTTCCAGCATCTTCTCTGGCAAAATACGATGGTAGGCAAGTACAAAAGCTTTATTACGGAGCTTTCTGTTTTTAACAAGTGACAACAGCCCTGAATAGTATAAAAAGTAGGCAATGGTATTTTTTATGGTCGTCTTTATCAGTCGCATAGGGTGCGCGCTCTTGTTAAAAAATGGATATTTCCATGCAGAAAAAGCCCTTACCTCAACTGGCCCAGGTAGAGGGATCAATCAGGAACATACTCATGTATCCGACTATACAGACCGCTACGATACTCCACTTTCAAGCTATTCCCAAGTCCTTGCATTGACCTCTCCCGACTCCAAATAAATGTTATAAATACAATCGATTGCAAACAGACAGCAACAAATAATTGCTGACTGGAGAGGCAGAGCACTATGAGTCGCTGCATCTTGCTCTGGATTGAGGATATAACCCTATTATTTCTGTTGTAGTGTATTAGCCAGACAACATCCGATACCATAGGGCGGAAGGAACAGGTTCATTGGACGTGTCATCTATGACTCACCGAGCCTGAAGTAGTGAGCATCATATTTGGAGTCCGTAATGAGTAGCGAGATCGACCAGTACCTGATCAGCCAGGAGCCTTACTATCAACCTCAGGAAGACGAAGTCGAACTCTATATGGCAGCCTACGCCGAGAGATTACCCGTCATGATCAAGGGGCCAACGGGATGTGGCAAATCCCGTTTCGTCGAACATATGGCCTGGCGACTGGGCAAACCGCTGATTACTGTCGCCTGCAATGAAGACATGACCGCATCAGACCTGGTGGGAAGATATCTTCTCGATGCAGAAGGAACCCGGTGGCTGGATGGCCCATTGACCATTGCTGCCCGTATCGGCGCAATCTGCTATCTGGATGAAGTGGTTGAGGCGCGTCAGGATACCACCGTGGTAATCCATCCCCTAACCGACCATCGACGTACTCTGCCGTTGGATAAAAAAGGCGAAGTAGTCAATGCACACGACGACTTCCAACTGGTGATCTCCTACAACCCTGGTTACCAGAGCCTGATGAAAGATCTAAAGCAATCCACCAAACAACGCTTCTCAGCGCTCGACTTCGACTACGCACCAACCGCACTGGAATCAGCAATCATCGCTAAAGAGACAGGCATCGATGAGGAGAACGCCACTAAGCTGGTTAAGATTGGTGAAACCGCCCGAAACCTTAAGGGACATGGTTTGGATGAAGGTATCTCCACCCGCCTCTTGGTCTATGCAGCAAGATTGATCAATCGTGGCATCAGCCCCAGAGCGGCCTGTCGTATGGCTCTGGTCAGGCCCATCACTGACGATCAGGATATTGTTGCCACCCTGGATCACGCTATCGAAGCAGTTTTTGGTTAACCCGTAGCAGATGACGCCATTGGCACAATGAATGATTCGCAATTAACAGCCTACCGGGAAACACTCAGTTGCGGTTTTGAACAGATCGACCCGATCTTTCCTGATTGTATGGAGCAGGCAGAACAGTTACTGACGCCCAGCGGGGTTGAAGCACTACTGGCAGGGGCATCCCTCACCTGCAAGATTGGTCGGGGCGTGGAACCTGTAATCGTGTTTCTCGAAGAGATGCCTGAAATGGCAACCCGGGTAGGTGAACAGGTCATACCACTAGTTTCCCAGACAGTGTGGAATATATCCCGTAGCCCCAACGGCAAGGCGATTCTCCCTTTCTTGCAGATGTTGCCTGAAGCAAGCCGCAGACTCAGTAGTACGGATCTCATGGAGCATTTCATCCAGATGATACTGGATATGATGGCGCAGACCTCTGGCTCGATTCATGGATTCCACTCCACCATACCCAGCCCATCGCTCCCTGACCTGTTGCATAAACTTCCCTATCTGTTGAGTCAGCTCTCTTTTGAAGGTTTGAACAACTGGATCGACTACGGAGTTCGTAACTACCGTACTCATCCACAACGGCAGATCGACTATTTCAGCCTGCAATCTGCTGATAGTCGCGCCATTCTCCAGAGGGAACGCCACGGCACCCTGTTCGCCGACAACGAACGTAAACTCGATCTCTATCTGAAATCCATGTGGCGCAGTAAAGCCCATTTCGTGCCCTATTCAGAAGGGTTTGATGAGATGCGTAAACCCATGCCCTACTTTGACTCCCTGGGCATTCGGGTACCGGATGTTTATGACGACCAACATAGTGTTTCAGGTATCGACCGCTATCGAATACTGCTGGCCCATATCGCAGCCCATCAAAGCTGGACCACCCCTATTGTGGCTGATAACTACAGCCCTTTTCAGCGGGTAGCTATCGAAATCTTCGAAGATGCCCGTATCGATCTGCTTGCCATCCGCAAATACCCTGGCTTGCGTTCAACCTTGTTAAAGCTGCACCCCGCTCCTCGAGAAGAGGATTGTGACCCGGAAAAAGAGTCATGCATACGCCATCGCCTGGCGATGTTCTCCTACGCTACCCTGAACCCGAACCATGGCTATACCAATCCGGACCTACTGGAGTTTCTGGGACGTTTCCATGACGCATTGCAGGCAGGTTTATCAACCACTCAGGAGATGGCCAGCCTGGCAATATCCTACATTGCCCGTACCCGCAGACAGGCTGATCTCTCAGCAAATGTCTACTTCACTGATACTGAAGTAAGCTACCGTGACGATAACCGGCATATGTGGGTCTTCATCGAAGAGGGCGATGAAGAAGAGATGTTCAACTCTGAGCAGAAGCAGAAACAACTGGAAGAAGAGGTTCAGGGACTACCCCCTCGCCACTATCCTGAATGGGACTATCAGAGCAAGACTTATAACCCAGACTGGGTCAGCCTCTATGAGAGCTTACACCCCCAGGGAGACCCTGGCTTCATCGATGCACTGCTACATAAGCACCAGGCCTTGGCAAAGCAGTTGAAACGCATGCTGGATCTTCTAAAACCGCAACACTATGTGCGTATTCGTTATCAGGAAGAGGGTAGTGAACTCGACCTGGATGTAGCCATTCGGTCGCTGATCGAATTCAAAAGCGGTACTAATCCCGACCCCAGAATCAACATGAGTCATCGAAACGATGGCCGTGATATTGCTGTAATGTTGCTGATTGATCTCTCAGAATCGGTGGATCAAATCCCTGAAGGCTGCCAGCAATCCATTCTGCAACTCAGCCAGGAAGCAGTATCCCTGTTGGGATGGGCTATTGAACAACTAGGTGACAGCTTTGCTATTGCCGGTTTCTCATCGAATACCAGGCATGAGGTACGCTATCAACATATCAAGGGGTACGGTGAGCGCTGGAACGATGAGGTGAAGGGACGTCTGGCAAGCATGCAGGCTGGCTGGTCGACCCGAATGGGGGCGGCAATTCGTCACTCCGCCCACTATCTGGGGGCAAGGCCTGCTGATAAAAAGCTGTTATTGATTCTAACAGACGGCGAGCCGGCTGATATCGATGTGCACGACGACCGTTTGCTCATAGAGGACAGCCGCAAAGCGGTACAGGAAGCCGATCAGGATGGCATCTATACCTACTGCATCAACCTGGATCCCAATGCAGATAGCTACGTCCGGGATATCTTCGGACGTCAATATACGGTTATCGATCGGGTAGAACGGTTACCGGAACAGCTTCCAAAACTGTTTATGGCCCTGACCAGATAACATCTGCATATAGCGAAGGGAGGGGCAAAGTATCAAAGCGCCTTCTCCTACTGCTCTTCTTGGCTGCATGCCTCTGCACCGGTTGACTCAGCACACCCCATAATATTTATCCGTTTCGGTAATAATAACCTTCTACTGGATTCCCAAAAAAACAGAATAAAACAGATATCACCGATTCAACTTATGCATGTATAATCATTTGTTTTTCGACTCAATAAGATACCGGCTTCCAGCGCAATGAAACAAACTGACGATCTTCGTATCAAGGCCATCAAGGAACTTACTCCCCCGGCTCAAATCCATCAGGAACTGCCCCTTACTGAAAAGGCCTCAAATACAGTTTTTAACACCCGTCAGCAGATACACCAAATTCTGCATGGTGAAGATGACCGTCTACTGGTGATTATCGGCCCCTGTTCAGTACATGATCCTGAGGCCGCTCTGGACTATGCCCAACGACTTCAACTGGTAAGAGAGTCCCTGAAAGATGACCTTGAGATCGTGATGCGGGTCTATTTCGAAAAACCACGCACAACGGTAGGCTGGAAAGGATTGATCAATGACCCAACTCTGGACGATCGATTCGAGATCAATAGCGGGCTTCGCCTTGCGCGCAAGCTGCTGCTTGATATCAATGACATGGGCATACCGGCTGGTACCGAGTATCTTGATCTGATCAGTCCGCAATATATCGCCGACCTGATCAGCTGGGGTGCGATCGGTGCACGCACCACTGAGAGCCAGGCTCACCGCGAACTCGCCTCTGGTCTCTCCTGCCCTGTTGGATTCAAGAATGCGACCAATGGAAGCATGAGGGTGGCGCTGGATGCGATACGCTCCTCATCACGCCCGCACCACTTCCTATCGGTGACCAAAGAGGGCAATTCAGCCATCTTCTCCACCCATGGCAATCCCGATTGCCATGTGATTCTCAGAGGTGGCAGTCGCCCAAACTATGATTCTGAAAGTATCAACATTGCTTCAGATGAGATGGAAAGCAATGGACTCAAACCTCGTATGATGGTCGATTTCAGCCACGCCAACAGCAGAAAACAGCATCCTCGCCAGCTGCTGGTTGGACGGGATGTTGCAAGCCAGATCGCCAGAGGTGATGATCGCATCATGGGTGCGATGATCGAAAGCTTCCTCACTGCCGGAAGGCAGGATAGAGTTGAAGGCGAGACCCTTACCTACGGACAGAGTATTACTGATGCCTGCATTGGCTGGGATGACAGCGTACCGCTGCTGGAAACCTTGGCGGAAGCGGTAAGGCTGAGACGAAAAAATGCCGTTTAATTACTTGAGCATGCTGAAGGTTAATCGCTTATCAAGGATTGAAAGGTTTTGATTGGCAGCTATAACCAATGATAAGAAGCAATACTAAGCAAGTGTAACAGGATAGTACGGCATGCCCGAAGAAGCGATTGAGTTACTGGTTTTAGGAAATACAACCCCTGAAGTAGAAACATGCCTGGACACCCTCCGCAATAGCGGTACAGCGGCTCACGCTATACGAATCGATCACGATGCTGATCAGCTGGGCGCGGAACTGAAGAAAAAGCACCCCCTGGATCTACTGATTTACACTCTGGACAACGACGCTCTGGAGATCAATCAACTACTCGCTTTGCTTGTCGCTATCAGTCCATCAACCCCTGTCATTGCTGTCGACGAAGAGCCCAGTGATGAGATGCGAATCGATCTGATGCGACAGGGTGTTACCGACCTTGTGGAGCGAAAAAACTTCGACCACTTAGTACAGGTCATCCTGAGAGAGTATAAAAACCTCAAAACCTCACGTCGCCTTCAGCATATTGAACATCAACTTGAAGAGGCTGAAGAGCGCTGTGACGCACTGACTGAAAGCTCTCGTGATGCAATAGCCTATGTCCATGAAGGCATGCATGTCACCGCCAACCGCGCCTATCTAGAGCTGTTTGGCCTGGCCAGTGAGGAAGAGATCGAGGGACTTCCAATCATGGATATGATCGCCTCTTCCGAACATGCTGGATTTAAAAAGCTACTGCGGAAACTGAGTGCTGATAGTGAACACTCCAGTGAGATGAAGACCACCTGTGTACGCAGCGATGAAACTGAATTCAGTGCTGAGCTTCACTTTACTCCGGCCAGCATCGATGGCGAGCCCTGCACACAAGTGGTTTTTCGTGATCAATCGATCACTCGAGAGGTTGAAGAGAAACTACGTCTGCTCAGTACACAAGATGTCCAGACTGGACTCTACAACCGGCAGTACTTTATCACCCAGCTGGAGGAGGAGGTTAAACGCTACAGCGCTTCTGGAGGCAAACGTAGTACCTTGTTCTATATCACCCTCGATAACTTTACCGGAATCCGCAGCCAGACAGGAATAAAAACGAGTGACGCACTACTGCTTCAAATCGCCGGCCTGCTGCGCAGCACGGTATCGAATCAGGAGGTTCTGGCCCGTTTCGGGGATCATACCTTCACCATACTGACTAGTGAAAAAGAGCGGAAAAATGCAGAAAAGACTGCCAAACAGATCTGTAGCGCAATAGAGAATAACGACCAGGAGATCCAGGCGACCTGCAGCATCGGCGTTGCATTCTCATCAGAGAATTTCTCCAGTGGGAATGACTATATCACCCATGCGTATCAAGCGTGTGAGCAGGCAAGATCTCAAGGTGGCAACAGCTACTATATTGCTGATGCAACTGTACCAGCGTCAGAAACAGGCACTTCTGGTGAGGCCAATCTGTCAGCCTTGATTAGATATGCCTTTGATAACGATACATTTCAGTTGGCTTATCAACCTATCGTCAGCCTGCATGGTGATACACGCGAAAACTATGCCGTCACCATACGCCTGCTTGATGAGAAAAAAGAGGAGATTCACCCAGACCATTTCCTGAGTCAAATAGAAGAGATGGGTAGGACACCCGAGATGGATCGATGGGTAATCCGGCATGCGATAGAGGAGCTGGCCAAGCAGCGAAAAAAGGGCAAAAAGATCACCTTCCTGATCAACATATCTGGCTCGTCGCTGGATGATGATACCTTACTACTATTTGTCTGCGACTGCCTAAGGGATTACGAAGCCAAGGGATCATGGGTAACATTTCAATTCGATGACACCGATGCCAGAACCCATCTGCAAAAACTGCAGAAATTTGCTGAAGGTTTGAAAAAGATCAAATGTAAAACCTGCATCGACCATTTTGGCCTGGCAAAAATGCCGGAAGCCATCCTCAGCAGTTTCCCCCTGGACTTTATTCAGTTCCACAGCTCATTCCTGAGTGATTTGTCTGAAAATCAGGATAAACAGGACAAGTTGAACCATTTGAATGAACTGGTTCAGGCTGAAGATATCAAAACCATCGCCTCGGGTGTTGAAGAGGCAGGAAGCCTGGCAATACTCTGGTCTATCGGAGTCAACTACATACGTGGGTATTTTATCCAGGAGCCATCTGTATCCATCGACTATGACTTCAATAGCGATTGATACCTTAAGGGCACCACTAATAACTGCTTAAAATGCTACTGGCTTAAGTAGCGAACCGGTGAATCAGAACGATTCAGTTTGGGTAAAACTCTTCCGGTTGAAATCAGCATCCCCTGAAACCTCGTCATATTGGTCTGCTAGCCAATTTACCAGGGCATGAAAGAGTTCCAGAATGTCATCGGTCGGGAGACATCATGCATGTTGTTATTCATGCTGTGCATTCCGCGCTGCATGCTGTAGGTAGAGTGGGTAATATTTTTCATCGACTCATTCATGGAGTCCATACTGGTCAACATGGGTTCCAACGCTCTGACATCCTGCGCCATAGACTCCACACTAACAGCCATAGTACGAACATTAGCTGAAAGTTGACCAACACTATCTGTCATTGTCATAAGGTTACTCGACATGACATTCATATTGGAATCAACACTCAACGCAAGAAAATGAACATCCTTTGCGAGGCTGAAAATCAAATAAAACCCGTAGGCCGCAAGTAGAATAAACGCAAACAGAGATGGGTAAACAATGAGTTCCCAACGTCTTGCACTTGTCTCAAATGCTTGAGAAAGACGATCCATGGAGGATTGACCATCCCTGACTTCCTGGCCGATATCTGCTTCTCCTGAACGATCGTTTAGTAATTTATCGTCATTTTTATCTGTCATGCTTCAATGAACCTGACTGTTACCTACCCATTACGTAGTCTTGAAATTTTAGCATAACAATTATTTATCACAATAAAAGTCTCTTTATATGCTAATAGACTTTTTCGAGAAAATTCTATTTTCTGCTGGTGGTAAGCACTTAACGATCAGGGATATTAAGATCGGGGCAAAGCCGTTTTAGACCATTGATCAAAATAGAATCACGCAAATAACCATTAAAATACAAAGGGTTATTAATAAACACCCTGATAGGTCTGCGAAATCGAATCGAGTGGGTAAATGACCCGGGGTCTGTTTCTGCAACAGCCCCGGAGATACCACAAATATTATATGGAATTACTGGAGATTTAATCTGACTCCACTAGAAGTCGCCAGTTGCTCCACGATTCATGATGTCGAGAATATACTCTTTAACCTTGATCGCCTCCTCCTTGAGCGCAGGTGGGAGTGGCTCGCCGCCATAGATCATCATATCCATGTTCAGAGTGATCAGCCATAATTTACCCGCTTTATCCTCGATAAGAGTGATCCGACAGGGTAGATAGGCTGCATAGGCATCGGAATAATCGAGCATCTCCGCAGCAGTCAACGAGTTACAGAAGAGGTAGATCTTTACAAAGCGGTATTCACTACCCATCTTTGCCTCAATATCGAGAGAAAGGGGCAGCTCACCAACATTAGACATATTGTGTTCATTTGCGACGAACTTCATGGTCTCTTCAACCTCTTCAGCCGTCAATCCATCCTCTACAGGAATCTTCCAGATACTCGCTTCAGCGGCACTCTTTGTTTCGACCAGCGACTGAGCAAACTCCTTAAAAACTTTTCCCGCACCAGGATCGAATCCATCCACTGCACTATTGAATTTTGCATAGAAGGCTACGGCACCAATCACCACCAGTAATCCAATCAATGCAAACAGATTTCTTAACATCCCCATCTCTCTCTCCAACAATCAAATTATCTTTTTTAAACTGGTCGCTCAGTGACTGACTTGCCGAGCGGCCCACTAGCACTGATTGAACCTGTAAAAACCGGCTCAATCTGGTATAAATTTCCTAACAAACAGTAAGTTGCATCACAGCCTCAGCCCTATTGGGATCAATGCAAATGGACTATTGGGTGATTCACTGTGAGACATATTTTGGATAAAGAGCCGCAGTCAGCGCATAGAACTCTTTACTCCCCTTCCCTCTTGGGTCGAGCTCGTAAACCGCCAAACCTTCACTGAAAGAGCGGCGAAAAACCGTTCTCTGACAGAGACGGTGTTTAATAAATCGCACATCCGGTAAGGAGACAAGTGCCGCTGCAGCCTCATCGGACTCCCGGATAGCATGGTGTGTATCTGCACGGTTGATAAACGCCAACAGCTCTGGTCTTTCTCCATCAACGGCTTGATCAAGAAAATTCAAAAACCTTTGCGTCGACCAGATATCAGCCTGGGAAGGTGGAACCGGTATGATAACCCGATCAGCCAGTGCCAGTGCCTGCTTCATCGATTCAATATCTGAAGCACCCACATCGATCAGAACTTCATCATAACCAGCCAGTTTTTTACGTGTGAGGGCTGAGCCACTCTTTATGTTCAGAAAGGGCTCGAAACCCTCCTCTGTTCGTACTTCAGAAACATCACTCAATGTTGCCTGCGGATCTGCATCAATGACCAGTACTTCAGCCTCTGCCATCTCCAACCAAACAGCCAGATTGAAGGTTACCGTGCTTTTACCGGACCCTCCTTTCAGACTACCGATTACCGTTATCATAAACTCCCCTTTATTATTTTGGTTTGGCCTGAGAATTTAGGCACATAAAACAAGCATTGAATCAGGTGCACACCACACGTCAATTCACTAGCGCCTTTGTTCTAAGACCGGGTCATTTCATCCATCACAAGCCAATTTTCACGCTACTCTGAAGGCCTTGAGTAGTGGTTGCTCTCCTCTCTCCAGTTGTGAGACACGCGAGGCCAATCCTGTTGCTGTGTGAGTTTATACCATGCCCCCTCTCCATCAGCACGACCGTCGTACCAATCGACTCTCCTATCGGCAATATCATCATAGGTATCAGGCGCAGCTTGCCATGATGATGGATTGGGCTGTGGATAGGATGGCCTATATCTTCCCCACCTCTCACTTGGCCAGTTATAGGCCATTGCAGGGTGAGCATAGCCTGGTGGATAGCCATAAAATGGATCGACATATGCGGGAACTGGAGCTCGGAACCGGGGAGCAGGCCTAAATCTCGGCCGTTCGGGCCAGCGAGCCGCATACCGAGGTGCTCGGTTCATATACGAACCAGCCATAGGGTACCCGGGAGGCCCATAAGCGCTTGTAGTTGGTCGAAACCTGAAATCAGGATATGGCTGTCCACGATAGGCATAGCGGGGCCCAGGTAGAGATCGAGCTATTGGAACAGAGCGGTTGGGAACTGGTGCACTAAATCTCATCGGCGCAGGCGGGGGAAAACCGTAAGCAGGCGCTGGTGAATAGGTCGGGGTGTAGTGATGAGGAGACGGATGTCGCTGAACCTTTTTCACCGGATTGAGAGGCCGATAGACATAGTGATCTGGTATTTTGATATTGGATGGACGATAAGCCACCTCTGTCGCAGCAAATTGAGGCTGCTGACCACCTTGAGGCAAGGGTCGGAAGCGATACCTGTTTGGGGTTCGCATCTGCGGTGAGTGTGCATACCTTGCCGGGCTGATTTGTGCAGCAGGATGATTCACCGCTACAGGGGGCTGTCTCCATGCTGGATTCGCTGGCGCCCTCCAAGCCGGCTGAGTCTTACCAGACCAGGGCCGGAATCGATAGTTAGAAGGCGTACCCGAAGCAGGCCAGCCTTGCCCCATCTGACCCTGCCCAACTCTTTGGTTGGGTGCGTATCGGCTAGGTTTGTAACTTAATGTCCCACCATAAGCAGGCCAATACCCCTGATTCTGTCCGGGAGCATAGTTACCCCCTGCCGTTGCAGAGGCAAACGGAACCATGGTTGTTGTAATGACGCCAGAAAGCAGTAAAGCGAACGCTGCAATTTTCATCAGGTTACCTGTTTCCTTATTTTAATCTCGTAAGATTGGGATACCCACCCAACGGATTATGGTACGAACAAATATCGTTCTGATATTTACCGAAACTAATTTGCAACTTGAAAGTTGCACCCGAATATCAGAAAAAGCCCTATTGTATAGCTCGATAACTCAAACCTAAAAAATAGAATTGAGCTATGTCACGACAGTTTAGCGGTAAATAGGCCTCTAAAAAACTGTTTAAGATATTTTTCTCTTCAAAATCTAATATTTCCATGCCTTCTCTTATCGCTTTCAGTAGATGAACAAGAAGGGATTTATTCAAACTCTACAGACTTTTACCCTTAACTGGCCCTAGGATTCTCCCACTATGGTGTCGGGTAGAGCATATGCAACGGCGGTTCCAGGGAGTAGCGTCGCGGGGCACTCCTGGAATCCCTCTCAAGGCGGCTATCGGGACGAAATCGATATTGGTTTTCCATCGAGAAACCGAAAGCCCTATCTGTTGCTGAATTTGAGGGACGAAATTGAATTGATTGGTCTGAACTGTTTCGGCGCTGGTGACGATCCTGCTCTCTCTCATTCAGAGGACGAAACCTAAACCCTCGGCCATAGGGTATGGCTCCTTGAGTTTGGGGTATCTGCCAGTGGCTCCAATTGGAGAAAGAGCTATCTGACTCGTCTCTAACTCCCAGGGTTTCCTGTTCGACAGGTGCCTGCCAGTTATTCCCAGGTATAACTCTATACTCATCCTCTTGATTCAAGGGTCGCCAGTAGTAGTGCTGGCGTTCAAAATTGCTCTGGGGAGTTTTAGAATAGGAGGGTGAAAACGGATAAATCTGCTGCTCAGCCAGCAGAGTTGTCGGCCCCAACAGGGAGATGAGCCAGAACAGCCGAAATAACATTTTGAATTGCAAACCTGCTCACTCCACGACAAGCTTGGCGTAGCTCTCGGATCTCTAACAATTACCTGACGAAAAGATCGCATGTGGACCGGCAGAGAGTTACCAAACTTACCGCGCGGCCCACTAGAGAAGGTAACCAGACTCCAGACCCTGAATAGTTACTAACCAGTGCATCCGAATAGGTCATTATAGACCATTAAGCAGGTGCACCTCAGGCCAGTAACTTCAGAATCACCTTATCAATCCAAACATCTCAAACAGCAGATTACAGTGCTCAATCCTTGCTACTTAAGCCGTATACCTCGACGAGCCGCCTTCTTTCTTAGAGGAAAGTTGGCCACATTGGAAACAGCCTTCTTACGGGGCTCCGTTGTGGAAGATTGAGCCTTACTCTCTCCATTCCCCTTTTTAGCCGCTACAGCCGCCTTTTTCTTGGAAACCTGCTTTTTCAAAGTTGAAGGACGCTTTTTCGGCTTGGCATGAACAGCTTCAGGTTTTTGAGCAGCCTTCTCCTGCCTCGCCTGAGGCTTCTTAGCCGCTGCTTCACCTGCTGCTGCTTGCGATCCTTCAGCGCTTTGCTTGGGTTCTTTTTCAGATCCCTCGGCTTCAGCTACAGAAGAGGTCTGACTGGTCTCTGATAGCTTCGTCTCTTCCAAGAGAGCATCGGATTGTGTCGATGCTTCTGCTGCTACCGCAGGCTGCTTCTCTTCTGTCGCAGGTGCTGCTGCAATTGGTGGTTCTGTCGCTCCGGATGTTGGCGTCCCACTATCCGGCACGAATCCTCCTGTATCAGGATCACTGCCTGAAGAGCCTCCTCCAGCGGAGTCTGGCTTCTCTGCTGTGGGTGTCGACTCTTTACCTTTTTTCCTCAAACCCTTGAAGAGTTGTCCAAGGAGTAAAAATATCCCCTTGAACAGATAGAAGATCATGGTAAAGAGAGCAACAATCTTGGCCCAAACCACCATCCCCAAAGAGCGCTTCTGATCACCCTCAGACTCAGGCTTCTCTACAGCAGCAACAGGCTCTGGCTCAATCTCCTGAGGTGAACTATCAGACTCCTGCGTCAGCAGCTTACTACCTTCCGGAGCCGTTGCAGCGGCCACCTCGAGGATATCCTTACTGGCAGTAATACACCCCAGCGGAATAACGATCAGGGTCAGAACTGTTGAGACCATCACACCGGATGCCAGGGAGATCGCCATCCCCTGAAAGATGGGATCGAAAAAGATAACCGATGAACCACAAACCAAGGCAAAGGCAGTGATCATGATCGGACGGGTTCTGGTTTTACACGCCATGATGACAGAATCGACGACTGAAACCCCCTGCTGCACTTGATGGATGGAAAAGTCCACCAGAAGTATGGAGTTACGTACGATAATACCCGCCAGTGCAATCCAGCCAATCATTGAAGTAGCGGTAAATTCACCACCCCATCCTGCTTGAAAGAAGATAAAATGGGCAGGAATGATACCTAAAAGCGTAAGCGGAATCGGCGCCATAATAAGCGCAGGAATTCTGAAATTGCCAAATTCCCAAACCACCAGTATGTAGATCAGCACCAACGCCACTGCAAAGGCGGCACCCATATCACGAAAGGTTTCGAAGGTGACTGTCCACTCTCCCGCCCATTCGATGGCTGTACGAGTATCGTTCTTTGGGGCACCCAGCCAATGTGCATCAATCGGTACATTGTCAGGGGCGACATAGACCTCATTATCCAGCAGATCCTGTACCTGCATCATGCCATAGACCGGTGCTGCCAGTTTCCCACCAACCTCGGCTACCACATACTCCACATCACGCAGATCTTTGTGGTAGATGATCGGGTCTTCCAAAACCTGTTCAAAACGACCCAACTCACGCAGAGGAATTGTCACACCAGTGCTGGATTGAATCGGAAGATCCCCGAGACGGGTAATCTCAGAGCGTTCCGCCATCGGCACCTGCATAACGATATTGACCGATTCATGACCTGCACGTTGTTTGACGTCACCCAGTGGGGAGCCACCGAGGGCCATGCCAAGATTGCGATTGATTGTGTCTACAGAGATGCCTCTGCGAACTGACTTTTCAGTATCCACAGTAAATCGCCAATACTGATAAGGGTCGCGCATATAGTTGTCCACATCGCGCAGACTCTCAGTCTGACTGAAGATATTGGTCAGATCCTGAGCCACTTTTCTCCTGACTTCACTACTCGGACCATGCACCTCAGCGACCACCGATTGCAACACAGGCGGACCTGGTGGCATCTCTACAACTGCCACCTTGGCGCCACTACCTTCGGTAAGCTTTGCCAGCATCTCTCTGGTCTGAACTGCAATCTCATGACTGGTGCGTTTACGCTCGGTTTTATCCAACAGCTGCACCTGCACCTCTGCCTGCCAGGGATCACTTCGTAGATAGTAGTGGCGTACCATGCCATTGAAATCAAAGGGCCTTGCAGTGCCTGCATAGACCTGAACAGCGGTCACTTCAGGCATCACCCGGACCTTTTCTGCCATCCGATGGGCCAGGTTGGCAGTCACAGGCAGCGCTGTACCTTCAGGCATGTCCAGCACAACCGCAAACTCAGGCTTGTTGTCCAGTGGCAGCATCTTCACTGCCACCCACTTGAAGTAGAAAAACGAGCAGGCCACGAGGAAGCTACCCCACATAACCAGCTTGAATATCCTTGCCTTTCTGGGAGATTCGATCAATGGCATAAGTGCGCCCTTGAACAGACCTTCAAGCCACTCGGCCTCTTTGTGCTCCCTCTCTCCCGCAACCTCCAGATAGCGCATGGAGGGTCTCAACCAGCGTGAGACGGTCAGATAAGGGGTAAATACAAAAGCGGCAAACAGCGAGATTAACATTGCCACTGAACCCAGAGCAGGAATGGGCTCCATGTAAGGACCCATCATACCGGTCACGAATCCCATCGGCAGCAGGGCGGCGATAACGGTAAATGTCGCCAATATGGTTGGGTTACCGACCTCACGAACCGCATCCACGGCAGTGACAATATCGGTGGAGCCCTCTTCCAACCATCGCCGGTAGATATTCTCAACTACAACAATGGCGTCATCCACAAGGATACCGATGGAGAAGATCAAGGCGAAGAGACTCACCCGGTCGATGGTGTAGCCCATCACCCAGGCGCTGAAGATGGTCATCAGCAGTACCACCGGGATAACCAATACCACAACTATCGCGGGCCGGAATGCACGGAATGCCGCAAGCACCAGCAGGAACACAAAGCCTGTTGCGACAAACAGCTTGAAGATCAGTTCACTGACCTTGTCGTCAGCCGTTTTACCATAGTTCCTGGTAACAGAGACCACTACGTTCTCTGGAATCAGGGTGCCTTTGATAACTTCAATCCGCTCCTTGATTGAGTTAGCTACCGTAACACCATTCGAGCCCTCTTTTTTAGCAATTGCCAGGGTGATAGCTGGTACCCCGTCAGCTTTAATATCCAGATCACTGGCAGCACCGGTATAGAACCCCACCAAATGCTGCGCATCTTCAGGGCCCTGTTTCACCCGGGCAATATCATGCACATAGACAGGAACTTCGTTGTGGGTACCCACAACCAGGCGATTAATATCCTCGACATTCTTCAGAAAGGATCCGGTGACAACCGAAAAGTGAGTGCTGCCGGCCTCAACGCCCCCCGCCAACTGCTCTGCATTGGCAGTACGAATGGTATTGGCCACCTGATCAAGACTTATACCGTAACCAGCAAGTCGCTCAGGAAATACTTCGATAGTAACCTGTTCACGGCGACCACCAACGACGAAACCATTACCCGTGTCTGGCAGCTCTTTCAGCGTCTGCAGCACATCGTGGCCCAGCATTCGCAGCTGACCATCATCCACATCGGGTCTACCATCCCGGTCAAGATCCTTGGACCAGAGGGTCAGGGTAACCACCGGCACATCATCTATGCCTTTAGCCTTTACCAGAGGTGGCATCACGCCGGGGGGGATCAGATCCATATTGGAATCGATTTTATCGTTGACCTTGACCAACGACGGCCCCATCTCTTCACCTACCTCAAACTCGATGGTCACCACACCACCACTCCGTTGAGAGGCGGAGTAGACATGTTTGACATCGGGAATTTCAGACATGATCCGTTCGAGGGGCTCGATCGCCAGTGCGGCTACCTGGTCAGCGGCTGCACCAGGATATTGGACAAATATATCCACCATCGGCACAGAAATCTGAGGATCTTCCTGACGTGGCGTGATAATCAGGCCAAGCAGCCCCATTAGCATCATAGCCAGGAAAAAGAGTGGCGATAGAGGAGATTCAATAAAGAACCTTGCGGTTCTTCCGGCTATCCCCAGGTGAGCCTCATAATTTGGGTCCATTGAGTGGAGCTGATCGAGTTTGTCGTCGTTCTGGCTCATATTTGATCCCGAAATTGTAGTACCAGGCCTAGGCTAGAGCAGTGAAACACCACACTTGACCTTAACCCTAAAGAAGAAAGATTTACTCGGAAGAGTCTGTACTGATCCCCCACCAACCTGACCAGCACGATTCAGCTCTTCCTGATTTATTCTATTGCTGCGGCGTCGTCCAACCCGTACTGATATCCAACGGCGGGTTTCTCAATATCCGCTCTCCGGCTTGAAGTCCGGACAATACGGTTGTGAAACCACCGCCTGGCAACTTCTCGCCAACACGGATCAACCTCAACGCTGGCTTCCCGTCCTCACCTTCCACATAGACCCCGGGCAGACTGCCATTGTAACGAATAGCCGAATTGGGGATGATCGGATTGGATCTCGCCGGCGCATTAAAATCTGGCACTAGAACCTTGGCATACATTCCAGGTGCCGATACCCCCTGGGGCAGATCAAACTTAATAGTCACTGTATGGCGCTGAGCATCTGCCATAGGAAATATCTGCGCGACCCGAACTGGCACTTCCCGGTCACCCACATCAAGCTCGGCGCGCAACATCATTCCCTCATTCAACCCTGGACGGAGTCGACCGGGCACGTCGACCACAATCTGAAGGTATTCGACATCTGCAAATTTGAGTAGCGGCTGACCAGGCTGAACTGTATCCCCGACCTCGACGAATTTTTTCATGATTACACCATTGAACGGCGCAACACTTTTAGCATCCCGTATCTTTGCATCAATTGCGCGGATCTCAGCCTGCACCCGATATATGGTGTTCTGAGCCTGTTGAATATTGGTACGTGATGAGAAAATATCCGCACTACGCTCTGCGCCTTGATCCCTATCTCCGAAAGTATCTTCCATCGGCCTGGTGAACATCTGATCGAACAGGTTAGGCATACCCATACCACCCATCGAAGATTTCGACTTAGGTGACCAGAGCTCCCGGTTATACTGTACGCCCGCATTACGCAGCTGTGCATCAGCATTCGCCAATTGGGCTTGAGCAGCTTCACGCTTTGCTTCTAGCTCATTAACATCCAGTTCAACCAGTCGATCCTCTTCCTTAAACGTATCCCCCTCAATACCTGCCAGGTAGTTGACCCGGCCAGGCAATTGAGCGGAGAGGGTCACCTCTTTGTAAGGGACTACTGTACCCCCCAATGAGACATGGGGAACCCCTTGAGTCTGCTGTACAACAAAGAAAGCGCTGTCAGCCATATTTGGCTGGGACTGAACACCCCCCGCAGCCAAGCAAGCAGACAAACCCACTGTCAGTAACATCGCCTTAATTTTAAAGCCCATATTTCACTACTACCTAGTGTTGTTACACGCGAAAGGAAGGAAGATTGACATTTATAACAGTTTTCAGACACGCCCCATCACAGAGAAACTCTTGATGAAGGGGCCAGCCATGCGTGGATCTTTAATCATTGACGAGTAGTCGCCAATAACGAATTTCATTTTTCTGGAGGTAAATGCCATACCCAAGCCCATCATTCCTGGTGGCTTAGCCATCCACTTGCGCCACTGATCTTCAGTAGCACGTATATCCCAGTTTAGAGTCTGTCCGTTGAATGCTTCACCAGAAACTGCTTTCCCATTTTCAATGGTCAACACACCTTTGGGTTCACCATCACCATCAAATCCATACCCAATGACACTGCTGAAACCGATTTGAGACAAAGCATCGGATAAATCCGGCTCAGCATTCCAATGGGTCGCAAACTCACTCATCCAACCATCCGAGAACAATTCAGCCATTACAACCTCCACAAATTTCTCTGACTTATTTTTTTATGTTATGGGCGAAACCTAACCCTATTTGAGAACCTCCCAGTATCTCTGAAGGGATCGGGCAATGCAACCGGGGATTTTAGTAAGAAAGCCCTATATATCATTTGGTTAAATATATTAGAATTTGATTATATACCATTTCAAATCAACGAGATATCATGCTTCTATCAGCCCTAAATTTAACTAATTTGTCACTATTCTAGAGAGACATCTTTTCAATAGTATTAATTCTTTAGAGCCGGCAGATTTAAACAACAAGCATCTCGGGAGAATAATCATACATCTGTCGATATCAGCCTTAAGATATCCTCACCAGGAAAGTCAACTTAGTCTAAGCTGGTGTTGTGTTTTATACTATTCGACGTTTCATAGGCTCGGACAATATTCACAAGGTCTGATTAGTAAGGCTTCACGAATGTTGTCGGTAAAGAATATGCCGCCACTACCGGCTATTCTTGTCTATCCACATATTGCAAAGTAACTATATTCTTGAAGCAGCTGACATTTTGATAGTATTGAATAGAGAATAATTCTCTGGTTTCTGACAGATTATTGCTGATCGAAACAATTGATGTTGCCGGATAAAATCTACATTCGTTATAGAGGAGCAAGAAAAACATGCATCCAGCAGGACAGGTCATAGAGGCACGTCTCAAACACCTTGAAACCCACCTGGAACAGGAAAACCCTATTCTCCTCAGCACAGTGCAAAGCTTTAGAGTACTCGACGCAGTCGCTTTCCGTATGGGGCTTATGGAGGGTGACAGCTCTTTTGCAACCCAGATCCCCTGGTGGCCTCTGATTTCGATCCTCGGAACCTTTTCGGCGGGAAAATCAACTTTTATCAATCACTATATTGGCGACAAGATTCAGCGATCAGGGAACCAGGCCGTGGATGACAAGTTCACAGTCATCTGTTACAGCAAAGAGGCCACGGCACACGCACTGCCTGGCGTTGCCCTGGATTCTGATCCAAGATTTCCCTTCTATCAGATGTCGGATGAGATAGAAAAGGTTGCCAAAGGTGAAGGGGATAGAATTGATGCCTATCTACAGCTCAAAACCTGCCCCAGTCAGAAACTTCGGGGCAAAATACTGATCGATTCCCCCGGATTCGATGCAGATGCCCAGCGTACATCCACGCTGCGTATCACCGACCATATCATCGACTTATCTGACTTGGTGCTGGTCTTTTTTGATGCCCGCCACCCTGAACCGGGGGCTATGCAAGACACCCTGAGCCATCTCATAGAGCGAACCATTCATCGTAATGATACGGGGAAATTCCTCTATATACTGAATCAGATAGATACCACCGCAAGGGAGAACAATCCTGAGGATGTAATTGCCGCCTGGCAAAGGGCGCTTGGCGAGCGAGGCCTGACTGCCGGCCGCTTCTATGCTGTCTATAATCCTGATGCTGCTGTGCCTATTGAAGACGAAGCACTTCGTCAACGATATGAGACAAAACGGGATATCGATCTGAGTGAAATCCACAGCCGCATGGAGGAGGTTGAGATCGAACGCGCCTATCGTATTGTAGGCGCACTTGAGAAGACCGCCAGAGATATTGAAGAACGATGTGTACCCCTGATCTCCGCCACACTCGACAAATGGAGAAAAAGGGTTCTTATCGGTGATGCAGTTATCATGGGCGGCCTATTTTTTGCGCTGCTGATCTACTCGATCAATGCTGGGTATTGGCAGGGCTTCAGTTTTCAGCCACCCTGGCTCGCTGCTGACGCCAATAAAATCCTCCCCTGGGCACTCCTGGCTTTGCTGGTGATTGCTTTAGGCGCAATCCATTTCACCATTCGTGGCCTTGCATCTCGATCGCTACTGAAGGGTCTTCGGGCTAAGGCATCTCAGCTGGGTTTAAAGAGTAATCCGGTCGGCGCTTTTATTCGTAGCACAAAACCCTGGCGTTCTATTTTCAGTAAAAAGCCAGCTGGCTGGGGAAGAAAATCCCGCAAACAGTTGCAAGATGTAGTGCAGACAACCGATACCTATATCCAGACCCTGAATGATCAATTTACCAATCCTTCAGGCAGTGAGAAGCTCCTTGCTGCAGAGTCCCAGGAAGAGACAATGACTGCGAGTGAAACACCACAAGAGAACCCAACGGGCTCTGCCTGACAGATCTCTTTTCATGCCATGCAAAGGGTGTAGCCCGGACACCCTTTGTGTTGGTAGCTTTGTCTGTGTTCGTTACGATGGAGCTGCAACCCTCTCATCTATAATCGTGACGCTTCGCACAGTTCTTATATTGCTTACGAACTGCGCTCATCGTGATAGAGTCTATGATGAAACTACAATGGAACTGAATGGCTTCTGAACGATATGAAACAATATCCTCTACCTACCCTCTTTGCTATGGCCCTTGGGTTGATAATAATCCTTTCCGGTTGCAAAGAGACATATACCAAGGAAGTCGAATCTGATCAGAAAATTTCTGATCGCAGCGGTCAATTCTCTGGGGATCTCGATGATGGAGATCAATTCGGAGCTGCTGTCGCCAATATTGGTGACCTGGAGAGCGATGGCGTCATCGATCTCGCTGTTGGCGCCCCCTACGATGATGACGATGGCCAAGATCGCGGTGCTGTCTGGGTGCTTTTTCTGGACGATGATGGTCAAGTCGATTACCAGCAAAAGATCTCCAGTGACAAGGGGGATTTTGATGGCGACCTGGATGATAATGATCAGTTCGGCAGCGCTATTGCGGCAGTTGGCGATCTGAATAATGATGGTTTCAAAGATATTGTTGTCAGCGCCCCTATGGACGACGATGGCGGCACAAACCATGGTGCGCTATGGGTGCTGTTTCTGAAAGACGACGGTAGCGTGGAATCCCATCAGAAGATCTCAGAAGATGCAGGTCAATTCACAGGAAATCTTGATACCGATGACCAATTCGGTCACGCACTGGCCAATATCGGAGATCTCAACAATGATGGCATAGATGATCTCGCTGTCGGCGTACCCAATGATGACGATGGCGGCACTGACCGGGGCGCGGTGTGGATTCTCTTCATGAATAGCGACGGCACTGTCAGTGCAACCCAGAAAATCTCTTCAGAAGAAGGAAACCTCGAGCGGGATCCAGAGGATGGGGACCATTTTGGCAGTGCTGTTTCTGCCATCGGTGACCTCGATGGTGACGGCGTGACAGACCTTGCAGTTGGTATCAGTGGAAACGATGATGGTGGCAGTGATCGCGGTGCAGTATGGATTCTCCTCTTGAACAGCGATGGTACTGTCGATTCATTAAAAAGAATTTCGCATAACCGCGGGGGCTTTGAGGATCAACTCAGTAACGGCGATCAATTTGGCAGTGCCCTGGTGAACATCGGTGACCTCAACAATGATAACTACGATGATCTTATCGTCGGCGCAAAACAGAGTGACGATGGTGGAAGTGATCGCGGCGCTGCATGGGTACTGTTCATGCAAGGCGACGGTGAAATTGTCTCTGCATCGAAAATCTCAGACACTGAAGGGGATTTTGATGGTAGCCTCAATGATGGGGATCAGTTTGGCGGTGCTTTAGCCAATCTTGGTGATCTCAATGGTGATGACCATACGGATCTGGCAGTGGGTGCCCGTTTGGATGATAGTGGCGGCAACAATAAGGGTGCCACCTGGATTCTCTTTTTAGGGCCAACCGAAACACACTATGACACCAGTGAGGGTATCATCTTCGGTTCGCTATCATCGCTGAATCAGTAATATCAACCCTGAAAGCGCTTTCTCTGGTTACGTCCATCACGCTTGCAGTCATACATGGCTTGATCCGCCTGAGAGTAGAGTTGGTCTACCAGTTGGCCAGGGGTTAATGCTTGATCAGGATCTTTCGGCAACCCTGTGATACCGATACTGACCGTTAAATTAACATTAGGGCGAACGCCACCGGTCTCAAGGTTAGTCAAGCGCTCTTGAATTCGCTGCGCCATCAGATCTGCGCCTTCGATCCCTGCCTCTGGCAAAAGGATCACAAACTCTTCACCACCAACCCTGGCAACCAGATCACCACCTCGAGCCTCCTCTAACAATATCCTCGATATAGCAGCCAAAACCTGATCACCAACCAAATGCCCCCACTGATCATTGACTCGCTTAAAGTGGTCGACATCTATCAGCATCAGACTACAAGGTTGCTCCGAGCGAATAGCCCGTGACAATTGCGCTTCAGCTTCATTAAAGAAGTAGCGTCGGTTATTTAAACCGGTCAACTCATCAACCATTGAAAGCTGCTGATAACGCTTGCGCAGTCTGTTGGCCTCATCGAGAGCCTTAGCAAGATCATCTGTTCGCTGATCAACCAGCAACTCCAGCTCATGCAGCATACGGTGGTTGTATATAATCTGCCCCAAGCAGCTACTAAACAGACTTAAAGTATGCTGCTGCCAAGGTTCAAAATACTCCGGCATCGGATGTGAAGCATTGAGCACACCAAGAACCAACTCCCCCATCTTTATCGGCGCACTGATCAATGAGCCGGGCATTTCAGATCCCTGATGTCTGTGAGCTATAAAATCATGACTCTGGCCACAATCCCTGCAGTATTGCAATTGCCCTGTGGCATAAGCTACCCCAACTATGCCCTCACCCGACTTGAACTGCATAGTTTGTTGCTGAGATTTAGCATTCGCTGTGCCGATGATCTCAGCATGGGACTCAACCATGCTTCGCCCGACCACACAATTCAGCACCCCATCTTCCAATCGAAATACTGAGCAGTTGTCGATATTCTGGTACCGCACCAGCTCATCCAAGGCCTTAGCCAGCAACTCGTCTTCAGTGACTCGTTCAATATTTATTTGAGAAAGTGCCCTCAGGGCAGATAGGGAATCCAGTAAGCTGAAGAAGCGCTCTCTTAAGTCCATCGAGGTCTGGTTAAACGAAAGATCCATCTGACGCTCCTGTCAACTCGCCAACAAATTGGCAATTAATTTGATCTCATCTTCCTTGTCCAAAAAACCTGCCTTGATATGGTCTAGCGATTCTGCTGACAATCCACAACAATCAGATAGTATTGATCTACACTGCTTAACCAGTGCTCCATCTTCATCAGTGTGGTTTAGCCAGCAGGAGACAGCGCCGACCAGGATAACCTCTTTACTATGTTCATCCCTAACCTGTTGACTCATCTGTGAAATCACAGCCACAATCAGACTTGGCAAATGCCATCTATCAGCTAACCAGGCACCAGCCTCACAGTGATTGATGCCTATATGTTCATTTTCCAGCGCAATAATATCTGCATCACTACCTTGCTGACGCGAAATCTGTATGACTTTGCCATATAGCTCAGGAAAAACGTGTACCAGCACCAAAACACCAATATTTAATAGTAGTCCTGCCAAGTAGACTGCATCCGGGTCTGAACGATCATCCATAGTGCTCTTGAGTGAGAGCTGCCTGGCAAGGGTGGCCAAATAGAGGGAATCACGCCAGTAGCGTTTTAAATCAAAATGGTGACAGCCGGAAATATCGAAGGCGCCGCTCACCGCAATGCTGAAAGATAGACTTTTTACCATGTTCAGCCCCAATACGCGGATTATGGCATCCTCAACCTTGAGCACAGGATTTTGCTGTCCAAAATAGGCAGAGTTTGCAAGCCCCAGAATCCTGGCAGCCAATCCCGGATCCTGATTGATGACCTCGGCCAGCTTATTCAGCGCCAGATCCTCTTCACTCAATAGAGTAAGCAGGCGAGTAGCAGTCGCTGAAAGTGGTGGCAGATGCTGCAGCTTTAGAATCTGTTCTTTCGCTTGTTGGGCCGTTTGCATAGATTTATAGTAATAGTCAGGGTTGAAGTAGTCGTTTCATCCTTACACTTCTAGCGGCGACAAAAGCTTGATCTTTAACCCTCTATTTAACTAAGGCTTTCAATTCTGTGATGGTGTACTTAATACACTAACAAGTGTACCATTTCTCCATATCAGCCCCCTTTGTGAGACTCCTTATCTGACCTAAAACAGAGCAAGGTCAATTTTTTCGCGACACAGTTTTGAGATGAATCTGCAGAAGAGATACAACTACGATTACCCACATCCAGCAGTGACTACTGATGTTGTACTATTCACCATCCAGATGAATATCCTGTCTGTACTGCTGATAGAGAGGAAAAACCCCCCCTTTCAGGGTATGTGGGCCCTACCGGGTGGCTTTCTTGATATCGACGAAGACCTGGAAGCTTGTGCTAAACGTGAGTTAAACGAGGAGACCGGTATTGAAGGCGTCTACCTGGAGCAGCTCGGTACTTTCGGTGCCCCGCTTAGAGATCCACGGGAAAGAGTAATCAGCGTTACCTACTTTGCCCTAACTCCTTCAGATCATCTGAGCCCTAAGGCATCCAGCGATGCAGCCAAAACCGCATGGTTCCCCATCAACAAGCTACCTGACCTGGCATTTGATCACGCTGACATTATCGATAGGGCAAGAAAACGCCTGATTGCCAAGCTGGGCTACACTACGATTGCATTTCAGATGCTCCCGGATAGCTTTACACTGAGCCAGCTGCAGTCTGTCTATGAAGTCCTGTTGAACGAAAACCTGGATAAACGAAATTTTCGTAAAGGCATTCTTGCCCGTAACATTATCCGTGAGACAGGTGAATATTCCCGCCTGGGAAATCATCGTCCTGCAAAAAACTACCAAGTCATCAACCCGACACAGGTTGAGATCATCAAATAGATAACGAGATTTTCATGAATGTTGAATCTTTGAAACTGCCTGATATCAAGGTCCCTGAACACCCTCAGTGGCCAACTCTGACAGAGCAGGAAAAACTGCAGCTCAAAGCTCAGATTAAAGAGAAACTGAGCCAGCAAAATGCGGTTCTGGTTGCGCACTACTACACCGATGCTGACCTTCAGGCGCTAGCCGAAGAGAGTGGAGGTTGTGTCGCCGACTCTCTGGAAATGGCCCGGTTCGGTGCAGCCCAGGATGCGGAAACATTGGTCGTCTGCGGGGTTCGCTTCATGGGTGAGACCTCCAAGATACTCAATCCGGAAAAGCGGGTTATCATGCCCGACTTGAATGCAACCTGTTCACTGGATGAAGGCTGCCCTGCAGATCAGTTCAGTGCCTTCTGCGATGCTCACCCCGAACATACCGTGGTGGTTTACGCCAATACCAGCGCAGAGGTCAAGGCTCGCTCCGACTGGGTGGTTACCTCTGGTATAGCAATGCCAATCGTCAAGCATCTGGCATCCCAGGGCAAAAAGATTCTCTGGGGCCCTGATCGCCATCTGGGTAGCTATGTGCAGCGTGTTTCAGGTGCAGATATGCTGATGTGGCCAGGCTCCTGTGTTGTACATGAAGAGTTCAAGGCTGTTGCATTGGAACGTATTCGGCGTCTGCATCCCGATGCTGCTGTATTGGTGCATCCGGAATCTCCGGAAAATGTAATTCAACAAGCCGATGTGATCGGTTCGACGACAGCTCTGATCAAAGCGGTATCCGATATGGATAACAAGGAGTTCATCGTTGCCACTGACGGGGGCATCTTCTACAAAATGCAGCAGATGGCTCCGGAGAAGACGCTCATCGAAGCACCAACCGCCGGTGAAGGAGCGACCTGTGTCAGCTGTGCACACTGCCCCTGGATGGGCATGAATGCACTACAGAACCTCAATCGGGTTCTGGACTCTGGTGCAAATCAGATTGAGATAGATCCTGAGCTACGTGAACAGGCTGTCATCCCCATACAACGCATGCTCGACTTCGCAGCTCAACAAGGTATCGGTATGAAGGATAAAGGCAATGCCTGATTTTCTACTACAGTCATTCACTGCTAATGTCTCATATATAATTAATAGACCATGACTGACTTCATTCTCGAGTATGAACTGACAATTCGCCTGAGTATCTTTGTTGCTATCTTTGCAGCCATGGCAGTTTGGGAGTTTTTCATACCCTGTCGCCAGCTTATCTTTACCCGAAGCCGCCGCTGGAGCTCAAACCTCGGCATTGTTATCCTCAACACTCTTTTACTGCGTCTTCTCTTTCCTGCTGCTGCGGTAGGGTTTGCCGCATTCATCGAGGAAAAGGGCTGGGGACTGCTGAATGAGGTCAACCTTCCGCTCTGGCTGAGTGTGGTGATTGCAGTTATTCTGATGGATCTGGTGATCTATCTGCAACATGTGATGGTGCACGCCATTCCCGCTTTGTGGCGTCTACATCGAGTACACCATGCCGATCCAGACTACGATCTGACGACAGGCGCCCGTTTTCACCCAATTGAAATAGTGCTCTCAATGTTGATCAAAATCACCACCATCGCAGCGCTGGGCCCTTCTGTGATAGCGGTGTTGATCTTTGAAGTGGTTTTAAACAGTATGGCGATGTTCAACCATGGCAATGTATCCCTTCCAGCACGACTCGACCGGATCTTACGCTGGCTGGTTGTGACACCGGATATGCATAGAGTTCACCACTCGGTTATCCCAAAGGAGACCAACAGCAATTTTGGATTTAACCTATCTATCTGGGATCGACTCATGGGCACCTATATCGCGCAGCCTCAGCTTGGTCATCAACAGATGAAAATCGGGGTTGGATCTTTGCAGAACCCAAACCTGATCACAAAATTGCCTGGTATGCTGAGACTACCTTTTCTAAAGGATCACCAGGGAAGTGACGAGTATAATATTCAAGATAGATCCTGGCCAAACCAAGGAGATAGTCAGTGAGTTTAGAGACCTATGACGTCTACTTTTCGGGTGCACTGCTCAAAGACAGTGATCCAGAAAAGGTCAAGCGCAAGATCGGCGCCATGTTCAAACTGGAAGGGGATCGGTTGGAGCGTCTTTTCAGCGGTAAGCCTATGCCGATTAAACGGGGCGTCGACATGGATCGGGCAATAAAATTCCGTGTTGCCTTCCGGGATGCTGGAGGACTCGTGGATATCGTACCCGCAGGTCAACCTGCACCACTCCCTAAACCGCCAGCAGCTGCTCGTCCTCAGCAGACTCAGACCGCCCCCACTGCAGCTACAACGGAGACACTCACCCTGGCAGATGGCCCGCTTGAGGTTCCTGAAGAGCCCCCTCATAGGGAGATCATTGCTCCGGACTACCCCCTCTCCTCAAATGAGGGTTTCGACCTGTCAGATTGTACAACCGAGACCGCCCCCCAGAAGATACCCGATATCAGCGCTCTCGACCTGACCAAGCCAGGCGCTCTACTGGATGAAACAGAGGAGCCAGAACCCCTCGAAATAGACACAACTGCCCTGGAACTGGATAGCTCAGATGACAATCTGGACGACCAGACACCGCCTGAGCCGCCAATCATCGACACCAACGATCTCTCACTCTCAGCCGCCAATCAGGGTAGCCTGGAGGATTGCCAAACCCCAGTGGAGGCTGCCCCTATACCCAATCTGGATCATCTGAAGATTATCGAAGGGGATGAGAAAGAGAGCCAGGGAAAGGCACAATTTAAGATATCAGAAGACTAGCCATCGGCTCAGAAATCCAGATAGGTCTCCATTGATGACTTGGTAGCATCGGAGAGCCCTTCGGACTGCTGTTGATCCACAGGACGACCTGTTTCCAGGATACCCTCCATGGCGCCAAAGGTTCGCTCAGCATAAAAACGCAACAGCAGGCGTTGATCATCATCACTCATCCAAAGGTGCACCGCCTCACCTAGATCCCCATTTTCCGGGTCGATCTCCCTTAACTTAAGCTTGAAGGTCTCTCGATCCCAACCCGCCCGCAGTAGACGTTCACGACTCACATCAATTCGGAACCACTCGATCTCCTTGCCGTTGTATGTGGAAAACTCTATTGGACTCCCACTCTCAAGTGGCATGCCTCGCAAACGATGTATCAATCCCATGTAGTCTAAAGCATCTTCTCCCTTCATCTCGATGGCTTGAGTCTGTGTCAGGGCGCTCCACTCTGTTTGAGTGAGTGTGGTTACCGGTCGCAGTTGTAGCGGGGGAATTTCCGGCTCAACCACCTCATCCTCACCTGTCTGATAGTGAAAGGCCTGTCCCGATTTCCGGTCGAACAAGAAAAACTCCTCTCGCTCGACCCTTGCTTTTAGAGTTTTGACTGCGATTAAGGGATGCAGTTTATGAGCATCCAACCAACTCCGGTATTTGAGTCGAACTGGATAGAGCATCTCAGCTTTCGAATAGGGTTCAGTCGTGACTTGCAGATTAGTGATATAGGCTGGAGAATCAAACACCTCACCCATATCCTGTTCGACCTCTAAGGTCATTTTGGCGATATCCAGCTCCACATAGCCAGTTATCAGGCCACGGAACTTCAGCGTGTACTCCAGGTTTTCGCCAAGCATAGGTTGACTTGCAGCCCCAACTACGGCGCTCGTCCCCCAAAGTATCAAGGTCATAAATAGGGCTTCAATTCGCAGAATCATCCCCTGGTGTGTTTGCCGCCCCCTCATTGACTATACTCGACAAAGCCCTGTTGGCACGTTTCTCGCAGAATAGTGCATAACTTAGTAAACCAGAGCATTAAGCGTCAATTTTTTGTCTCGAGAGGATTAAAAGTCATGATAAACCCTGTCAACAGCGAAAAAACCATTCAAACCGCGACAGATAGATCCAGCCAGTCCAGTGCCGAGACAAAATCGGAACAGGTAGGAAGCAGCAGAGAGTCCGTACAAGAGACCCAGGCTTCAACCAGTAGCCGATCCACCGTTGATATCGACAATGCACGCCAGCTCTATGAAATGGAAACATCCCGCACTGCATCAGCTGCCGCCATCTCCACACCACAGCAGGCACGTTCGCTGTTGGATACGCTGGTACAACAGATTACCAGTTCACCAGAATCGGCCGCTGAAGCTCAATTAGCGCAAGTTACCAAGCCGCTAGCTAATCTACTGGCAAGTGCACCAGCCTGATCTAGTGGTAAGTTCTATACCTGCTCGCCACATACCTATTGATCATCTAAACCGCTTAAGGGTTCCGGCTGATTGCCTAACACCCCCTCTCTTAAGCGGCTGATCTCATTCACATGGCCTATGACAACCAGGATATCACCAGCATCAAGCCGGTGGTCAACACCACTATTGGAAAAGATCAGCTGATTCCCCAACTCCAGATCAACCACACCCAGCACAATCAGGTTATAGCGTTTCTCCAATTGTAAATCGCTCAACTGCATACCGGAAAGCACCGATTTCTCAGGAATCTCAATTTCTGCAATATCGATTGCTTTACCAAATAGCGTGTTTTCAAGCACCTCAACCAGATAGGGTCGCTCAATGATTTCATGCACCCGCTGGCCACTGATTTCATAGGGGTCTATCACCTTTGTTGCCCCTGCAGCCAATAGTCGTTTACTGGATTCAACAGATTCCGACACAGATACAATCTTCAAATCGGGATCGAGTGCCCGAGCCGATAGAGTCAAAAATAGGTTGTTTGGTTCTTCGGCAAAGAGACAAAAAATTGTTTTCACCCAATCCCCAATGCCGATACCCAACAGCTTTTCGTCATCCGTATAGTCGATCACACCTGCCTGCAATCCTTTCGCCAGCAGTGAACCAACCTCATCCAGGTTATTACTGTAGAGGTAGACCTCTATGTCACGATCGGATAACTGCATCGCCACCTCATGACCCAAAGCACTGCAACCGAATATCAAGGTATCTCGTCTTCCCACTACAAGACCCCCCGTTCCAGACATTCACGCAGATGAATAACGCTATATTCATGGCCGATCAATACCAATAGATCATCAGCCATAAGAGTGAAATCACCTTTAGGATTAAAGTAAAAGCCACGCCCCTTCAAATTGAAATGACCCAACGCCTCATCAGTCTCACACTCACCCTCGCGAATCACACCAAATGGGGTAAGTTTTCTCTGCTTGAAATCGATCTCATCCATACGTTGTCCAACCAGGGAACTCGTCGGCTTGATGCGTACTGCTTCGATGCCCTCACTGGTCTGTCTGGTCAGTAACCCATATACCGCTTCAAAAGCTACCGGTTGACCTGCATATTCAGCTGCAATCAAACCAAAGACCTCATAGGGCGCAACACAGTGAGTTGCCCCTGCGCGATAGAGCTTATTCACGTTTTCCCGGTGATTTGAGCGGGAGACAATCTCAATTTCGGGATTGGCCTGTCGTGCAATCAGGGTAATGTAGACATTCACAACATCATCCCCGGTTAAGCAGAGGAGTCTTTTGATGCGGGTATCTATACCCACACTCAATAGAAGATCGTTATCCTCTCCATTCCCAAGCACTGCTAAATAACCGCGCTGCTTGGCAAGTCTGATATTCTCTTCAAGCGGATCCACAACCACAAAGGATCGCTTATCCTCCGCCAGCCGCTCGGCAACGACCTGTCCCACACGGCCAAAACCACAGACCAGGGTATCAACATGCTTCCGTTCCACTTCTGAGTAGACCCGGTGAGCCCGTATCTCATGAATCTTCTCACCAAATGCCGAAACGATGATTGATGTAAAAAATGAGATCACCCCCAGACCGGCGATGATTAAAACCAGAGAAATTACCCGACCTTCTGTGGTGTGCGGCGTGATATCACCATACCCCACAGTCGACATGGTAACCAATGCCCAATAGACACTGTCAAAAAAGCCCTCGATTTGAGTACCTTCATGATCAGCCTCAAAGAAAAAGATCGCTGTAGCGGCGGTGAAGGTGATGAACGCCATAAAAATGAATAGGGTCACCAACTCAATTCGTTTTTCAGACAGAACCTTTACGAATTCACTGATACTACGGGTGTAGCGAAACAGTTTGAACAATCTGAACAGTAGAAAGATTCTCAGGAATCTGAGGGGACGATAACTTGGAATGATCGCCAATAGATCGATAATCGCCAGTGGCTGGATGGCGTACCTCAACTTACCGAGTACAGCATGCCGAATTGCAGACCCGACATGAAAGGGCTCGTTGATGAACTCTGCCCGCTCATAACGTTCGATAATCACCCGATGGCTGTCGTTGTATATCCAGAATCGCAACAGATATTCAATGACGAATATAGTGACCGCCCCGATCTCAATCATGTCACCCAGGTTACCCAGGTCGTTTTTAACCTCATAGATCAACAGCCAGACACTCAGCAGAACCAGCATAATCATAAAAATATCGAAATAGGGGCGAATCGGTGCCCTGGGATTCTGCAGAAGATTGAATACCGCGCTTTTGAGGTTTTTATAACGGCTTGAATCTTCTAGAATATAGCAATATTTTATGACTTGATGAGCAAAGGACATAAGCGCTGAAAATTCCACCAAGGGTAAAGAATCTGTTCTCTGGATCTATCGGCAGAGAAGCTAAATCCTGGAGACTGCAGCGTCAAAGAGTCAGGGAAGGTGTTCACCATCAAGGGGCGAAAGCTCAATACGTTCACCCTCTGCCACCAGGATCTCGCGACCATCCTGTGTTATGAAATAGCGATCGTCCACATCTTTGCGTCTCGCAATGTAGCTCACGCTTCTGCCAGATTGAGCATCGATGACTTTAACAGTTACAAGTCGGTAACCCTGCTGGATATCCAAACCAAAATATATGAGACTTGCGCTCAGCATCAGCGCCAAAACCCCATAGCTCAGCCATTTGATCGGCCTATTCGATGACCCGGGCATGAGAGCTGGAGGAGAGTGCTGAGGAATATCCGACATTCGTTGCTGGCGCTGGCGTATCACAAGCCACGCCACGCCTATCACTGCCAGTGTCAGTAGTATCTTGCTAAACACAATCGGGATTCATATATATGGTCTATTCAGCAATTGGTCGTTTTAGAGATCCAGGTTAGTCGTCGATTCTGGATATCAGGCTAAAAAAGCCTTACCCAGAACACGTTGTTAACCGATCCTAAATGATTAACGATAGTGAGTACAGTGATGGCAGATCTCAAACTGAATATAATCACGATGCTTGCAGCTTAAGTGGTGAAGGATTTACTATCCATAGATATGTTATATAAATTCCCAACTATTTTTAGTCTCTGTTTGATTCTGTTGTTCGGTTGCAGCAAGCAGCCGGAGCCGACAATCAATATTTCCCGCGCTGTACATATAGGCGATATCGATCAATTGGAGCGAAATCTCTATTGGGGATCCGATGTTAACCAGGCGGGTGCAGATGGTTTGACCCCGCTCCATATTGCCGCCCGAAAAGGCAGCCTGGTGATGAGTCGAATCCTGGTCAAACATCAGGCCAACCTGGAAGCACTTGATGAGCAGGGACATACCCCCCTCATCTATGCGCTGATCGCACGAAACCCAATCATAGCGGAGTATTTGCTGAAGAGCGGTGCCAAACTGGATCCAGACAACGCACTTCATATAACTGCTGCGCTGGGTAGCGCCGATCGGGAGGTAATCAGTTTTTTAATCAAACATGGTGCATCCCTCGACAATCTTGATGATAAGGGTAATACTCCGCTCCATTCAGCGATTCTCAATGAACAGCGGGTTACCGCAAAGTACCTGATCAACAGAGGAGCTAGTCTGGAGATCACCAACCAGGATGGACTGACGCCTCTGGAATTAGCAATAAAGCGAGACAACCAGGACATCATTAGAATTCTAAAACAGTTTGGCGCCCCTGAGAGTCGCTAACGGATTCATTTTATTTCAATAACTTATGGGATTTACGCACTACTATGGCATCAACACCTGAAGAGCTGACAATCAACTACACAGAAGACGGCATCGATGTGGTTAAAGAGTTAGACAAAGTTGTACTCTCCAAAGGAGCTTGGACCACGATTATCTTCCGTTTTCAAGATTGGGACCGGGCCAAGGAAAAGTACAGCGCAGATAAATACACCATCCGCCGCTACCAAAAACGTAACGGTGAATATATGCAGAAGAGCAAGTTCAATATCTCCAGCAAAGATCAGGCAAAAGGCATTATTGATGCGTTGCAAAAGTGGTCTGAAGCGTAGATCCTGGACGATTATTGGGGCGATCTGCTGTCAGCTGCGCCCTACTTATCGATAATTCAGTATTCAAGAACGCAACCATTGCCAAACCGGACCCAGGTCGGTTTGGCAATCTATGAAAGAGCTCCGCCAGTTCTCATAATCACACAGATGTTCAGTGGGTTCGGCGCTCTTAATAGCGACTGAGTACATCCTCCTCCAATGCATCAGGAATCCGGGGCCATTCAGCCATTTTTCCAAGAACAGTAGCAGACAGTAACACCTTGAATTGATGGTTTTCTCTGTTGTCTGTTTTGTAGATGTATGATTGCAAGAATCTTGAACTCCTCATCTATTTTGGACTTTCACTTCATGGCGACTAAACTCATAGTCGTGGCACAGCGCATGGAGAAGCAATATAAGGTAAGGGTGTGAACCAGACTAATAGAGGTCAGACTGCAAATAATCGCCGCTCCGGTATTGAGCGTCGCAGAGACCAGATAGACCGACGCAATACTGAAAACTGGATGTCCTGGGAGGACCAGCGCACCCAATATTGGACTCGACTGCTGTTTTGTCTCCTGGCGGTGCTCTATTTCAATTTTGGCGGCGAGGAGCAGATACGCGACTGGACCAACCTTACGGTGGTCAATCTGGTTTTCGGGCTGTTTAGCCTGGAGATTCTCTACTTCATGCACCACGCCTCACGGGAACCTCACGCACCCTGGCGCCAACGCCTTACTATGTGGGTGGATATTGCCATGGCTTCTTTTGCTGTTCTGGCTGACACCACGATCAGCTCACCAGGTTTTCTGGTCTATCTGATGGTCATCCTGGGCAATGGCATGCGCTATGGCCTGAGACTATTCGGTGAAGCTGTAGTGGGCAGCCTCAGTGCGGCAATAGTGGTGGTCAGTCTACGCTTATTTGACTATGTGAACCTGTTTTCAGTCAGTGCCATCTTTTTTCTTCTCTTCTTTGCGATCATTGTGCTCTACTCCTACTCGCTGACAGCAAAGATAGAGGTTGCCCGTACCAAACTTGCCCACGAACGCAACATCGACGCCTTGACCGGGCTACTTAACAGGCGCGCCCTCATTGAGCGCTCTGCATCTCTATTCCAATCTGATGAGCTTGGGAATGGGGTAGTTGTCTTATTCGCCGACCTGGACGGCTTCAAAGCCATCAACGATACCCATGGTCACAATATTGGCGATCAAGTACTGGCGGCGGTAGCAGACAGCATTGCAAGCATATTACGTAGCGAAGATTTGGTGGCACGCTATGGCGGTGATGAGTTCCTGCTGCTGCTTCCAGATACTACAAATCAAGGTGGTGAACTGGTGGCCCAACGTATCCGCCAGGCGATTGATGACTATGCCAGGAAGAGTAAGATCGACTTCAGTATCACCATCGGAATGGGTAAGTATCCCGATCATGGCAGAGATCTGGAATCAGTGATCGAATCTGTCGACAAAGCGATGTATCGAAGTAAAACAGAACATGGACGTGGTGGTATTTTACATGTCGACGGCTGTGAACTGGAATATTCAGCTCCTGACTCCACGACAATTCACTGATCCGACCATTGGCTATAGTGGAGCAACCTGCTCAGCCCAGGCCAACAATTGTGGCACCAGTGCCTTTTTATCCGCAGGCAACTCCGAATCCGACTCCAGTCTGTCGAGTATCTGCAGATACTCTTCCAGAATGATGCTACCCCCTCCCTCCTCCGACAATAGACGATCTTGACGGTACTCATCCCAACGACTTCGCTCCTCTTCATTCAGTAGTTCAGGCCAGTTTCTTGCCCGATAGCGAAACAACATCTCCTCTAGTCTGGGATCATCAAACAGCAATGGGAAAGTGGACAATTCAGATGGATCACTGCCGATGATCCTATCCATTCGTTGTCGGTCATCTCTGGAAAAGAATCCACCGGAGTAGAGCGCCAGGTCAGGATCTGTAATTGGATCGAACTCACGTCGACTATGGATCTGTTCGATCTTTTTTATTAACTCATCCGCTATAAGCAGTTGTTGTCTGTACAACTCCCCTTGGGTTAAATCGATCTGCCAGCGCTCAGCCGCCTCTGGTGTCAAAGTATTCAATGGAACAACGACCGGACATTTATTGATGTGTATGGTTTTTAATGGCAGCCGGTCCACACCCTCCGGGAGCTGCTCTTTAGGGGTGAAGAGACGCTCATACAACTCATCGGCACTTAGAGCGAGAAGAGGCTCAGGATCGAAGCGTAAGTCGTAGACAATGACGCCATTCGGATTGGTTGGATGTCTCAGTAACGGCATTACCATTGCAATACACCCCTGTATTGCCGGGTACATGGAGGAAACATGCAGTACAGCCTGACGACTCTGCAAATTTAAACGCTCGGCAATCACCTGCTTGGAACGACTCTGAAACAGGTAGTCATAGAGCTTAGGTTGACGCTGTTTAATCAGTTTTGCCATACCAATGGTGGCATAGACATCGGACAGCGCATCATGGGCTGAAGTATGCTCGATACCATTCGCAGCACTAAGCACCTCAAGACGAAAACTGGTGACACCCTGATCGTTTTTCGGCCACTCAATACCTTCTGGTCGCAAGGCATGGGTCACGCGCACCATATCGATAATATCCCAGCGGGAAGCGCCATTCTGCCACTCCCTTGCGTAGGGATCGTATAGATTCCGATAGAGGGTATTCCGGGTAACTTCGTCATCAAAACGTAGGCTGTTATAGCCGACGCCACAGCTACCCGGCGCCGCCAACTCATGATGGATGGCGCGGATAAATTCTGCTTCGATCAAGCCCCGCTGTTGAGCATATTGAGGCGTAATCCCGGTGATCATACATGCCTCCGGTTGAGGCAACATATCATCACTGGGTTTAGAGTAGATGACTAGAGGCTCTCCAATCGGGTTGAACGCCTCATCGGTACGTACTCCGGCAAACTGAGAGGCCCTGTCCCGACGTGGATCAGCACCCCAGGTCTCATAGTCATGCCAATAAAAACTGAATGACATCTATATTTCCCTTACTGTTGTCTATCCGGCACCTTAATCGCTTGTCCGGTTTGCATCAAGAAGCCCCTTTTCGCCGCTGTTGACCCAGCCAGACAAAGGCCAGCAGAACCAAAGGAAATATCAGGAACCATGCCCGATCAGGTTGTTTCTGTGGTTTATAGAAGCCTTGTATTTGATGTGTGTAACCCGCCTCAAGGCCGGCTGATTCAGCAGGACTCATAAAACCTATGTCCACCACTCTGAGACTATCACCCTCAATCTCGGTATCAAATCCCAAGGCTTGCAGAGGCCTTTCATCACCCCGCTCTGGTAGAGTCAAAACCACATCCCTGGAGATAAGCGTCCCACTCTCCTCTTCAATCTCGACCTGCAGGCTCACTCTCTCACCTTGAGGCAGATCTTCAATGTAGTGCTCAATATCTTTTGCCGGTTGCCATACCGCTTGAGGGAAAAACTGCCCCTGCCAGTAGTCGGGGCGGAACAGAGAGAACGCAATCACTAACAGCAGCAGACTCTCCCACCAGCGATTTCGAACTATCATCCACCCTTGGGTTGCGGAAACAAAGAGCAGTATGGCTATCATCCCCTGCAGAGCGATCATAACAATACCCACAACACCTTCCACACCAATCAGCAACAGCTCGGTATTGAAAATAAACATAAAGGGCAGAATGGCGGTACGGATATCGTAGAAGAATGAGCGTAATCCGGTATGGATAGGATCACCACCTGAGATACCTGCAGCGGCATAGGCTGCCAATCCAACTGGTGGCGTGTCATCTGCCAGTATTCCAAAGTAGAAGACAAACATATGCACCGCAACCAGTGGAATATCAAGCCCATGGGAAGCAGACAATTGAACAATCACAGGAGCCATTAGAGTCGACACAACAATATAGTTGGCTGTTGTCGGTAATCCCATGCCGAGAATCATGCAGATCAATGCGGTGAGTAGTAACATCAGTGTCACCGATCCCAGAGAGAGAACCTCAACCAACTCCCCCAGCACCTGACCAATGCCGGTCAGACTGACTGTACCCACAACAATACCTGCAGTGGCTGTGGCGACACCAATGCCAATCATATTTCTAGCACTGTTCTGTAATCCGGTAATCAGTGAAATAGAGCCTTCCCTCAGCCCCTGCACCACAGCGCCACCCCGATAGAGTGCTCGCAGAGCTTGCTGAGTGAGCTGTATCACCATCATCAAACATATGGCGTAAAAAACCGCTGTAGCGGGCGAGAGACGTAACAGCATCAAACACCAGACCAACACCAGAATAGGCAGTAGGAAGTGCAATCCACCCAACACTGCCTGACCTGGAGTAAAGCCTTCAAATGATTCCTGATCCTTATGGCGCAATCCAAATCGCACTTCGCCGTAGATCAACAGCCCATAAAACAGCAGGATTAATAGACTGCTTACCCAGAAACTATATTCACCAAACAGCTGATCAACCATCCCGATCAGCCAATAGGCAAACATGAAAAAGATAGCGACACCGGAAAGGGTAAGCCCCCATCGCAGCAAGCGGGAACCTATGCCGCCTTGATGCACTTTAGTCCCGGCAGGCATACCGGCTTTGACAGCTTCCAGGTGGACCAGGTAGAGCAGAGCAATGTAACTCAGCACGGCGGGTAAAAAGGCATGTTTGATCACTTCCAGATAGGAGAGATTGAGATACTCCACCATGAGAAAAGCTGCTGCCCCCATCACTGGAGGCATGATCTGTCCATTGGTTGAAGCCGCCACCTCTATTGCCCCGGATTTTTCAGCGGAGAAGCCTATCCTTTTCATCAAAGGAATGGTAAAGGTGCCCGTGGTGACAACATTTGCAATGGAAGAGCCTGAAACCATCCCGGTTAAACCGGAAGCCAGAACCGCTGCTTTGGCCGGCCCCCCTTTTCGGTGCCCCACAAGCGCATAGGCAACTCGAATAAAATAGTGCCCTCCTCCAGCCTGCTCCAACAGACTGCCAAATACGACAAAAAGAAAGACAAATCCTGCCGAGACCCCGACAGCAACACCAAAAACCCCTTCGGTTGAGAGCCATTGGTGGGAAGCTACCCGCTCCAAAGATGCACCTTTATGTGCCAATAGGTCAGGCAGCCAGGGGCCAGCAAAGGTGTAGGCGAGAAAACAGGTTCCGATCAGCATCAATGGCCAACCCAAGGCCCTACGAGTTGCTTCCAGCAGTAGTAACACACCCAACACAGCAACCCCGACATCGACCGATAACGGGGCACCAGCACGCTCTGCCAAGGCTTCATAGAAGAGGAACAGATAGGCCGCACAGAAGGCAGAAGCGATCGCAAGCAACCAGTCAATTAAAGGGATTTCGTGGCTGATATGGCGTCTGAAGGGAAAAAAGAGATAGGCTAAAAAGATCGCAAATGCCAGATGTATTGAGCGGGTTTCTGTGTCATTAAATACACCAAACCCAATACTGAAAGGCAAGGGGGAGGCAACCCAAAGCTGAAACAGTGCCCAACTCAACGCTGTCCCCATGACTATTTTTTTGGTCAATCCTGTGGGACGCCTCCCACCATATTCAACAGCCTCGACCATTTCCAGCTGATTTGGGTTATTCTTCTGCACCATATCTCTGCAACTCACAGCTAATCTAAACAATGCGATTCAAATCACTTGCTTCTACTCTAACACTCTTAATCAGCTCAGTATTGAGTCAGACCGCCATCGCTGATGAAACAGCCGCCAAGCCCTGGAAACATCAGCTGGAAATGGGCTTAAACGGCGCATCTGGAAACAGCGATACCATGAATATTCATCTTGGGTTTAGTACCGAATACACTGATCTGGAAAAAGCCTGGAACTTTTCAACAGCTTATGACCGCGCAAAAAGTGATGGAGATGTTTCTGCCAATCGCTTCTTTGCAGATCTGAAAAGAGAGTGGATCTGGCCTGGTATCCCCTGGTTCTCCTACATGCAAGGTCGGTATGACTGGAATCAGTTCAAGGATTGGGATGATCGTATATCAGCCTCCAGTGGTATCGGCTATCAACACATCAAGAATGAAAGCTGGGATATTGCCAGCCGAGCTGGTTTGGGTGGCTTTATCAGCCGGGGTGACGGTGAGGATATCTCTACACCAGAACTGTTACTTGGCCTCGACCTGGGTTGGATCATCTCAGAACACGAGAGATTCGAATTTTCAAATGCCTTCTATCCCGACCTTGACGAGACTGGAGAGTACAGAAACCTGACAACAATAAACTGGGCCATGAAAATGTCTGAAGCACGCAATCTGGCGATTAAGCTCGGATTGAAAAACGAATACGACAGCAGCGCAAGTGATGAGCAGGAGAAAAACGATTTCACCTATCATCTATCATTGATATGGCAGATATGAGTGTGGTGCGGCAGGGCCGCACCCTGCCGCGCTAGCAGGTTTAAGGAGAGTCACCTTAACCCTGCGATTCCCTCTACTACAACCACCCTTTTTCTTTGTAATAACGTATTGCGCCATCATGAAAAGGGGCGCTATTACCCTGCAACATATCCTCGGCCTGAAGATGCTCAAAAGCCGGATGGAGTTTGCGGAATTTATCCAGGTTATCAAACACCGTCTTTACAAGTTGATAGACCACCTCATCATCCACATGCTCAGATGAGACCAGGGTTGCCTTGACACCAAAGGTGGGGGTATCAGATTCACTCCCTTGATACATCCCTCCAGGTATGGAAGCCGGTGCATAATATGGTGTGGTTTCAATCAGCTTTTCAACTAATTCACTCTTAACTGAGACAAGTCGGGTATCGCAGGCGGTCGCAGCTTCCTTAATCGAGGCATTGGGATGCCCCACCACATAGACCATGGCATCTATCTTATTATCGCATAAGGCTCTGGCCTGCTCGGTCGCCTTCAACTCTGAGGCAAGTTTGAACGCTTGCTTGCTCCAGCCATGTTTTTCCATTAAAACTTCCATTGTGCCCCGTTGACCCGATCCTGGATTGCCAATATTGACCCTTTTATCCTTAAGATCTGTAAACGCCTCGATACCACTCTCTTTGCGAGCCATCACTGTAAAGGGTTCACTATGGATGGAAAAAACCGCTCTCAGACTCTTATTCTCGCCCTGTTTGGTAAATTTTGAGCTGCCATTATAGGCATGATATTGCCAATCGGATTGGGCAACACCAAAATCGAGTTCCTTCGCTGCGATCGTATTGAGGTTGAAGATCGAACCCCCAGTGGATTCAACAGAGCATCTAATACCGTGCGTTTTCCGGCCTTTGTTCAGCAGCCGACAGATCGCACCACCAGTGGGATAGTAAACCCCGGTAAGACCACCTGTTCCAATACTGATGAATTGTTGCTCAGCGCTGACACTGAGCAACGGCAATAGCAACAGACCGAGTCCAAGAACCTTTTTCATGCTTCCTCCAATTACATTCATTTTTTAATAATTCGCTATTATCTGATTCAATCGATACCTACCATCGATAGTCAGTTCATTTCAAAAAATTGCTCACTGCCTGAGCAAACTGATCAGGTTGTTCAGCGTAAAGCCAATGCCCGGCGCCATGTATCATTCGTTGTCGATTGTGAGGAAAACAGTGTTGAATCACTTTTAGTGCGTCACTGTTTACATAATCGGATCTTTCACCATGAATAAATAGTACATCACCAGGATAGACACTTTCTCCAATCACGGGAAAACCTGAGAGGGCGGGCAAAGCGCTCTGCAATACCTGCAGATTAAACCGCCAGACCCAATCCTGCTCCTGTTTTAGCAGATTTTGTAATAGATATTGTCGCACCCCTCGATCCACAACAGATTTTGAAAGATGACTGTCTGCCTCCTCACGATTTTGAAGTTGCTGCAGAGGCATCTCATCCAATCCCTTAAAGATAGAGGCAAAACGGTTACCATAGGCAACTGGAGCAATATCAGCGACCACCAGCCTATCGATCCGTTCCGGATGGGTGAGGGCTGCCCACATCGCAACTTTACCCCCCATACTGTGACCCAGCAGGGATAGACTGGGCAGCTCAAGGGTATCGAGCAGCTGCATCAGATCCTCAACCATCACTGGATAGTTCATCTCATCCCGATGAGGGGATCTGCCATGATTACGCAGATCAGGCACAATGATTCTGTAGTCGTTCTGAAGCCTGCGAACTATGCCCATCCAATTGCTTGATGAACCGAACAGGCCATGCATGAGACAAAGGACAGGTCCGCTTTTATCACCCAAATCCCTGTAGTAGAGCAGTGGATCTTTACTCATGCTAATCCTGGATCTATCCCATGGGGAGCGTAGAAGCATTCACAAGCCAACATCTGAGTGAACAGTTCCAGAGCTTGCGCTTCAGTGACTTGTTGATCACCAAGACGTTGCAGAATTTCTTGATAGGTGAATGTGGCTCCCGATTCTGACGCCAGCGAAATCAGTCGATCCGTTAGTCGATCATTGTTGATCGGCAGTGAACGTCCTCGAAGAGACCAATTCACCTTTCCACTCTCATCTTCAGTAGGTTGCAGCTGAGGGTTTAGAGCAAATTTAGTTGCCATCAGTTCTGCTCTCTTCAGTGGTTTACGAGGCTCATCCCCTATACGTGACGCCACCAGAGTCAACTTAGGCCGGTAAGCCAACCGTTCAACCACCTGATAACGCTCCCTCGGACCAAGTGCTCTCAGTTGCGTAGAGAGATCCGCATCGTCAGTCATAGCCGCAACAGACCAATCCAAAGTCTCATGCCAGCGTATAAAGCGCAATCCTGCTGCCTCGAGCAGATCCCATAAGCCATTGATATCATAGCTTTGCTCATGGACATGCAAACAGCGATCAGCAAACTCCACCTCATCCACGAAAGCAGTTCCTTGCCAGCAGTTCCCCTTGAAAACACCCTCTTCTGCAACTTGGGCAAGGGCCTTTGCATTGGCGTGGCGATCGCGATCTCTCTCTGCATCTGGTGAGATAATATCCAGTGCTTGAAGATAGCGATCCAGCGGTTGTCGACCGTAGCTGCCATCAACCATAAACCCTATCACCCCATGAGGTGCCAGATATTCAGTGAGCCGCTGTAGCCCCTTTAGTGGATCGTTGAGATGGTGCAGGACGCCATAGGAGAGTATGACATCGAACCCTCTCCCCTTCTCTGGCAGGGTTGTGCTATCGAGAAGGTCCGCCACCTGGAAGTTGAGATTGGATAGGCGATGAGCTTTTGCCCTTGCTGATGCCTCTTCAATGGCCACACGATTGATATCGATGCCAATGAACTGATCCCGACTCTCCTTTGCCGCCACAGCAGTAAGGTTGACTCCCCGTCCGCAGCCCGCCTCAAGAATATGGAGATATTGTGGGATACCCTGAGGTCGTTCGATATAGCTCAACAGCAGCCGTCCATGGTAACCGTCACAGAAGGGCTTGTTACCCGACGGGTAGGGATGGGCCTCATAAAAGGCCCGAACGGCGGCTGTCACCCTGTCCAAACTGGTTTTCCAGAAATTAGCGCTTTCTTGGTGGCATCAGATCTGTAATGCTGCCCTCGGCCATTTCTGCTGCAAAACAGATGGTCTCATTCAGAGTTGGGTGGGGGTGTATGGTTAAGCCGATATCTTCAGCATCGGCCCCCATTTCCAGGGCCAGCACCGTCTCACCAATCAGCTCCCCAGCGTTTGGACCAACGATACCCGCACCCAGAATACGGTGAGTCTTGGGATCAAACAGTAGCTTGGTCACCCCCTCTTCCCGGCCAATACCCAGCGCTCTACCACTGGCGGCCCAGGGGAATGCCCCTTTCTCATATTCTATACCCTGGGCCTTGGCTTCAGTTTCGGTCAAACCCATCCAGGCAACTTCAGGATCAGTGTAGGCCACTGATGGGATAGTCATTGGATCGAAACTGGCAGGCAGACCTGCGATCACTTCTGCAGCCACCTTGGCTTCATGAGTGGCTTTATGGGCCAGCATCGGCTGCCCCACCACGTCACCAATTGCATAGATATTCGGTACATTGGTTCGCATATGTTGGTCAACCGGGATGAAACCCCGTTCATCCACATTGACCCCTGCGGCTTCCGCATTGATTTTTTTACCATTCGGAACACGCCCCACTGAAACCAGTACCCGGTCGTAGCTTTGTGGCTTTTCAGGGGCCTGTTTACCTTCAAAAGTAACCTTGAGGCCACTCTTCTGCGCCTGTATATCGGTTACTTTGGTGCCCAACATGATATTTTTATAACGACTTTTAATGCGTTTCTGTAGAGGACGAACCAGATCCGGGTCACAACCTGGAATCAGATTCTCCTGTAATTCAACCACATCGATCTGGCTACCCAGAGTGCTATACACCGTCGCCATCTCAAGCCCGATAATGCCTCCCCCCACAACCAACATGCGCTTAGGGATATCTGCAAGCTCCAGTGCGCCAGTAGAGTCGATCAGCCTGGGATCATCGTTTGGAAAACCCGGAATCTTCACCGGACTGGAGCCACAGGCAATGATGGCATCGGTAAAATCGATGGAGGTCGTACCCTCAGCACCATTCACCGCAATCCTTTTTGGAGACTCAAAGCGGGCAATCCCATGAATAACCTCTACTTTTCGCTGTTTAGCCAGAGCTTTTAATCCGCCGGTAAGCTTTTGTACTACCTTATCCTTGCCAGCCCGTAACTTGTCCAGATCCACTTTTGGCTTACCAAAACTGACCCCAAGCTCGGCCATTTCAGCGGCTTCATTGATCACAGCTGCTGCATGAAGTAGCGCCTTTGACGGTATACAACCTACATTCAGACATACCCCCCCAAGGGCATCATATCGTTCTATCAAAATCACCCGCTTGCCCAAGTCTGCAGCTCGAAATGCTGCAGTATAGCCACCTGGCCCAGCACCAAGAACCACCACATCAACCTGTTTGTCTGCTGCACCTTTCACTACATCTGAAACCGGCGCTTTAGTTGGTTCTGGTTTCTCGTTTACATTCGCTCCTGATTCCAGCTCCAGCTTAAGAATAGTGGCACCCATGGAGATCTTCTCCCCAACCTTGACCACTACCTCCTTGATCGTGCCACTATGAGGGGAAGGGATATCCATTGTCGCTTTGTCACTCTCCAGAGTGATAATAGAATCCTCTGCATCTACCCGGTCACCAGGGGATACCAGAATTTCGATGATATCAACCTGCTCGAAATCACCAATATCGGGAAGGGTCACGTCGACAATGCCACTCATGTAGGCTCCTCTCAGTTTTTTGTTGTCTAAGTTTGCGCTATTTAAGGGCAAATCTATTCGATGCCTCTGCTCAGAACGCTGTAAATATGGGGTTCTATTAGCCCTTTATAGCATTTCTGCCGCTGAGAGCGAACCATGCATTGCACTGGAGTGATGCAAATTGATCCAGAGAGGGTATCTCTTCCGGTAATTGCAAAAAACGTCATTCAGAAATCTGAGGGAGAGGGCTTAGCTATCGGGACTTCAACAGCGCTCATGGTCAAGCATCAGTTGCCAGTAAGCCCTAACTTGAAGTCCCTAAGCATTTGAGACTTTTAGCCGCGGATTTGATAGAGCCGAGAGTTGACTCAGTGTAGAGTTCTGTTAGTTATTAACTACTTATCTCCAGACACCTCAGAACCCGCGCTCTCGTTACTCCCTGCCGAGCCAACAGCTTCAAAAGCGGCCTGTTCGGATTGCACCGTTCCCTGATCTGTAGCAGATTCAGCAACAGATTGTTGGGATTGTTCTGTCATGGAAGTCGGTGCTGCAGAACTGCTGCTCTCTGTCTCAGCCGATTTTCCACAAGCAACTGATGTAAGGGCAATGGATGCGGCAACTGCAATGGTCAGTCTATTCATGATTTCATTCCTCAATTTCCATATTCTTGGGTTTAGCCTAAATCTTCCAGGCAGGTTTTTATATAATCAATTGGAGATTGAGGATGTGACTTAGGCACCGATATTGATTAATCAGCGTGCAAATATCTTTAGATTAATTTATAACCATACCCCTTCAAAAATCAATACTTTCTATTAATACCATTCGGTAGATCAATAACCTCACCCAGTCTAAACTGTTTTTTATGCAATCAGTTTTGCAGCCTTTTCATCCAGCAGACAGGGGTTAGAGAGTATGGCAATAGAAACAACCGAAATGATTTCGAGCACTGTAATATTTGCAGGTGTATTGATACTGCTGGTCTCTTGCATATTTGCTCTAACCAACAAGAAGCTCTGGGTAATGGCAGACGAGACGTCCAAACCTTCAGACAAGGCGTAGTCGAATCGCTTTTGAAAGATCTGAATACCTTCAGACGGAGCAGATTTAAGGTAGACTCAGCTGGCTGATCCGGCGTCTCAAGTTGTACCAGTCTCCAGCAACTCCCCTTTAAGCAAATCATCCAGACCCTCAGCTGTAAGGGGCCGTGAATAGTAGTAGCCTTGCAGATTTTCACAGCCAACATCGACTAAAAATTCTGCCTGCTCTTTAGTCTCAACGCCTTCTGCAACCAGTGCCAGATTGAGACTATCCGCCATCGCCACAATCGTCTTAACCAGTATTACATCTTCAAGATCATTCGGCAGGTCGCAAACAAAGGAGCGGTCAATTTTAAGCGCATCCACTGGGAATCGTTTAAGATAACTCAATGAGGAGTATCCAGTACCAAAATCATCAACGGAGAGTGACACCCCAAGTTCCTTGAAACCAGATAACCAGGCCATTGCCTCATCTGTATCTCTCATCAACAGGCTCTCTGTTATCTCAAGTGTAAGGAAGTCAGAAGAGATTCCCGTCTCATCCAAAACCTTCTTAAGATGATCCGCCTCTAGCCCCAGCTCTCTTTGGCGACTGGAAAGATTTACTGCCATCTTCAAATCACTTAACCCGGCATCATGCCATTTTTTCAACTGCTGACACGATTTATTCAAGACCCAATCACCAATCGGACCTATCTGACCACTGTCTTCAGCGACTGGAATAAATAGTGCCGGAGAAACCATACCACGATGCGGATGATGCCAGCGCAATAGAGCTTCTACACTGACAACTTTATTCAACTTCGGATTGATAACGGGCTGATAGTAGACTTCCAACTCATCACGCTTGATTGCCTGTCGCAGATCCAATTCCAACTGCCTGCGCTCCAAGGTATGTTGCTGCATGGAAGCGGTAAAGAACTGATAAGTATTTCTACCTTGCTCTTTGGCTTGGTACATCGCCATATCGGCATTTCGCAACAGTGAGTCTGCATTGACCGCATCGTCAGGATAGACTGTGATACCTATGCTCGCCCCTATATATATCTCTCGCCCGTAGAGTGAAAAGACTCTGGTAATTTGTTCGATGATATTTGCCGCCACATGGGCCACGGAATCCATTTCTGTCACATCCTGTAAAAGAATAACGAATTCATCACCACCAAAGCGGGCTACTGTATCTGACTCTCGCAGACAGGCCTTTATTCGTGCAGATACGAGTTGTAACAACTCATCACCTACGACATGTCCGAAGGTATCATTGACCACTTTAAAATGATCAAGGTCGAGAAACAGAACTGCGAGCATCCAGTTTTCACGGTGAGCGGAAACTATTGCCTGGTTCAGTCGATCAGAGAGTAATGAGCGATTTGGTAATCCAGTGAGTGCATCATAGTTTGCCTGATAGCGAATCTGCTCCTCATCCTCTTTATGTTTGGTTATGTCAGAGAAGACTGCAACAAACTCCTTGGCGACGCCATTCTCACCCTTGATCGATGAAATTGATAACCACTCAGGAAAAACACTCCCATCCTTACGACGATTCCAAACCTCTCCCGACCAATAACCTTTCTGTAATACCGATTCCCATAATTTCTCGTAAAATGATTTGCTATGTCTTCCTGAACTGAGGATGTTCGGCATACGCCCCAGCACCTCTTCCTGGCTATAGCCAGTAATTCTTGTGAATGCTGGATTGACTGTTTTTATCCTGTTCTCTTCATCGGTCACCATAATACCTTCGGCAGTTGTATCAAATACCGTGGCATTCATTCTCAACTGATCCTCTGCCCGTTTCTGTGCCGTGATATCCTCTTTGACAGCAATGAAATGAGTTATCGTACCTCGCTCATCTCTCAATGGTGATATTGATGCGGATTCCCAATAGATCGAACCATCTTTTCGCCTGTTATGAAACATTCCACGCCACTCTTTACCAGCCAGCAGGCTCACCCACATCTCCTGATAATCGAGCTTTGTCTTATCTCCACCCTGCAAAAATCTTGGATTTTTCCCAACTGCTTCCTTAGCGGAGTAACCTGATACTTTTTCAAATCTGGGATTTACATACTCGATAATACCGTCCGTATTGGTTATCACTACTGAAGCAGGACTCTGCTCAAGAACCCTGCCCAATTTACGCAAATCAGCTTCAGCCCGTTTTGACTCTGTAATATCACTTCTTACGCAGACGAGCCCACCCTCTGTGGTTCTGTTGTTACTCGCAAGATACCAAGTGCCATTTTCCAGCTCTTCAAGATATTGTCCTCTGGGCAGCGAATCGATAACCGGCTCTCCCTCCAGATTTCGGTTTTTTACACGCCCGCCTGCCGTAGCTTGTAACTCATTCAAGCTGATATTTTCAACCCGCTCTTTGAGCCAAGGGTAGAAATCTTCAAAGCGGTGGTTGAATAACACCAGGTTTCCATCTGAATCGAAAAGTGCAAAGGCTTCGGAGAGATTATTCACCGCATCATGTAACCGATACCATGAGCGGTTCGACTCTTGATGGGCGATATACAGACTCTTTACCAGTTGCCATAATCCTATAATCAGGATAAATACAGCTACCGCCAAGAGCATTATTAACTGCCGCTTTCTCGCTGTCTCAGCAATCCTGTTATCTTCGTGCTCGGTGTGAATATCCTCAAAATTGCTATTACTTGGCACGGCTAAGTAGCGATTTTTTAAAGAGCCTAATTCAGTCACACCAAGGAGATTGGAGTCAACATGAAATAGAATTTGCTCCAGTAAAGCCTGATTCTCTGAATCCGGTAAAACAACTCTCTTCATCTCTTGCAATGCGTGCTTAATTTCTGTGAATTGAGTATTGGTGGCAAACAGGTGAAAGGCATAGAGCTTGTTTATGAGCGCAAGAATAGATTCGTATGTTTCTGGATCTGCTTGTTGTAACTCTTTAGCTATGATTGGCAGATAGTGAATACCATTGCGCACCACAGCAGCCTGGAATTTTATTTTCTCCAATAGGAGAAGCTTTTCATCTATCCCCTGCCAATAGATATTAAATAGATCCGTGATAGATCGCTCATTGACCTGTTCATGTTCATCTTCATATTCGTCTATAACTCGATCTATCTCTTTTTTCAGCGCCTTGATACGGTAGGAGGTCTCCACAAGCGGATCATATTGGACCATCAGAAATGAAGCGATACTCAACATGTCTCGATCGAGACTGGCATCCAGTTTCTTTAGATGGAGTAAGTGTTGAGAAATTTCAGTGTAACCCTTGGATTCATCATTCCAGAATAGCGCAAGGAGCATTGCAAAAGCCAAGCTTAACCCGATCAGCAGGAAGCCGCGTTTAGCACCGATTGACTTGAACAACTTAATCATGGTTTGAATCTGGCATGCTCACCAGCCAGTGTATGTAAAAATGCAACAATATCTGCAATATGGTGGTTGGGAATCTCTCGTCCTAGCTGGTATCGCCCCATGATACGTACAGCATCATCCAGGCTTTTAGCAGAACCATCATGAAAATAGGGTGCATTTATAAACGCCAGCCTTAAACTGGGTACCTTGAAATAGTGTTTATCCTCCTTCTTGCCGGTGACATTGAAACGGCCATAGTCTGCCTCTGTAATTCCACCATTTCTATCTTTGAAATAATCCCCCATGGCCCCCATATATGCATACATATTGCCGCCAACATTTGCCCCCTGGTGACAACTGATGCAACCATAGCTCTTAAACAGACGATAGCCCCGAATCTCTTGCTCGCTTAGCGTCCCTTCTCCTTTCAACCAAAGATCAAAGCGGGAATTTATCGTCACCAAAGAGCGCTCAAATGCAGCAATCGCAATTGTGATATTTTTTCCAGTGATGCCATCTTCAAACAACTCATTGAATCGCTCTACCATGGCAGAATCTCTGCTGAGTTTTGATATCACCTCCAGCCAGGAGGAGTTCATTTCAAGGGGGTTATGTACCGGACCTGCAGCCTGAGCCTCAAGGGTCTCAGATCGACCATCCCAAAACTGGGATAGATTGTAGCTACTGTTGTAGACCGTCGGTGCTTTGATTGGACCAACAGCCCCACCAACCCCGACTGAACGGGCCAATTTGTCGGTACCACCGGAGGAGAGCACATGGCAGCTGGCGCAGCTTATACTGTTATCCTGGGAAAGACGTTTGTCGTGAAATAGCTGATCCCCAAGTGCGACCAGCCTTGAGTTTAACGCTGCAGTCACAGAAAGGGGGAGAATCGGTTCATTTTTGCGATCATCAGCCCAAACACCCAAAGAGTGCAGGATCAATATAATCATCAAAAACAAAAGGTTACGCATATTTTCAATCGCAGCAACCCTCTTGACACCTGATGTGCCAATCCGAAATCCTTTCTACTGGGTTAACTGCGCCCTAAGTAATAAAAGTATAAATTTAAGCCAGCTACACTCTTTAGCGGACAACTCATCTATAACTTTATCAACAAAACAGGAATCCCACTCGATAGCTGCAAGTGTTACCAGGGCCTTAAAAAAACATTCCTCACTGATTATTATAATAATAACTTGCGTATATCACCCAACAAGGATGACAACAAGCGGGTAAAACGGGCACCCTCTGCGCCATCGATTACGCGATGATCATATGAAAGCGACAACGGCAGCATGAGTCGTGGCTGAAACCCACTACCATCCCACACAGGCTGCATCGCACTCCTGGATACGCCGAGTATAGCGACCTCAGGGGCATTCACAATTGGGGTAAATGCTGTTCCCCCTATGCCACCTAAACTTGAGATGGAAAAGCACCCCCCTTGCATATCACCGGGAGCCAATTTGCCATCTCTTGCCTTAGCACTGATTGTCATCAATTCAGAAGCCAGTTCGAAAATACCTTTTTTGTCCACATCTCGAATAACCGGTACCACCAATCCATTCGGAGTATCGACAGCGACACCGATATTGACATATTTTCGATAGACCAGAGACTCTCCCTCACTATCCAGTGCTGCATTGAATGCTGGCATCTCAACCAGCGCGGCAGCAACAGCCTTCATCAGGAAAGGCATCAGAGTAAGACGGATCTGCTGCTGTTCAGCTATCGATTTCTGTGACTTACGAAAAGCCTCCAATTCGGTAATATCCGCATCATCAAATTGAGTTACATGAGGAACGGTTAACCAACAGCGGTGCAGATGCGCAGCGCTGATCTTCTTTATGCGCCCCATTGGTTGAATATCTACTTCACCAAAACGGCTGTAATCCACTTCTGGGCCAGCTGGCATTTCAAAAGCGCCGCGACCCGTTCTACCTGTCTCTCCCCGACGTAACGACTGCTTTACGAAGTTGTGTACATCATCCTTTAAAACCCTCTGTTTCGGCCCCTTACCTTTGACCAGGGAGAGATCTACCCCCAATTCCCGGGCAAGACGTCTTACCGATGGACTGGCATGAGGAACCCCTTCCCCACTGGAGATAGCCATAGCTTCAGGCACAGGCGGAACGAGTCTCTCCTTATCACCAGGACGACGGTTCGACATATCTGTCTCAGCTCCATGATCACTAGGTGATGGTGCAGGAGCCTGAACGGTTTCCAGCTCTTCAGCAGCCGGCCCTGAACCTGCATCTACCTCATCAGTGACAGTCGCATCGCTATCGCTCGATTCAATGGTAAGAATGACATCACCCTCACTGATCCGGTCACCCACCTTAACTTGTAGCTGCTTGACCTTACCCCCATGAGGAGAGGGAATCTCCATGGTTGCTTTATCGCTCTCCAGGGTCAGTAGGGACTCTTCAACGGAGACTTCGTCACCTTCGGAAACCAGGATCTCTATGACCTCTACCGATTCGAAATCACCAATATCAGGTAACAGTACATCTGTCGTTTTACCCACGTCTCGTCCTCTTTATTGCCATTCAGGCTCTATCTGTTTTTCTAATTGGCCGCACTGACCAACTCACGCCTTTTTCATAACACGCGTTACACGCTACAGGGGTTGGGCTTGTCCGGATCTATTTTATATTTCTTGATCGCCTGACTGACCACTTCCATCTCTAGCTCACCCTGGTCAGCAAGTGATTTCAAGGCAGCAATCGCCACATAGTAACGATTGACTTCAAAGAATTTTCGCAACTGACTCCGCATGTCGCTTCGTCCATACCCATCGGTACCGAGAACACTGTAGGAGCCGGGGACGAAGGGGCGAATTTGATCAGCATAACTACGAATATAATCTGTAGCTGCTACAACAGGCCCCTTCTGCCCAGAGAGCTGCTGAGTGACATAGCTGACTCTCTGTGTATCTTCTGGATGCAGGGTATTCCAACGTTCAGCTTTCAGTCCATCCCGTCGCAATTCAGTAAAACTGGTTACACTCCAGACATCTGCGGTGACTTTGAAGTCTTTTTCAAGCAGCTCAGCCGCTGCAAGCACCTCTCGTAATATTGTGCCACTGCCCAGCAGCTGAACACGTTTCTTCTGCTTGCCCCCTTTTTGCAAGAGATATAGCCCTTTGACAATACCCTCTTCCACACCATCAGGCATCTCAGGTTGAATGTAATTCTCATTCATCACAGTGATGTAGTAGAAAACATTCTCCTGATCCTGATACATCCTGCGCATACCATCCAGAACGATCACCGTCATTTCATAGGCAAACGCAGGGTCATAGGAGACACAATTGGGAATGGTTGCTGCCATAAGATGGCTATGCCCATCCTGATGCTGCAAACCCTCACCTGCCAGTGTCGTCCTACCTGCTGTGCCCCCAATTAAAAACCCGCGCGCTTGCATATCGCCCGCTGCCCAGGCCAGATCTCCGATACGCTGAAAACCAAACATGGAGTAGTAAATATAGAAGGGGATCATAGTGACCCCATGATTACTATAGGAGGTAGCAGCCGCTATCCAGGAGGACATGGCACCGGCTTCATTGATACCCTCCTGTAGTATTTGACCTTTCTTATCCTCTCGATAGAACATCACCTGGTCGGCGTCCACCGGTTCATAGAGCTGGCCAACCGAGGAGTAGATACCCAGTTGCCGGAACATACCCTCCATTCCGAATGTTCGCGCTTCATCCGGCACTATAGGTACTATCTGCTTACCCAACTTTTTATCTCTGACGAGCATATTCAGCAGACGTACAAATGCCATTGTGGTTGATTGCTCACGATCACCACTACCTTCCAACAGCGCCTTGAAATTCTCCATAGGCGGAACGGTCAAAGGTTCTACTTTGGTACGTCGTTGAGGTAGAAAACCACCCAGTTTGCTACGCTGCTCATGCATATATTTCATCTCCGGGCTATCTGCCGGAGGCTTATAGAATGGCGCCGCACCAATCTGATCATCTGAAATCGGGATATTAAATCTGTCTCGAAACGCTTTTAGAGCAGCCTCCCCCATCTTCTTCTGTGAATGGGTTATGTTCTGACCCTCTCCTGCCACTCCCATACCGTAGCCTTTGACGGTTTTTGCAAGAATTACTGTCGGCTGGCCTGTGTGTGCAGTCGCCTCTGCATAAGCAGCAAACACCTTGTGAGGATCATGTCCTCCTCTGTTGAGACGCCAGATGTCCTCCTCAGTCATATTGGCAACCATCTCTTCAAGCTCGGGATATTTACCGAAAAAATGCTCTCGGGTATAAGCGCCGCCCTTCGCTTTGTAGGCTTGATAATCACCGTCGACACACTCTTCCATACGCTTTAGTAGTATGCCGTTTTTATCCCGGGCAAAGAGAGGATCCCAATATCCACCCCAAATAACCTTCAGCACATTCCAGCCCGCTCCACGGAATACAGCTTCCAGCTCCTGAATAATCTTACCGTTACCTCTAACCGGACCATCAAGACGTTGCAGGTTGCAGTTAATGACGAATACAAGATTATCAAGACGCTCTCTGCCAGCAAGAGAAATTGCACCCAACGCTTCAGGCTCATCCATCTCTCCATCTCCACAGAAGGCCCACACCTTACGCTCCTTGCTATTGACCATTCCCCGGTCATGAAGGTAACGCATAAATCGCGCCTGATAGATGGCCATTAATGGCCCAAGTCCCATGGAAACTGTAGGAAACTGCCAGAAATTAGGCATCAACCAGGGGTGTGGATAGGAGGAGAGCCCGTGGCCATCCACCTCTTGACGAAAACTATAGAGCTGCTCTTCACTAATCCTGCCTTCGAGGTATGCTCTGGCATAGACCCCCGGAGCAGAGTGGCCTTGAAAAAAGATCAGATCTCCATCCCGCTCTTTGGTAGGGGCATGGAAAAAATGGTTAAAGCCAACATCAAACAGAGTCGCACTTGAGGCGAAGCTTGAGATATGTCCTCCAAGCTCTGTCGAGATTCGGTTCGCCTGAACCACCATCGCCATTGCATTCCAGCGTATAAAGGAACGAATACGGCGCTCCATGGCTCGATCACCGGGAAATCGCTGCTGCTTGGTTACTGGAATAGTATTGACATAAGCGGTATTGGCACTGAAGGGGAGATGAGCCCCAGATCGACGGGCCTTATCGACCAAACGTTCGATCAAAAAGTGCGCGCGTTCCACGCCCTCGTTTTCAAGGACGGCTTCAAGGGCGTCCAACCACTCTTGTGTCTCAATAGGGTCGATATCTGGTCTACTCGGCATTGTTATTCTCTAGCTGTTCAGTTTGGCGTCAGGGAATCGGGTACCCCACCGCAATATCCTATGTATCTCCAAAATCAGCAAACGGAGTACGAAAGAAAACTATTTAGATAACCAATAATTTGGATTGATCCGCGTAATATACAGCAAGACGAAGACGATTTCAGCGTTATGTGATGATTATTTTTAATGACCTAATACATTGTTTTTACAATTGAATTACAAAATATCAGGTTTGCAACAGAGTGCGACATAGATGACCGTCATCTGTTTCCTGCAGACAAAAAAAAGCGCATCCAGGAACCCCCTGGATGCGCTCTTTGATAGAAGTGATATCTAGATCAGATCTCTTTACGTGCGCCAAATGAAGGCATTTCGAAAGGCTTACGCTCCATAGCAACCTTACGACGCTCTTCCATCTGCTTCATGGATTCTGCACGACGAGTCTCCATCTCTTTAATCATTTCGTCGTGACGGACTTTAGACTCTTCCATGCGTTTAGCGATTGCTTCAGGCATTTCAGGACGGTTAGGCATGTTATCGAAATGAGCCATCATCTGCTGGCGCTGGGCTTCCTGACGCTCCTTGATAGCTTTCATTTCAGCTTCTCTGGAGGCAAAAGGATCGTTGTTGAACTGCTCAGCATACTGACGTTGTGCAGCAACAGCCTGTTCGAAAGCTTTCTGCTGCTGTTCAGCGAAAGCCTTTTGCTGTTCTGCAAATGCTTTCTGCTGATCGGCCATAGCACTCTTCTGCTCTTCAGTCAGGGCAGGTGCCTGATAGTATGGTGCATAGCCATAGTAAGGTGCATCATAGCCATAACCATTACCATAGCCACGGGCAGAACCGTTACCACGGGCGCGCATGTTGAATGAGAAGTCAAAATCTCCGGCACCGAAACCATCACCAAAAAAATCGTCACTCCAGTTATCGCCCCACCAGGCATTAACGGTTGCGGAACTGGCTGCCATAGTGATTGCTGCAGCAATGATAGAAATCTTTTTCATTTTTTTATACCCAAAAATCTGTGTTTTTAAAAACTACGCGTGTCATCTAGGCACATCCTTGTGCGAGATATCCTTTAGTAAACCGCTTTATTTAGCAGGTGCAGCAGGTGCAGCTGGCGCTGCAGGAGCAGCAGGATAGCCGTAAGGCGCATATCCGTAGCCATAAGGTGCACCATAACCATATGGGCCATAGCCATAGTAATCGCGGTAGTTGTTGTAACCACGACCATAACCAGAACCACGGGCACTACCACTCATACCAAAGCTGAAGTCACCAGAGCCATCGCCCCAGCCGTCACCCCAACCATCATTACCGTAACCACGGTTGTAGCCAGGACCACCCCACCATGCAGAAGCAGTAGCAGAAGCAACGATAAGAGCAGCAGCAGCGGCAACTTGAACGGTCTTTTTCATTTTTCACTCTCCTCGAGATAGAATGTCATCTTAGAATTTTCTGAGAAAGCAGATACCGCGTAGCTTTCAAGACATAGAATATTAGAAAATACTAAAATTAACAAATAACAATTTTCAATTGTGAATTTGTTTTAAATAGTCAATATCTAAGTAAACGACGATCAAAAGCCCCTACCCGTTTCCAGGAATGAAATAGACACCTTCTATCCTTCTATAGGGTATGGATCAGCACCAACCCACACCTTATTATGTGAGACAATAGTCCAACACACTCCCTTGACTCCGACCTGAAGCAAATAGCACCACTCAACAGAACTGATATCGAGAAATGCGCATAACACTGACGAAACCTGACGATTGGCACCTTCATTTACGCGATGATGGGGGCATGGCCTCAGTCGTAGCACACTCCGCAGAGCGGTTTGCCAGAGCGATTGTAATGCCAAACTTAAAACCCCCGGTTACCAATACCAAAATGGCTATCGAGTATCGTCAACGTATTCTTGATGCACTGCCTGACGATACCGGGTTCACACCGCTGATGACGCTCTATCTGACTGACCGACTGACATCCGCAGAGGTGATAAAGGCAAAGCAGAGTGGATATATTCATGGAATCAAGCTATACCCGGCTGGAGCAACAACAAACTCTGATGCAGGTGTCACCAAGATTCGTGCACTCTATCCTGTGTTGGAGACCATGCAAAAGGAAGGCATTCCACTATTGGTTCACGCTGAGGTAACGGATCAACAGGTCGATATCTTTGATCGTGAAAAGGTCTTCATCGACCGTCACATGACCCCACTCAGAAAGGATTTCCCGGAGCTGTCGATGGTGTTTGAACATGTCACCACCCGTGATGCTGTCGATTTTGTTATGGCAAGCGGCGGATCGATTGGTGCCACGATCACTGTGCAGCATTTGATGTTCAACAGAAACCACATGCTGGCAGGGGGTATCAGACCCCACTACTACTGTCTACCCATACTGAAGCGGGAAATACACCAGGAATCACTCATCAAAGCCGCAACCAGTGGAGATCCCCGCTTCTTTCTTGGCACTGACAGCGCCCCCCATCCCCAGCATGCCAAAGAGTGTGGCTGTGGATGCGCCGGCTGCTATACAGCCCATGCAGCAATTGAACTTTACGCTGAGATATTTGACGCAGAGAACGCGCTCGATAAATTGGAAGGATTCGCCAGTCTGCATGGCCCCGACTTTTATGGTCTACCACGTAATCAGCAACAGGTCACATTAGAAAAAGCTGACTGGGAAGCACCAGAAAGTTACCGTTTTGGTGAAGATCGGGTAGTTCCATTGAGAGCAGGTCAACCGATTCACTGGCAAATAGTCTCAGAATAGTACGAGCTGAGACTGATGGTCTCATACAGCTCAGCAAGCTACTCCTGACATCAATTACTGGGAATCATCGAACATCTGCTCATCTTCGAAGAGAGACTCATCGAACAACTCGTCATCGTCCATATGATTAGGCCCATCCATGATCATCGACCGTCGTTGCTGCAGATAGAATTCCCGGAGAAAGGCATATCTGTCCACGGCCGCTTCATCCAAGACATTACCCGCTTCCAACAGATCAGCGCGAATATCAACGAGCTGCAGTGTACTCAAGGCAAGATAAGCTGATTGTGAGGGATAGCTGATCGGATTGATTAATGTGTCACCCACTCTACCCAGGAGATCGCGTAAGGTTGTTGGACCAAGAAAAGGAACAACCAAATAGGGTGCATCCCCCATACCCCAGTAGCCTAATGTCTGCCCCATATCCTCTTTGTAGCTCGGCATCCCCATATCACTGGCCACATCGAATAACCCAAAAATACCAAGGGTTGAGTTGATGCACACCCGCCCAAGGTCTGAAAGGGCACGACCGGGTTTTAATTGCAGCAGATTGTTGGCTGCTGAAGGAATATCGGCGAGATTTCTGAAAAAATTGGTGACGCCTAAATCGATAACTGTTGGCGTGACATATCGGTAACCCTGAGCAATAGGTTTAGCGACAGCACGATCGAGGTCCTGGTTGAACTGATCTGATTTCCGATTGAACGACTCAATAGGATCGGCAGGATGCTGACTCTGGAAGCTGGCGCATCCAGATAGAAAAAGCAGAGGGATAAAGAGAGCTAGAATCCTTTTTAACACGACATACAGACTCAGTGACTAATGGTAAGAATATATTGGAAACATACAGCCCATCTTAAGCAAGAAGAAGCCGCGCTGACAGGGCGATTGTAAACCTTCGTTCCTCAGTTGGGAAAAAAAACTAAATATTCTCGAAATAGTGGTGGGTTTTCATTATCCTTGGCCGATGAATGAAACTACCTATAATATTGCCATCGCACAACGTTTCCGAGGCTATCTGCCAGTCGTAGTCGATGTAGAGACGGGTGGTTTTGACCCCTCCAAAGACGCCCTGCTTGAGATCGCAGCAACCATCCTGGCTATGGATGAACAAGGTCTACTCTATTCTGTAGAGACATATTCCTGCCATATTGAACCATTTGAAGGCGCGAATATTGATCCTAAAGCGCTGGAGTTCAATGGTATTGATCCTGACCATCCATTCCGTGAGGCACTCTCTGAAGCGCAAGGCCTGAAACAACTTTTTACACCAATCCGCAAAGCGATCAAAGCAAGTGGTTGCAAAAGGGCCATTCTTGTTGGGCATAACGCCTTTTTTGACCTCAGTTTCCTGAATGCCGCGGTGCAACGCGCTGCAGTCAAACGCAATCCTTTCCACCCGTTCAGCACTTTCGACACTGTCTCCCTTGCTGGCATGGTTTATGGCCAGACAGTGTTGGCTAAGGCGGCCAAGGCTGCTGGCATCGAGTGGGATGGTGCTCAGGCCCATTCAGCAATCTATGATACGGAACAGACAGCAAAACTCTTCTGCACCATCATCAATCATTGGCAGCAGATATCCGGCAACAACGGCCTGCCTACTAACACAGTACCAACTGATCAGACTTAGAGGCTCGTCCCAGCTAAGGGGGAGCATCAGGCCCTGCAGCGACCACCTTGCCTCAATATGTCAGGGATGGCTGTTTTTACAGCCAGTAAGTGACCCAGCCGATCTCCCCCTTTTTGATTCTCGATCAATTGTGTGGATAAAAAGCGCAGCAGAGTCGATTTAATTGGTCTTACCAATTAATAAATCGGCTAATATTTTTGAAAATATCACAATGCCGAAAAACATTATTTACCTATTAAACTCTGTTTTAATAGTCATATTCCTATTTTTTTATGTTTATTCATATAGATACAATATCTCTTCCGTTTTTCTAAAAAGCAACTAGACTCCTCTTTAATTGGTCATGCCAAATAAGAAATAGAGGCCTATGAAACAGCAACGGCTATCCGATCAAATAGCGGAAACCCTGGAAACAATGATTGCAGAAAGAGACCTTAAAGCTGGTGAAAGATTACCTGCTGAACGCGATCTCGCAGCGCAGTTAGAGGTATCCCGCCCCTCTCTGAGGGAAGCCATCCAGAAACTCAACAGCAAGGGATTGCTCTCTACCCGGCGAGGTGGAGGTACCTATGTCTGCGAGGGATTGGAACCCTCTTTTGTCGATCCATTGCTCGCTCTGCTAAGGGATCTACCTGAGTCTCGATATGATGTACTCGAAATTCGTCATGCTCTGGAAGGTACGGCCGCATACTACGCGGCTTTACGTGGCACCCAGGAAGATAAAGAGAACATCAAGGCCAGATTCAGAGAGATGATCGAACAGCACGGCAGATATACCGATCCGATGGATGAAGCCCGAGCTGATGCTGAATTCCATCTAGCCATTGTCGAAGCCTCACACAATCTTGTTCTGCTACATGTCATGCGTGGATTATTCACCTTGTTGCAAAACAGCATCAGCCACAACCTGGACAAGCTATATACTCTTCCCAAGGTCTTTGAACCCTTAAGCACCCAGCATCAACGTCTGTTACAGGCGATCCTTGACAGTGATCCGGAAAGAGCCAGGCAAGCAGCCCAGGCACATATGGTTTTCGTAGAGGAATCCCTGCAGCAAATTGACCGGGCCACAGCCAGTAAACAACGATCTCTACGTGGACTGGCTTCATAACCCCTCTTCTCCAGAGCAAACCAAGATGTCAAATCTCCCACAAAAAAATAAACCCGAAGAGATCTATTTCTACGGTACCTGTTTGATCGACCTGCTCTACCCGGAAGCCGGACTGGCTGGCATGGAGCTGATTCGCAGAGAGGGTGTTCGCGTTATCTTCCCGAATGATCAAACCTGCTGCGGACAGCCGGCCTGGAATTCCGGATACCGGGATGAAGCGAGGAAGGTTGCTGCCGCTCAATTGCGTTGTTTCGCCAAACCCTATCCAGTGGTAGTACCCTCCGGCTCATGCGCCGCTATGATCATACATCACTACCCTGCCTTGTTCAAGGATACTGCAGACTACGAAGCTGCGGTTGAACTCTCAAAACGTGTCTACGAACTTACCGAGTTTCTAGTGCGTGTTCTCGATATAAAACTCGTTGATCTGGGCGAACCGACCCAAGTTGCACTGCACACCTCCTGCTCCGCCCGCCGTGAAATGGGGGTCGCAGGAGAGCACGAAGCCTTACTGGAACAACTCGACAATGTGCAGGTTCTGCAACAATCGCACAAAAAGGAGTGCTGTGGCTTCGGCGGCACCTTTGCTATAAAACATGGCGAAATTTCCACCGCCATGGTGCGCGAAAAAGCAGCAGCGATTACTGCTACCGGCGCCACAACTTTAGTCAGCGGCGATTGCGGCTGTCTTATGAATATATCAGGACACCTGGCCCATCAAGAGCAAGAGCTGCAGAGCCAGCATATTGCGAATTTCATTTGGGAGCGCACACACCATGCAGAGTAGTGGCGATTTCCATGCTCGTGTGCGGACTGCGGTAGCAGACAGTAATTTACGCGTCAGCTTCCGCAAAGCCATGGATGGCTTTATGAGTAAGCGTCTCGATGCCTTCCCTGATGCAGAGGCCTTGGAAAGATTACGCTTACGTGGCGCAGAAATCAGAGTTAATGCATTAAGCAAACTACCGGAGCTGCTGGAACGCTTGGAGCGGCAATGCCAGGCTAACGGCATACAAGTTCATTGGGCCGAAACCGTTGAAGACGGTAACAACATCATTCTCGATATAATGCGACAACACGATGCCAGGCTGTTGATTAAGGGCAAATCCATGGTCTCTGAAGAGATGGCACTGAACCATTTCCTCGAACAACAGGGCATCGAATGTCTGGAGTCTGATCTGGGCGAATTTATTCTGCAACTTGCCGGCGAGCCACCATCTCATATCGTGATGCCAGCCATACACAAGACCGGGAAGGATATCGCCAGGCTGTTCAAGGAGAAGTTTCCAGACATCCCCTACAGTGAAGACGTCGACACCCTGACCAGAAGTGCTCGCCGAATACTGCGTCGCCGTTTCTACGAAGCAAAAGTCGGACTCTCCGGGGTCAATTTCGCAGTAGCGGAAACCGGCACGTTATGCCTGGTAGAAAATGAAGGCAACGGCCGCATGTGCACCACCGCACCTCAGGTACATATCGCTGTTACGGGTATCGAAAAAGTCGTCGAGAAACTTTCCGATGTGCCTCCCCTGCTCAGCCTATTGACCCGCTCTGCAACCGGACAAGCTATCACCACCTACTTCAATATGATCAGTTCACCCCGCAAACCTGGTGAAAAAGATGGTCCCGAAGAAGTCCATCTGGTGCTGCTCGACAATGGTCGCTCACACATTTACGAAGACGATCAACTGATCAATACCCTACGCTGCATCCGTTGCGGTGCCTGTATGAACCATTGCCCGGTCTATGCCCGTATCGGTGGCCACGCCTACGGCACCACCATTCCTGGCCCCATCGGTTCCATACTTGAACCGCAGAAACTTGGACTCGACAATATGGGTGAACTGCCCACAGCATCCACTTTATGTGGCGCCTGTGCGGAGGTCTGCCCCGTTCGCATTCCAATACCTCAACTATTGAACCGACTGCGCTACGAAAGGGTTCGCAACGACGGTACTGCTCTGACCAGAGGCCAGGGCAGCCAACGCAGCAGCCGGGAAAGTAACATCTGGAAAGCATGGAGCCTGGCACATCGGCAACCAACCATATATCGCATCGCCAGCCTTCTAGTAACCCGTCTCCGTGCATTGACGCCCAATAGGCTCGGTGCCTGGACCGAGGCGCGCAAAGCGCCCCGACCCGCCAGTCGGTCACTGCATGAACTTGCTAAAACCAATGGATTCGACAATGAGTGACGCCCGCAACAAGATATTGTCTCGACTCCGGGGGCAGCAACCTGTAATAAACGAAACAGAGCGTTATACCGCGCTTAAAACTGAACTCCCACCCGCATCGAACCTCATCGAACATTTTCGATCCCGGATGGCGTCGGTTCGAGCAGAGGTTCACTTAGTAAGCAGAGACCAGTGGCCAACCAAAGCCTCGGCCTTACTCAAAGAGAAAGGTCTGACAAAAGTTCTCTATGCTCCCGAGACCGAACTCGGTAAAACCCTGCACAATAGTTGCAGCGACGATGAACTCAGCAGACTGGTATCCCGTACAAATAGTGTCGCAGAATGGAAAGAGGAGCTGTTTTTCGACGTTGATGCCGCTATCACCTCGACTAAAGCCGGTATTGCAGAAACCGGAAGCCTTATTGTCTGGCCGACAGCAGAAGAACCACGCACCTGGTCTTTGGTTCCACCTGTACATATTGCAATATTGGATGCCGAAAATCTCTATGCTACTTTTTCCGAGGCCATGGAAGCGGGTGGCTGGCATAAACTGATGCCGACCAACCTGCTGCTCATATCCGGCCCATCCAAAAGCGCAGATATTGAGCAGACATTGGCCTATGGGGTGCATGGTCCAACCGAACTTGTAGTCCTGCTGATCACTGAGACATAGCTGATAGGTGGTGTGTAGCTGGTGAAATATGCGTGACAGGCTAAATCCAAAACAAATAAAAAAGCCCGCAATAATGCGGGCTTATGATCTATATAGATGGGTACTGATCAGTTATTCTGGATAACAATATTGGGGAATTTTGCGGCATAGTCTTTTGCCTGTAGAGAGAGTTTGGCAGCAGTCTTACGGGCGATTTCACGATAGATCTGAGAAATTCTCGCCTCTGGCTCAGCAACCACAGTAGGCTTACCACCGTCGGTCTCTTCACGAATACGAATATCCAGTGGCAGGGCACCCAACAGGTCAACATGGTACTGATTTGCCATGGACGAACCACCGCCTTCACCAAAAATGTGCTCTTCATGTCCACAGCTCGAACAGATATGGGTACTCATATTCTCCACGATACCCAAAACCGGCACTTCAACCTTCTCGAACATTTTCAAGCCTTTTCGAGCATCCAACAGGGCAATGTCCTGTGGCGTGGTTACGATCACAGCACCGGAAACAGGAACTTTTTGCGCCAGGGTCAACTGGGTATCACCCGTACCCGGGGGTAGATCCACAACCAGGTAATCGAGGCTGTCCCAATTGGTATCGTTCAGCAACTGTTCCAGGGCCTGGGTAACCATAGGGCCACGCCAGATCATCGGTGTCTCTTCGTCAATCAGGAAGCCGATCGACATCGCCTGAAGACCATAACCTTCCATCGGCTCGAGTGTTTTTCCATCCTTAGAGTCTGGCTTTCCAGTAATCCCAAGCATACGCGGTTGAGATGGGCCATAGATGTCCGCATCCAGAACACCCACTTTTGCACCCTCTTCCGCCAAAGCCAGCGCGATATTGACTGCCGTTGTGGATTTACCGACACCGCCCTTACCTGAGGCGACAGCGATAATGTTTTTTATGTTATCAATCGGTTTCAAAGCCTTTTGCACCGAATGAGCCACGACCTTGCTGCTCACAGTGACCTCAACTGACTCAACACCAGAGAGTGTCTTGACCTGATCAGTGACCGCTGATTCGATAGCATCGAAACAGCCTTTGGCAGGAAAGCCAAGTTCAATCGCAACTTTCACCTTGCCACCATCCACTTCTACACCTTTGACAGCCTTGGCTGTAACCAGGTCTTTCTCCAGATTAGGTTCGATATAAGCTTTGATCGCTTCTTTTACGGAATCTTGTGTCAGTTCAGACATCGTCAGTTACTCCTGCAAGCAGGCCTACACGTGGGCCCGTCAATATTACTGAAAACTACATGGCGGGGGATTCTACACGAAAACCAGGTAAATATACCAAGCTCTTTCCTGGGTTTTGTTTTTACAGGCAGCAGAAAACACACCTTCAGTCTCCCAAAGGTGTGTTTTACGACGTTTTATCAACAAATTAAGATTGATCAGTTCTAGGTGATCCAGATCAGACAACTTCCTTATGTTGAGCCACGCTATCCATTGTCTGCATTACATCGAGACCAGCCAGATAGCGCTCAATCAAGTGTTTGATCAGAGGTGCTACTGAATCTTGAACATCTGACTGCAGCTGATATGTAGTACGCAATATGGCAATGCCGTGAATACCACTCCAGATAGCTCGGGCAGCCAGTGCTATCTCTCCTTGAGGCAGATTATTCATGGTCAATGCGGCGATCTGTCGCTCAACCAGCTCGTAGACGCGATCCACTTTGTCTTCATGGATCTCCATCAGCAAACCTTCAGTTTGCGGCTGGTGTTCAAAAACCATACGCCAGCGATGGGCATGTTTTGAGGCATAGTCGAGATAGGTCAACCCCAGGGTGTACAAACAATCCTGAGGGTGCCGGCATTCGGTCAATGACTCACTGAGTTTCATGTAGAGCTGATCCAGGGTTCTCCCATTTACCCGTTGCACCAACTCATCGAGATTTTTAAAAACGAAATAGAGGCTACCGACTGTATATCCAATGGCTGAAGCTACCTTGCGGGCTGAAAGCCCTTCATAGCCCTGAGTTTCAATCAACTCCTCAGCCGCCACCAGTGCCATATCTTCGATTTCAGACTTGCTGTGTTCTCCCCGTCTTCCCATGTTATCTCCTAATTTAACACTATCAATGTGTTTTACAGATTTTTAGAACTTCGACCTTCCCTATCAAACAAGGGCAATGGCAATATCACACCATTTTTTATCTTCACACAGTGATCTGTCGCACACGATGAACGACTGAATGAAGATTTTTATTCAAGTATTGAGAATAGCAGTAAATATCAATTTGTCACCATTTGATAAATATATTTACTATACTATAATGCGCTATATTATCTAATTATTGTATTGTATTTTCATTTTCAGGAAACAGCTATGAGAATTAGTGAGCAGGAGAAGAGAAGCACACGTAAAAGAATCCTTATGGCTGCATCAGAAGTGATAACTGAAAAGGGATTTAAGTCGGCATCAATGCGGGAAATTGCACGCAGGGCGGAAGTTGCCGACGCAACGATTTACAACTACTTTCCAAGCAAAGAAAAGCTTTTGTATGGCTACTGCGAGAATCGTCAGGATGAGGTGGCTCAGGAACTGCGACAGATTGAGACTTTCAATGAGTACACACTGCAGGAACAGCTGCAGCAGCTGATCGAGACAGAACTGGCACTGTGGAAACCTGACCGGGAATTCCTCGCAGAAGTATTTGAATTGACCTTCTACTCTCCTGCAGCCAGCCTGGTAAACCTGGCGGAAACACGCCGTCGTTTCAATCGTATGGTGGATGAGATAATAAGCAATTCCGTCGAGGCAGGAGAGATCCCTGAACAGCCTTACCAGGAACTCATGGCACCACTCTATTGGGATTATACAACCGGCATCCTCGCTTACTGGTTACGTGATGATACTGAGGGGTTCGCCAATACCACCCGCTTAGTGGACCAAAGTGTTGAGATATTTGCGCTTGTTCTACAAACCGGAATGGTTGGAAAAGCCCTGGATCTGGTCTCATTCCTGTTTCGCACGCACCTCAGTCGAACCTTGGATGCCTTTGGAGACTACACTCGCCCCTGGATAAAAGCCAAACGACAATTCATGGCCAACCACGATGACTAAGTCGGTGCCAACAGGGAAGTTCAGGCGCACCCGCATGGCAGGTGGCGCGATACTGAAGACGGGAGGACATCACCTAACGCATATTGCCCGACGCCCGTTCCTCAATTCTGAGGCACGTAGCATAGAGAAAGAGAGTTTAGATGAGAAGACGGCTCAGATACTGTTTAACGCCCTCTCACAACTCAAAGGTACCGCCCTAAAGCTGGCCCAGATGTTGAGCATGGATAGCCATCTATTACCTGAATCGATACGCAAGCAACTTGAAAAGTCATATCATCAAGTGACCCCTTTGGGTCGCCCCCTGATACGGAAAATTTTCCTACAGGAATTTGGCACACCAGCAGAGAACATCTTTTTTACTTTTGAGCAGCAGGCTTTTGCTGCCGCCAGTCTCGGTCAGGTGCATAAGGCAACAGCCGATAACCACCACGTGCTCGCCGTAAAGCTTCAATACCCAGGCATCGACATCACCATTAATAACGATCTACAAATAATGAGGATGCTGATTAAACGTACCCCACATGCAAAACTTCTACTCTCCTCTTTGGATGAGATAGGCCATCGTTTACATGAAGAGATCGATTATAGACAGGAGGCAGACAATACAAACTGGTTTCGTGAAAGGTTACAACTCGAGGATATTGTTATTCCTGCCGTTCACTCAGACTTTTCAACAAAGCGAATATTAACAACAACCCTGTTACCTGGTGAACACCTTGATCAGTGGCTCTCTAACACCCCTGATCAAGATCAACGTAACCATTTCGCACAACGCCTATACGATCTCTTCGTTAACTCATTTTATGGGCTTAATGCTCTGCATGCAGACCCGAACCCAGGTAACTATCTGTTTGCTGGTGACGGTTCGTTGGGCTTGATCGACTTCGGCTGTGTAAGACATTTCTCAAAAAACTTTGTCGCACTGATACCAATCCTGATCAATGCCTATATGCAGAATGATGCAGAAGTAATCCTTCATACCTACCAGAAGCTAGGACTGGAAGTGAGTGATTTGAGAGCCTCTGAATTAGAGACTTTCTACAGTGAAACCCTGGAACCATTTGGAGCCTGGTTAAGCGAACCATTCAGAGCCGGGAGATTTGACTTTGGTTCACGCTCTTCACCTTACACGAAAGAGGGTATGAATATTTTCAAACAACTGAGCCGGGTTAGTAAAGTTGATGATATTGCCAATGAGTTTATCTACTTTGATCGTACACTATTTGGCCTCTATCAGATCTTTGAACGTATGGAGGCCCAGGTCAACATGGAGCATAAATGGCTAATTTAAATAAATCGCTTATCTTTGCTGGAAGTTTCAGTATGCTTGCTGCGCTCCTGCATATCACAATTATTATCGGTGGTGCTGATTGGTATCGATTCTTTGGCGCAGGAGAGGAGTTGGCCCTACTTTCAGAACAGGGCTCACTCTTACCAGCAGCAATCACAATGGCTATTACAATTATCTTTTTTACTTGGGCAATCTATGCCTTTTCAGGAGCAGGCCTAGTTAGAGACCTTCCTTGGGTTAAGCCTGCCTTGGTAGTCATAACCTTGATCTATCTTGTAAGAGGCCTTGGGATATTACCTTTACTGTTTTTTTCTCCTGATTTAGTTGATACCTTCCTGATCGTGACATCGATTATCAGTTCAGTAATCGGTATTGTTCATCTCATGGGTTATAGACAGATGATCAAGGCGCCACAATGAAAAGTAATCAACAAAAACAGCCCACCGGTAACCCCTTTAGTAGTCATAAATTCCCACTCAAAGTACGCCTGTTTTTTGCTGTAACCCGATTTTTTTTCAGCGCCTTGGGCAGCATTGCACCTACCCTCGCCGGCAAACTTGCACTACCGCTATTCATGACCCCACCTAGATTTCCTTCTCCCCGTAGAGAGATGGCAATAAAGGAGAAGGGCAAGCAGCATTACAAAACCATCGATGGAAACCGTATTGCCATCTACACCTGGGGTGAGGGTCCGGCAGTACTTCTAAGTCATGGCTGGGGAGGACGTAGCACCCATTTCTATGCACTCATCGAACTACTTGTAAGCGCGGGCTATCAGGTAGTAGCCTTCGACGCACCTGCACATGGAGAATCTTCAGGCAAGAGAACTAACGCACTTGACGTAACCAGTGCGCTGGTTGCGGTTGCTGGATCACTTGACTCTATCAAAGTGCTGATTGGTCATTCATTCGGTTGCGGCACTGCGTTGTTGGCCATCGACAGATTCGAAATCAAAGTAGAAAAACTCATACTATTTAGTTGTTTTGAAGATATCTACTGGATAACCAATCAATTCGGAGAAGCATTTGCTATGAACGAGAAAGTTACAGCTGCGATGCGAGATGAGGCGCACCGCCGATACCTGAATCGATTTGATAAACCCTGGGAGTGGCACCAACTCTCTCCTATCAATACTATTCAGCGTATCAAGACAGAGATACTCATGTTGCATGACCAACAGGATCAGGAAGTGCCCTATCAACATGCTGAAAATTTAATAGCAGTGAGTGCAGATGCTCAGCTTGTCACCACATCAGGCCTGGGACATAAGAAGATACTAAGAGATAAAGCGGTTCTGCAAACCTGTTTGGATTTTATTCAAAAGCAGTCATGAGAGCTGGGGTCTATTCCACCCAACGGTTTAACTAATCAAGTCGGCGAGTACCTTCCGGTTTTTAAGTTATCCTGGGATCGACTGTTTATCAGCAGTGAGACTGCTGATGATGACTATCATCACCAGTGATAACAGAAAACCGGGAACAATCTCATAGAGATCGAACAAACCACCTTCTAACTGCTTCCACACAATAACCGTAAAGCCACCCGTAAGAATACCGCCCAATGCACCCCAGCGGTTCATACCACGCCAATAGAGAGAGAGCACTACCGCAGGCCCGAAAGCCGCACCGAAACCGGCCCATGCGTAGGAGACCAGATCAAGTACTTTGTTCTCACGATCCATGGCCAGTAAAAATGCAATCCCAGCTATGGTGACTACAGCCAGACGACCAACGATCACCAACTCTGATTCTGAGGCCTCTCTACGAACCAGTCGATACAGGTCTTGGGTAAAGGTGCTCGACGAGACCAGAAGTTGGGAATCTGCGGTACTCATGATGGCTGCCAGTATTGCAGCAAGACAGATGCCAGCCACCAGCGGATGAAACATCACTTCCACCAGACGGATAAATACTTTTTCCGCATCATCCAGTGGAGCTTCAAAAAAAGTGATACCGATCATGCCTGTCAGGCAGGAGGCTATAAGCGCGACAAACACCCAGCTTACAGCAATGCGTCTGGCCTTGGGCACAAACCCGACCTCTTGAATGGCCTTGAACCTGGCAAGGATGTGCGGCTGGCCAAAGTAACCCAGTCCCCAGGCCATCAATGAAACAATGGCAATCAAACCCAGGGGTTCACCTTTGCTGTCGGTGAAGGGGTTGAGTAGTTCACTATTCTGTTCACCTATCATTGCAGCTATTTGACCAACAGTGCTTATATCCCCCAAAGCAAACAGAGGTATCGCAACCAGGGCAATCAACATCAAAAGACCTTGAAAGAGGTCGGTCCATGAGACCGCAAGAAATCCACCAAAAGCAGTGTATAGAATGATCACCAGTGCACCTGTAGCTACCGCCCAGAGATAGGGCAGACCAAACACAGCTTCAAAGAGCTTACCCCCAGCCACCAGACCGGAACTGGTATAGAAGAGAAAAAACAGCAATACAAAAGCAGAGGAGACCACTCTGATGATGCCACTGTTGTCTTGAAATTTATTGGCAAGGTACTCAGGCAGGGTGAGGGCATTTCCTACCTCTTCAGAAGCCGTCCTCAATCTCGCAGCAACCAGTCGCCAGTTGAGCCAGGTTCCCAACATCAGACCCAAGGCTATCCAGATCACTTCAACTCCGGCCAGATAGGCGTATCCAGGCAAACCCAACAGTAACCATCCACTCATGTCTGAGGCACTGGCGCTTAGTGCTGCTACCCAACTGCCAAGCCGCCTGCCACCCAGCACAAAGTCAGATAGATTGCGGGTACGTCGCCAGGCGATAACACCAATCCCTAAAACCACCACCATGTAGAGAAAGAAGCTTAAGCCGACCAGAAGCTGTTGATTCATTATTTCCCCTTCTAATGTGATGTAGTCAATCTACATGAGCGAATGATAACGCCGCTGGGCGGAAAAATAGCTTCAGCAGGGTCAATTCGATTAGTGTTAACAGGCCCTAGCTCAGTTTTTCTATTTTATTCAGATAGGCAGATTTCATGGCCGCTTCAAAATCCTGATTGGTCGGGTATTCAAAACCAAACACCGGCTGCCAAAGATCGTGGTTCTCCATGCAGAGATAGAAAAAAACCCGCTCATGCCAGGAGCGCAACGCCTGGTAAGCGAAACTGAACATCTGCTGTTTGATCTCTTTTGGATATGAGAGCTTACCATCACACTCTACCCAGGGCATTTGCAGAATCTTACTCTGAAAACCTTTGCGAGCGCGGAGCTGCTTTATTACCGGCTTAATGTAGGTCAGAGTACCAAGCGACACCAACACCACTTCATCCGCAGTAAAAGTCTCTTCAAGACGCTGGAAGAGTTCACCATAATCCTGTTGCCAGGCATCGTAGTGAATCATCGGATGAAGATGAAAGCCGACTAACACCCCTTTGTCGGCCATACGTCGCGCTGCATTCAGACGTTCATCAAGTGAGGCGGTCAAATGCTCCTCATGGGCGATCAGGGTCGGTGTATTCAGTGACCAGGTACAGAGAATATTACTCGGTAGATCCCTCTTTAGCAGATATTGGATATTCTTAGACTTGGTTTTCAACTCAAGAATGACATTGGGATGTCTATCTGCAAACTCGAGTAACGCATCTAAAATACCAGCCTGGTTACCCCACATCAGGGAGTCAGAGGATTGACCTGTACCGATATGGTAGAAACGCTGTGGATCGATCTCCAGCTGGGCAAGTTTTTCCGGAAAACGACTGTCAAACTTTACTTCATCACCATGATAGAAGGATTGGATACTGCAATAGCTGCAATCAAAACCGCAGTTTTCCACAGCATCCAGTGTCAGCAGATTGCAGCAGCGGGTGCGAGGAGAGGCGACAGGACAAGGCCCCAATCCCAGCCTCTCTTTTTCTGTATTTACTCGGCGGATTCTCTGTTCTGCTCTGGCGGGAACTACGGGGATGTCTGGATAGTGATTCGGCGCTTCCCGTAACTGCTGCCATTGCCCCCGCAGATGATCAAGTAACCATTTTCGATGTTGCTTGGGTGCCATGCCAGCTGGATAGTCATTCGCCCAATAGCGCTGCAGAGATCCTTCACCCCACATCGCCAGGTCTGCGGCCATGTCGCAGAGTTGTCTCAACTCCTGCTGAGTAAAACGGTGTGTGACTGCCTGTTGCTGGATGAATCGCTGCTGTTCAGGTTGCAGCCGATCTACACCTGCCTGTTGAAGCAGACCGGTAACTCTTTCGTCATGGGATAACGACTGGGACATACTGGAAGGCCTCAGCGCTTGCGCGATACAAACTTTTTCAGACGCTGCCGTTTTTGAATCTGGTGCTTGGTTAGCTTGTTTTTCTTCCCTTCATAAGGGTTGTCGCCGGAACGGAACTCAAGACGAACCGGTGTGCCTTTGAGTTTCAGCGCAGTACGAAAGCGTGAGATCAGATAGCGTTTATAGCCGTCGGGCACTTTATCCGTCTGATTACCGTGGATAACGATCAGGGGTGGATTCTTTCCTCCCTGATGCGCATAACGCAATTTAATACGCCGCCCATGAACCAGTGGTGGTTGGTGCTCCTGCACCAGGGCCTCGAGCAATCGAGTCAATTCAGGAGTAGCCAGATCACTCATGGCACTGGCGTAGACATTATCTACAAGTCTGAACAGATCCCCTACCCCAGAACCATGCAGTGCAGAGATATAGTGGTGGCGAGCAAAACTGAGGAAAGGGAGTTTTCGTTCAATTTCAGTTTTGATCCACTCCCGCTGATCCTGGGAGAGACCATCCCACTTGTTGATCACCAGGATCAACGCCCTGCCGCTCTCCAGTACATGACCAGCCAAGGTAGCATCCTGCTCACCGATCTCCTGTTGTGCGTCAAGCACCAGCAGCACTACATTCGCCTCTTGCATCGATTGCAGTGTCTTAATGATGCTGAACTTCTCTATGGCTTCTTTGATTCGTGCCCGACGTCTGACCCCTGCGGTATCGATCAAGGTGTAGTGTTTGTCGTTACGGGTGAAGGGGATGTAGATACTGTCTCTGGTAGTACCGGGTTGATCATAAGCCACCACCCGATCCTCCCCCAGCAGTCGATTAACCAAAGTAGATTTTCCTACATTGGGACGACCAACCACGGCAATCTGGATGCCTTTTTCCTCGTCAGCAATCTTCTCTTCAGGCGACGGCATCTGCTCCAGAACGCTGTCGATAAGTGAACGCACGCCCCGGCCATGAACAGCTGCAATGGCTTGTGGATCACCCAATCCCAAACGATAGAAATCACTGGCCACCAGATCTTCATCCAACCCTTCACTCTTGTTGACTGCGAGAGTTACCGGCTTTCCGGTACGGCGCAACTCCTGGGCGATGGTTTCATCACCTCCGGTACACCCCTCCCGACCATCGAGGAGAAACAGAATATGATCAGCCTCACCAATCGCCTGACGAACCTGTTGCTCCATCAGCACGTCAATTCCCACCTGGTCACCACTGATGCCACCGGTGTCCACCACCACATAGGGGTGCTTACCAAGCTTGCCAGTGCCATATTTTCGATCGCGGGTCAGCCCTGGTTGATCTGCAACCAGGGCATCACGACTGCGGGTCAGACGATTGAAGAGGGTAGATTTACCCACATTTGGGCGTCCAACCAGCGCAATAACAGGTAGCATCAGGGGTTCTCAGCTTCGGTTGGGTGAGCCTTCAGAGCTGTCAGGGTTCCACCCTCATCCAGGACATAGACCTGATCGTCGATCACCAGAGGTTGGTAACGTATCGCATCACTGCCAACTTTCACCCGCGCCATTTGACGGCCATCTTCCTGAGAGAGCCAATGGACATATCCATCGAGATCACCCACAACCAGATATTGATCAATCATGGCAGGTGCCGTCAGACGTCGGGCATGCAGTGCTTTCTGCTGCCACAAAGTAGCACCATTGGTGGCATCAAGTGACCAGACATGGTCTTCTTCATCTGTGACGAATAGCTGCCGCCAGGAAGCATCAAGACCGGCATGTGAGGAGATGCTCCGTCGCCACAGCACAACCCCGCTGGACTCCGATACAGCAGCAACTTCACCCTGGAAGGCAGTGACATATACCGTGCCCTCCACCAGTTTGGGATCAGCATCGATATCGACCACACGTTCCAGTTCAGTACGACCTTTAGGTGTGGAAATCGAAGCCTCCCAGGCCACCACACCCGCGTCAAGAGTCAAGCCAATCAGCTTGCCCCCTGCAAATCCGGATACCACCAGTGAGTTACTGATTGCAGGTGAACTGTCACCACGAAGCGACAATACCGGGACACTACGGTCATAGAGCCAACGGCGCTCTCCGCTATCCGCTGCATAGGCAGCCACACCGCCATCGCCAGTCCGGCAGACAATATAGCCGCCACCGATTGCAGGGACAGACAAAACTTCACTGCCTACCCGCTTACGCCAACGTTCAGTACCATCAGCACTGTTGAGCACAATCAGCTCTGCCTCCATTGTGCCAACGGCTAAAAAACCTTCTCCAATCCCAGGCCCGCCACTCAATGGGCTATCTATATCCACTGACCAGAGTGTATCCCCGGTTTTCATGTCGATAGCATAGATTTCACCAGAAGGCTCGGCCAGATAAAGCTGATCATATTCATGGGCAGGGGGCAATTTCAATTGCGCCCCATCACCCCCTTCAAAATCCTCATCCCAAATGGATTCAATTCGAAGCTCTTGCTGTAACTCCACCAGTTCAGATGGCGGATCAGCATTATCTTTACCTGTGAAAATACTGCAGCCAGTCACTAGCAGCATGGGTAACCAGATCAGGTGACGAATCATCTTGGCCTCAGGGTGTGGCAACGGCCAGATCATCGAGCTTCATCTGCAGCAGAGCCCGGTCACTGATATCTTTTGTCATAGCCTCGGTATAAGCTGCAGCAGCCGCCACAAGATCGCCCTTCGCATGGGCAATATCTCCACGAAGTACCGCAAATTCACCTGCAAAACCGCCAGATTCGATAGCAGCCTGCTGCTCAGCAGCGTCAAGATCACCTTCATCAAGCAGGATTCTGGCGAGGTTGAGTTGTGCCATCTGGGTCAGTGCAGGAACTTTACTCTCCTTGATGACCAACTCCAGTTTCGATTTGGCTGCAGCGCTGTCACCCGCCTCCATCAGCAGACGGGCTTCTGACAATCCGGCGAACAGTGCATAGCTGCTACCATCAAAGTTTTGTTTCAACAACTCGGCCTGTTTAGCGGCAGATTCGTTATCACCACGCTGCACCGCACTGACCAACTGGCTGAAGGCTACCGAGGCCTCACCGCCAACACGATCCTGATAGTTACCCCAAGTCTGCCAGCCAAAAACGCCACCCAACCCGATCACCAATCCGGCGATCACTGAGGTACCGTTCTCTTTCCACCAGCGCTTGATGGCTTCGACCTGTTCTTCTTCGGTCTGATATGTGCTCATAAGTCTCTAACCCATTCAACTCAGTTGATTATTTGATTTCAACCCGAAGTCACCCCTGCTCAACCAGCATTTCTGCCAATTTTACTTCGAGTTCTGACAATTTGATTTGTCGTTGTTCACCGCCCCGCAAAGGCTTAAGGGCGATCTCCCCATTATTAAGTTCATCCTCACCCAGGATCAGTGCAAATCGGGCCTGGCTTTTATCTGCCTTCTTCAATTGGCTCTTGAATCCACCACCACCACAATGGTTGATGAGACGCAGTTCAGGCAGTGCATCCCTAAGCTGCTCAGCCAGTTTCAGACCGACCCTTTCCGGTTCTTCACCCAAAGTCACCAGATAGACGTCAGGAACCGGCAGACGTTCCGTCAAATCAATCTCTTCCAGCAGAGAGATCAGTCGCTCAATCCCCATGGCGAAGCCAACCGCAGAGGTCTCTCTGCCACCCAGCTGTTTCACCAGGCCATCGTAGCGACCACCAGCACAGACAGTACCCTGGGCACCCAGGCTGTCAGTGACCCATTCGAACACGGTACGACTGTAGTAGTCGAGACCGCGCACCAATCGGGGATTTTGCACATAGGCCACCCCAGCCAGATCGAGACCCTGACAGATCGCCTCATAGTGGGCACGTGAGGTGTCACCAAGATGTGCCATCAGAGTTGGCGCCTCAGCAATCAATTCGGCCATCTCAGGATTCTTGCTGTCTAGAATCCGCAGCGGGTTACTCTCAAGTCTTCTTTTACTGTCCTCATCCAGCAGGTCAATATGCTGATTGAAGTAGTCGACCAACTGATCGCGATAACTCGCCCGTTCCTCGGTTGTTCCAAGGGTGTTGATCTGCAGCTCCAGATCATTCAGGCCCAGTTCCCGCCAGATTCTGGCAGTGATTAAAATCAGCTCAAGATCGATATCCGGCCCGCTCATGCCAAAGCTCTCGACACCAATCTGATGAAATTGCCGATAGCGCCCTTTCTGAGGACGCTCATGGCGGAACATCGGCCCCTGATACCAGAGCCGCTGGGTCTGATTGAAGAGCAGACCATGCTCAAGCCCGGCGCGGACACAACCCGCAGTACCCTCAGGACGCAGGGTAAGGCTATCCCCATTGCGATCCTCGAAGGTGTACATCTCCTTCTCAACAATATCGGTAACCTCGCCGATAGAGCGCTTGAAAAGGTCGGTCATCTCGACAATCGGCATACGGATTTCCGCATAGCCGTATCGACTCAAAACCGAACGTACCCGGTCTTCGAAAAACTGCCAGACAGGGGTCTGTTGGGGCAGGATGTCCTTCATCCCGCGGATGGCTTGGATCTGCTTTGCCATTGGACTCAAGAAAAATGGATAAAAGCAGGCAAGATTACCACGTTATGATGGGCTAACCTAGCCCGGATATCTTATCTGAGGCGATTGGGATGCGGTTAATATGGTTTGCATCCGCGATCATAGTGATGACTATTAAAAAATCAGCTGTGTGCGCAGAGAAGGTGCCGGGTTAATAATGACGTATGTCATGCATATTCGCTGGAAGATTGTAGCTAAAACCCCGGGACGCACAAAGAAATGTATTGATAATTAAGATTGCCTATACTTAACTGATAGATAGTAGAGGGAGCGTAAATGGTGTTTCAAGCACAGGAGATGCTGATATGCCAAGTCACATTAGGCGTGCGGAACAATTTGAAAGGGAAGCCCAGAGGGGAATCGGGCATGTTAAAAGTCCTGAATTAAAGGATGTCATCAAGAAACTTCGCCTCTATCACAATAATGCGGCAGTGAATGGTTATCTGCATAATCACATTCTGACCGACCTGAAAGATTCCATCACAAAGTGGTCACAAAAACAGCCAAAAGAGTTCGCTGCCCGCCTGGGTCCTAATTTAGCTCATGAGGTAATGGTTGAGCTTACTTCGAGTAGTGCGGAGCATCTCAATCTGGTAAATGGCGATATTCTTTTTCGTTGGGTCCCTCGAGGCATTGATCAACGTAAACCTCTGCAGGGTATTATCGCTGCAGGTCAGGATCGTCAAGATCAGACACAGTACAAGGCTTATGGAGACAGCATTAATCTGGGTGTTTCAGTACTGGTCATACAACATGTTGGCATTTACTCTGACGGTGAAGTTATCGAAATTGGTGAAACTGGATTAAAGAAGAATCCCGTATCAGAACGAGTTAACTTCGACCTGGTCGTACGTAGCAGACTGTTTGGTCATATGATTAATGCCGTTGCAAAGTCTGCCCGTTGCGGACTGGCCTATATAGGCAGGCCGAAATATCCGGTTTGGGATCTGGCCACTTTAAGTTTTAAGCCACATCCAGGGGCACGTCTTCTGGTCGCTAATCAGTTCCTACTCAAACGTTTGGATGACTCATATCGAAGCGGGGGCATGAGTAATGTCTTACAGCAAACGGTTATCTGTTCCCACTTTGTTAATGCAGTACTCTACGCAGCTATCTGGCCTAACGGAACACTTGCGACAGCTACAGACCATACCTATGATGATATCTTCAAGATCAGTCCTGCTGAGATGTGGAAAGATTTCAAACTTAAACTGGGAATATGGTCCAGAGCACAAGCTGTTTTCATCGGCCTCCAACACAAAGGAAAAGTAGACAGAAACATGGACCCCCGTCAACTTGGAGTGGGATTGTCTCAACCACCAGTTCCTAAAAAGGCCGAACGACCAACCATGGCCTGATACTAAAGTCCAGACCCGTAATAGTGCATACTCTTGTACCGGGATGATAACTTCTTTCACATGGGTTACGTTGAAGAAAAGGAACTTTAGAAACCAACACCATACACTTTAAAGGAATCATTGGGGCCTAATACTTGTATTTAGAATTCCTAGAATTTAATAATGTATTAATATTTGATACCCCATACACATACCAATGCCAAACCAATTGTGAATTGTATATTTTATTGTCATTTGCACGCAAAATCACGGCTCAGGATTATTAATAGCTTCTCTATAAACATCACTAGATTGTTACGTTATCTTTTTGTTCATTTATGACAAACGGGTTGTTCTTTTTCCACCATTCTTTACCTAGCTTTTTTATATCGTCTGGCACCATTGACAGCCAATATGAGTCACGATCCAAATATAGAGCAAATCCAGAAGCACGAATTCTATCCTGCTGATTTTCGCTATATAGTGCTTCAAATGCATAGGCCCATGAAAATTGAGGTTGTATAACCTGGTAACGTTTTACCCAGTTAAGAGCTAAGTCAAGAAAACGCTTATCACTGGTATAGTGAAATAACCATTCAGAGATCTCAGTAATTTGATACCAACTAAAAAGTGGTCTCCATTTTGTATGAGGTATTTTATTAAAGGCTCTATTTAATATCTCTAGACTTTCATCTATATCTCCTGTGCTAGCGGATATAATTGATTGCGTGAGTAGAATATCAAATTCGCTATCTTCATTGATTTCATGGTTGGCGATTGTCTTGTCCAATGCTTCCAGAAACTTTATATAATTAGTTTTAATCGCTGACATTGCGATATATGGCAGTGTAAAATTTGTAGATAATCGTTTTTTATAAACCCCATTACTATCGTAATCAGTATCAGCTCTTAATACTAAGTCTTGCAGATCATTTTCTAAATAGTTAAAAAATGCTTCCTCATACGAGCCCGATCTGAATTTAATATATGAATCCAGATAGTTTTCATATTTGTTGTATGAATGATCTAACACTTTATTATTAAATTCAGTATTATTGTACTCTATGCAATGATTCGCATTATTTTGACAATTACCATAACTAGCCACACCCGACTCAACAGCCATCATTTTTAACAAATCATCTCCATACGCCCTAGACATATCTTTCATACTGCCTACTGAATGAAAAATAGAAAGATCTTTTTTTATTGGAATACGATCTACAGATTTATTTAGAAAAATATAGCGGGCCGCTTGATTCCTGAGCATATCCGACGCTGAACTAATAATATATTTATTTACAAACTTCTCATTAATGCCATTCTCTTTTGCTTGTATACGCTGACCGACAAATAAAGAAGTCCATAGTTGAGGGGATTTATAACGCTCAACAAGATTTGAAAAACCTGAGTAAGCTTCTGAGTGAGCACCTAATAGATGCATCATTACCAAATAATCACGGTAAGCAGATTTATTGTTATACCTTTTACCTCGCCTTAGGGCATACTCCATTGCCGTACCGTAATCATGCTTCATCATCGCAATACGCTGTAATGATGCATATCCACTTGCAGACCCAGTATTAAGATTACCAGCCAATTTGTAATATTTTTTTGTCTCTTCATGTCTCCCATGCCAATAAAATTCATTACCCGCATGATAAGCCCTATTAGCTAGATGGACCCTGTTAGCATCAATCTTACCGGAAAACCCTTCATAAGTAGAGTATACCTCATCCGCTTCAGTATATTTACTTTGTCCAATCAAGAGATCCCCAAGTTGAATGTATGCTTTCCAATTAGTACGATCGTTTTTAATGGCTTTTTGTAGTATATCTATTGCTTTTTCATCCTGATTATCAGCAATCATTCTGCTTGCAAGATAGACATCTCTTTCGGGATGCCCAATATATCGACTCTCAAGATAAATGATGAGCTTTTCGTCACTCCATTTTTGACTATTAGCAGTGAATTTAAGTATATTAAAATTTTTATTATCGTAAGGGAGCGCTTGTTCAGAATCGCCAGATAGCACCTTCGACGCAGCAACGACATAACTTCGAGGAACATCTCTTTCGCTTAAACTATAAAAACGTGGCGGTAGATTACTGACTAAACCTTTCGAGGATTGCAAAACATCTTTTCCAACTAACTCCGAATACAGAAGGTCCAGATCATTTGCCCCAGAGTAACTTAATACCAATTCACAAAGCTCAAGTGCCTTTTTATAGTAGAAGGTTTTATCATTATCTGACTTTTTAGATGCCAAACCTGCAGAAGCTTGCGCATAGAGTCGCGTATAGGTTGGATGCCCTTTTAATTTTGATTCGAGATTAAGAGCATAATCATGGGCAGTATCAAAATTACCATGCACATTCACAGATCTATTCAATCTTCGCAATAAGTTTGCTAACAAATTATTTTTGTAAAAACTCCATAGATCACTATTATGTAGCTTGTTATTATACTTTAAACAACAACTATCATTCACAGAATCCTCAAGTCTATTATGGAGTACCTTACCAACAAAATCGTCACTTATTTGATCAATATTTAATTCACCACTCAATGCTTGAGCTTTAACCTGACGTTCATAGTAGATATCGAATTGCGGATTGAGTCCTTTCAAACCAGAGATAAACAGGGTGTTATCCGGCGCATACCAAACATCATTGTCTCTCGCCACACCTGAAATTAGACCACTCCAAGGCTTAGGGCTATCTTTGACTACTACATCTAGATCTTCTTCGATTGCATAGGCATATTGAATTTCTTTTAACTCAAAATAGCTCATCAACTGAAGCAAGGGTGAATCTATTGCACGCGTATACCGCTTCAAGTCCTGATAATTACCGTCAAGATAGGCTTTAAGAGCCAACTCTTCAGGTTTAACGGCATCACTCAGACCACCTAATGCTACAGGTTTGCGCGTCAAGTGAAATAACGCTCTTGATTTAAGTAGGTTGTATCCCTCTGATGATGGATCGACTTCTGAAAGCGCCATTAGGGATCTTTCAAATAACCGATCTCTCTCGTACCTCAGTATTGAAGGCGTCATCAATGCGAACAACTGCAAATAAGCAGCATGATCAATTGGTGACTTTAATTTCTTTACTAATTCATCTAGGTTTTCAGGAAGTGTCACAGACAATAACTGTTTATTATTCGCAAACTCGTGATGCAGTTTATTGCCAGCAGGCTTATTTACAGCCTTTCCAAATAGCTCAGAAACAATCTTTTGCGACTTATTTTTAACAACACTTTCCAATGGATTCTTTAGAGAAGTCTTTTGCAGATCAAGAATGATCTTGTTAACTATTTTTCCGTGTTTGTTAGCTTCAACGACAAGTAATTTAATCTCTTTTGAGACGGCTTTCATAGCAGTGTTATCAAGATAGAGATAGATGATATTAGAATCTAATTTTTGTGCTAATTCATTCACCGCATCAACATTAAATCTTCTTCTTCTCTCTCCAAGAGACCGAAGCGCGAGTTCAGGGGACATAACCCTCATCCCCGTCTGGATTTCTAATGCATTTGCGACCCACCGAGCCGACATAACTCGCCCAACTCTGTCGTAATATGGTATCTTTTGCTGTAACGGCAACACAATAACATCATATTGACTCCCATCCAGCTGAGAGAGATGATTTTTACTCACTTCATCTTCCCAGTCAGATAGCCTTTCATTTTCACCCTTTCTAGATGTCATTATTTCTGACTTAAAAAACTCTTCGTCAAGCTCAGCAACGTCATCAAACTCTAGAAGCTTTTTAAGAATAAACAATCCATAGCTTTGCTGCTTCTGAAGTACTTTATTACCTGAATTTAAATGTAATGCTGAATCAGATTCTACTGTCTTTTTATTAGTTAGATTTGTTAACAGCGCAGAATCATGCTGCTCTCTTCTGGAATTAGTGAATAACAATATAGCTAGTAAAACCAAAAGCAGTGATATCAATATAGTAATGCGTTTTGATTCCTTTACTTTAGTCATTTCATTGATCCTCTATAACACATACAAAATTATCTATATCGATATAACTAACAAACTAGAATTAATTTATTTATTTCACAAAAAAATACATAAACGATATACATTGAAATATAAATAAAACAAGGCGATACATTTGTACACTTGGTGGTACTGATTTTAAGTAAGCGTGCGAGAAAGACAATTCAAACTCTAATACAAATCCCAGATTATTATTCGTCCTGATCTTTACTGCAGCGATACTTTTAAAATATAAGTGGTACTTATAACTTGCATCTTACGTTGATAAATAGACTTCTATCAAGTAACAAACTTAATTAACCCGCTCTTCTTATAAAAATTACTTATAGCATAAATCAAATGATTTTTAATGCACAAAACTAACAGCTATCGATCCCACTAGATGCTAGACTATATAACACGGATCATTACTAAAATATCTTACAAATCTGCAACAGTAATAGCACCTAACCAATTCACCAATTGGATTGCCTGAATTCAATATACTAGGATGAAAAAAAATCCCATCCAGAAAACTGGATGGGTTTTATGATTTAACTAATTCAGCTTCCCTGCTCTATGTACATTCCCTCTTAATCATCAATAAAGTGAGATATATTCGCATTCAAACCACGTTCGGGTCTTGTGAAGTCATGACATGTTGAACAATCCACACCCTTATCCTTGACATGCTTTTCGTGCACTTTGGAGAAACTCATACCACCCTTGTTTTCGTGACACTGAGTGCAGACCTCAGACTCACTCCCTTTCAGGCCATAGCCCAGATCATTCGCCAGATCCATTCGTAACGGACCACCGCTGAGACTTTCATGACATGATCCACACTCAAGCGCTGCAGATGAGTCTTCCACTCCATGGTTAAGGGTTTGAAAAGTGTGAACCTGCTTAACGGTATAGCTATCTCCAACCCTTCCGGTCTGTTCGAGTGCACTCTGTACCGCCGCGTCGAAACTGCCTGTGCGGAAAAATTCAAAGGTCGAATGTGCGATCAAGCTGTTTGTTGCATCATGCACTGCAGATTTGGAAGTATGCTCCTTCATAGGATAGATCTTCGCATTTTGCATATCCACCCAACCATTGGGCAGACCCAGTGTAATCGCCTCACTACCATCGTCCAGAGTAGTTGATGGGTAATCAGCCAGGTTTTCTCCGAGTACATAGACTTGGCTGGTACCATCAAACCATTGATATGTCGGAGTGAGATCTGACGCCTTGTCCTCTCTTGGCAACCAACCACCTCGACCATTACATGCCGCAGCAGAGAAGTGAGGATCTTCCCAATCACGATTGGTCTCTGTTGGCATACCCTTGGCATAGGTTGGAATGTGGCAGGTTTGGCATGCAACCCGTGTGGCATGTTTATCACGACTGCTTCCAACGCGGTTACTGTAATCACCATGAGGCTGATCGTGGCAGCTCTCACAGGTAAAATGATCCGCTACATCATTAGGCCTGAGATCGAGCCCACGCCCTTGCAACCGATGTCCACCCGCATCATGACAATCAGAGCAGGTAAGATTCTCACCACCAGCACTCATGTGGATATCGATTTGTGGATCAGGATCGATTAAAGCCGATGACATGTCACCTCGCTTGGTACCATCACCACCACCAGCCTTGGCGTGGCAGTTAAGGCATGCCTTCCTGGTTGTCGCATGTACAGATTGTGCTGCACTTACTCTGTCTTGCATCAAAGGCGTGCCTCCAAGACCAACCAGAGTACTGTTGGCATCTGCCGGCTCAAAAAGGAAATCAAGGCTATTTTGATCTACTACAGGTATACCCTGCGAGCCGGTTCTAACAATTGGATCCAGGCTTGGATCAGGTTTTCCATCCGCGCCAATCGAGACGATTTCAAGTGGCTCGAAGTCACCCGTTGGGAATCTTTTGTAGCTATCCTGATGGCACATCAGGCAGTCTATATTACTCAGTTCCGCCGATCTCTCAGCCTCAGCCAGAGGCAGTTCCGAATTGGGGAATCTTCCATTACCCACATGACAACCCGCACAGGTAAAACGTGGGGAGTTTTCATGAGAACCGCAGTAGGTATTGATACCAATGGCACCATCACCACGTTCACCGGCACGGGGCAAGCCATTACTGCTGAACGGTGTGACGTCATTGATAAGATTTATGGCATCTCCCGACTGCTGATAGTGCACTGAACCATGCATTGCAACCGCTTCATCTTCATGACAACTGATGCAGGTTGCAGGGCCTTCATAGGATGTGATGCTGGCATGCGCCTCTTCCGCTGTAGTGAAAGGTCCTGATAGTGTTGAAGCAACAGTAATCAGCACACTATCGGCGATACTTGATTCGCCTTCGGCATCAACCACCACCAGTGAATACTCGTATGTGCCCTCAATAAGGCTCACAGTGGGAGAAACCTCATCAGCAGGATCAGGTGAACCAGACCAAATGTAGTCGACGACAGAGCCGTCAGGATCGGATGAGCCGCTGGCATCCAGAGTCACAGTAAGGCTTGTTTGTCCTACTGCTAACTGATGAAGCTGATCGATACCTGCATCTGCAACAGGCGCTTGATTTTCAGGTATAGGAGGTGGTTCGGATGAGCTTGTTGGTGAACAGCCTTGCGGGATATTTCCAGTCTCACTACTGATTACATTCTGTTCCAGTGTTTGAGCGGTATCTTTATTGACCACCCGAATCCGACAAGGAAGCTGTGCTGGCGACCGTAACCTGGCTTTCAGGGTCTCTTTTCGCAATTTACTGTCTGCAAGCACCTGGGTAGGGTCATAAGCATTATCTATAAGGAGCCTTTGTCCCTTCTCGGCTCTGGCTTCAACGATGAGAACAGATCTTTCCGCCTTCCATAGCGCCCTCTCAATCTTAAAGTCACCACCAACTGCTGACCCATTAAAGAGAAAAAAGAAAATCACAATAGACAAAAACCAGTAAGATAATCTGCTCATATTCCACATCCTATCGTCTTTAGGTATTAAACAAGGCAACAGCTGTTGTCCTGTGGCGCCAAGCACTATATCGCCTTTTTTATGATTGCTTAGCACTCAATTGAAGGGAAAGGTCAACCCCAACAACGTTAAGGAAAATGCTAATTAAAGCCGCAGTAAAAATCTGTGAGCCGGTCACCCCATTAGTGTATTAGTATCTAGTGAATGTTGATTTTGGGAATTTGGTCACAATTTTTTTAGAGCGGGATTCTCACGATTCAGTGACCAGTAAAGCTCTTAGGATTTTAAAGTTATGTAGAAAATATATATATAGAGAGAGATAGTAGAACCGGTGTTACTTACCAGATGAAATCTTCTGCATTTCCTATCTGATAACTTTCGAATAGAGTGTTGATCCTCCCCCTCAATAACAGACAAATCTTTATAAATTAGTTTTATCACAATAGATCTCATAATTGTTTTCCAGGTATACAAGGGGGTACTCCACCTTCAATAATTTATAACTTGAATAGTGTTTTTTATCGGTTCGATAAGTTGTATTTAAAAAACAGCAAAAGTGCATTTTGCTATTGGGCAAAAAGCATTGTTGCAAAGGTAGCAATCAAGACCATACTCTTTAAGAAGTGATTGGAGATTTGCTAATAGATATTCAAGGGATATTTTCAGAGTCTTCCAGTAGGTCAACTCAATAAAAACAAAAGAGACCGGCAATGGCTTTATACAGCAACCTGAAGTTGGTACTTCGCGACCGGTTTCTTCGCCGCATCTTAGTGCTATCTACGATAGTAATCTTAATTCTACCTGCCGCCGGACACTTCTTTGTCTATCCACTGTTCGAACTTGCACTCATAAAAAATACCGAGCGCGAGGCTGTTCGAGCAGGACGTTTCTTGGCAGTCCATATGAATTTAATAGAGACTCGTTTAACTAAGCAGAATCTACCCAAGGATCTAGAGAAACATGGCAAGGACGCAATAACTTACCTGGGACTGGTCAAACTCAAGCTGTTCTCAGCCGATGGTACAACCCTCTTTTCTACTGAGCCTCGCGATATCGGTATACGCAATGAGCACAACTATTTCCATAATCAGGTATCAAGAGGGCAGCCATATACGAAGATGGTAGAGAAAAATCAATTGTCTGCGGAAGGGCAAATCTACCAGGCAGACGTAGTTGAAACCTATGTACCGATAATGTCTCAAAAAGGGGAATTCGATGGTGCCTTCGAGACCTATTACGATGTCACTCCGAGAATCACCTATATCGATAAACTCACCAACTACCTCACACTCTCCAGCATAACAGGTGGCATTATTCTACTGGGGATATTGATAATGTTGCTGTTCCGCGCCAGTAGCGCTTCTCAGCAGCGACGAAGAACAGAGGAGAAACTGCGAGAATTGAATCGCCAGAATGAGATGATATTGACCACGGCAGGTGAAGGAATCTTTGGTGTCGATCTTCATGGCAACATGCTTTTCGCTAACCCAGCTGCAATATCCATGATGGGTTGGCCAAAGGAGACATTGCTAGATAGTAATCACCACGCCCTGGTGCACCACACTAAAGCCAACGGCGAGCCAAATCCACCAGAAGAGTGTCCGGTTCGCAAAGCATTCACTGAGCTGAAGACAATCCACAGCGAAAAAGAGATATTCTGGCGCGAAGACAACTCAAGTTTTCCTGTGGAAATGACCGCCGCACCGCAACTGGATGACGGAGAAGCTTCCGGTGCAGTGGTGATATTTCGGGACATAACCAGTCGTCTGGCATCTGATCGGGCATTGCAGGAGGCCAATAAAAAACTGCAAGAGCTGGCTCGTATAGATGGGTTGACAGGAATCGCCAACCGACGCTCATTCGATGAGATACTGGAAAACAGTTGGTATGATCATACCCGTTCTGGTGAAGAGCTCTCCTTAATAATGGTGGATATCGACTATTTTAAATACTATAACGATTCTTACGGACATCAGGCTGGGGATGAGTGTATCAAGCAAGTAACACGAGCCCTGAGCGAAAGCCTATTTCGTCGAAACGATCGCCTGGCCCGTTACGGCGGCGAGGAATTCGTACTGGTGCTGACCAATACCAACTCTCACGGTGCAATGCTTGTGGCAGAGCGTCTCCGAAAAGCAGTGGAAACTCTTCAAATCAAACACGAACATTCAAACGTTAGTGACTGGGTAACAATCAGCATAGGGGTTGCAACCATTATGCCTAGCTATGAAATGAAGTCACAGAGCTTACTGCGCCAGGCGGATGAGGCACTCTACCAAGCCAAGGCAGAAGGAAGAAACCGTTGCATAGCGTCTGAATTTGTTACAGCAGAGTAGTCCTAAATTCTTTTTGTTCAACGTTCATCGAATGCCTTGGATATCCAATAACCAACTCTTGCTATTCATCGTAAATAATATTGGGGACTGAATACCGATAACCAAATGAGTAAAGAGAACCAAACAGCCTATCCAACATGGCAGATACTACTGCATCGCCTGGTCTCGATTAAGCCTGGAGAGGGCCCCGCTCTGTTCTGGTCCTTTCTGTACTTCTTCTCGCTTCTCAGCAGCTACTATATTCTTCGCCCTATCCGGGATGAGATGGGTATCATTGCTGGAATTGAACAGATGCAGTGGTTATTTACCGGTACCTTTATTGCTATGTTACTGGTTGTACCTCTATTTGGATTGATCACTTCCAGACTACAGCGTAAGCAGTTTCTACCATACGTCTACCTCTTCTTTATCATTAACCTGCTACTGTTCTATCTGATTTTCGAAACCGCCTTCTCATTGACTTACGCTGCCCGTGCCTTCTTTATCTGGCTAAGCGTATTCAATCTGTTCGTTGTTTCAGTTTTCTGGAGCTTCATGACAGATCTATATCGAAACGACCAGGCGAAACGACTATTCAGCTTTATTGCTGCTGGGGGTACTATAGGCGCCCTCACCGGCCCTCTACTGACAGCAACGCTGGTACAGCGGCTTGGAACCAGTCAGATGCTGTTGATCTCTGCTGGATTGCTTGGACTTTCAATCCTTTGTATTCAAAAATTAATAAAATGGCAGAGAGAAGAAGAGAGCGAGGTAGCAGTAACCCAAGAGAGAGAACGTCCCCTTGGTGGCGATATATGGGATGGTGTTTTGCTGGTAATGCGTTCATCCTACTTACTGGGAATCTGCCTGTTAATGCTGCTATTCACCCTCCTCTCCACCTTTCTCTATTTTCAGCAGGCACAGATAGTCAAAGAGGCAGTAGCAGATTCTGAGGCGCGTACAGCACTCTTCGCAACGATTGATTTCGCTGTCAATAGCCTGACTCTGATTATACAAACGCTTATCACAGCCCGCCTGATCAAGGGACTGGGGCTTCGTTGGGTTCTGGCACTGACTCCCCTGCTACTCAGTATTGGGTTTATAGTGCTGGCCCTGTTCCCTACACTACCGGTACTGATAGGTCTACAGGTTATGCGACGTGCTGGTAACTACGCAGTGATGCGCCCTGCGAGGGAGATGCTCTATGTGGTACTCAACCGGGAAGAGAAGTATAAAGCGAAGAATTTTATCGATACAGTTGTCTATAGAGGAGGCGATGCAGTCAGCTCGTGGATCTATACCGGTTTCCGAAGTATCGGCATAAGCCTGCCCGCAATCGCCTGGATAGCCGCCCCCATATCCCTCATCTGGGCATGGGTCGCCTTCAGACTGGGTGAGAGACAGGATCGAATCGCAACTCAATTCAACGCGCCAAAAGGAGATGAGTGATATGAATAAAGATAATTTCCAAACAGCAAGACGGACTCTTCTGAAAACAATTGCTGGTGTTGGTGGCAGTTTACTCCTTACTCCAGGCGTATTGCTTGCTTCTCCACGTCGTCTCATCGAGAAAACCATACCCGTCAGTGGCGAAAAGCTGCCGGTGATCGGCATGGGTACCTCCCGCACATTTGACTCAGGAGGTAACCAGTCACAGTTACAAAACCTGGGCAAAGTGTTGGAGCTATTCTTTGAACAAGGGGGAAAACTGATCGACTCCTCGCCAATGTACGGCAGTTCTGAGCAGGTGCTCGGCCGCTTACTGAAGTCAATATCAAAACGGGAAGCGCTGTTCTCAGCAACCAAGGTCTGGACCGACGGTAAGGCATCAGGCATCCACCAGATGGCTATGTCTAAGAAGCTCTGGGGTATTACGCGCTTTGATTTGATGCAGATTCACAACTTAAGGGACTGGCAGGTTCATTTAGAGACCTTGAAAACAATGAAAGCGGAGGGACAACTTCGTTATATCGGCATCACAACCTCTCATGGTCGGGATCATGATGAGCTATACCAGGCACTTGAGAAACATCCATTCGACTTTGTTCAATTGAGTTATAACATCGCGAACCCGGAAGTGGAACATCGCCTGCTACCATTGGCCCAGGAAAAGGGCATTGCAGTTATTGTCAACCGACCTTTTGCACGGGGTAGTTTATTTAAATTGACAAAGGGCAAATCACTACCGGACTGGACTGAAGCATTCGGTTGCCACAGTTGGGGACAGTTTTTTCTGAAGTATGCTGTATCCCACCCAGCAGTTACTTGTGCCATTCCAGCAACCAGTAAGACGCACCATATGGTTGATAACATGGGAGCTGGGTATGGATCTCTACCCGATGCAAAGACTAGAGAGAGGATGGCACGCCACTTCGCATCACTTTAAGTGCCACTCAGATGGAAATCAATAGCTTGCGATGACCTTGTCTTTTAGGCTGATCATACCGGGTCTGACAACGCTTGCAGTAATCCCCCCATGCCCACGCATTGCATTGTAGCCACCTTCACCTAAAACCAATTCCATTTTACTACAGGGATGACATTGCCCCCTGTATTTCAAAATAGCTTCACCGATTTGAAAGTTCTTATTCTTAAGCGCCAATAGATTGATTCCTGAAACGACTATATTTCTACGTAACTCCTCCGGTAAAACAGAGTCTCTATGAAGATATGCAGCTATTACTTGTAGATGTTCATATTGAATCAAAGTCACCTGCCTGGCACCTCCGGGACGACCACTGAATCGATCACCGAGCAATCCTTTATCAAGATCCACCTGAACTGAATTGAGACTATCCATAGGTTTCCCACGTGCAGGTCTAACACCAATCCATTCGACACAGCCTGTCTGTGGAAGATTGCTCATGAGGTCATGAATAGTTTTAAACTTAGGCAAAGTGTACCCTCTTAAATTAAGGGGTTAGCGGTAATACTCACTCATAACAATTGCTATCCTGATGACAATAGTGCCTTTTTTCACTCCCTCATCCTTTGCCTGACATGCTTATTAAGGCGTAATCCTAAATCGAGATGTGAAAGCATAACGCATTAGGGAGGTAAAGATTATAAATAGCAGCGTGTCTGATATGAGGAAGGGTAGCTCCCCTCTCACCTTGTGGGAGAGGGGCCGGGGGAGATGGGGGGGAGTATTCATCAACCGCATCAAACACTTGATGTCCAACCTCTCTTCAATCCCTTCCCTATCAAGATAGAGTGGTTATATGCTTGTTTCTGGATGATTGAGTGTTAAAGAGATAGCAACAAATTGGTCTAATCTTTCTCAGCCCACTCCCGTATCTTACGCTTAAGCTTCACCTCCACTTTGTCACTAATTTCCCCCCACTCCTCACCTGTTTCAGGCAACTCATCCTCTTCTGCCCACGCTTTCAATTTCCACATAACTTTCTTTTCTACTTTTTCACCAATTTCATCCCACTCTTTATCACACTGCTTCTCTTTTTTAGTTTTACAGCTTGCATGGCACCCTCCTCCCCAAACCATAATAACACCCAGCAAGAAACCAAAATCGTACCAACCGCCGCTATTATCTACTTCATATACAGCAACAGCGTCATTAAACAGATGTATAATCAGACTGATAACTGAAATCACACCGTGCCAGAGGCCCCAAAAGAACCCAGCGGGGGTCTCATTTGAAAATTGAGCATCACCTGCAGTGCATGAAGTGACCAGAATAATTACAGGAAAGACAAGCAGAAATCTTGTCACATAAGGTTTAAAAACAGGCATCGAAATCACCCCTATTGTTGCTTCTCACTTTCTCCAAATCCACTCTCAGTTGCAGAAAAGCACACAACAAATCTTAGGGCCTGTTAACAGGCCCTAAGATAATAATAGCTCAATCTTATAAAAAACGGGATTTTATGGTAAGGCCTACAGGCGATCAACCATGCATGATCCAACTTGTTTAATCAGAATGCATGCTGCAATAGTTAACGGCTCAGCACTGCTTCATTTACAATAGACGCTGACGCCGGATCATCCGCTTCGCTTCCTTTCATTAACCGGCATATCTGCTCTTAAATTCTCAGCACAACCAACTGGATGATCAGCTACATGCTTTAACTGTCTATTATGAATATTAGACAACACTATTATGGAACATATTGATCCTAGTAAAGCCAAGCCCATATCTGATTGTGTATCCCAAACATAGCCCTGGGTTCCAAGAAATGCTTCAGCATTTTCGCCTGTAGCCAGGGCTACCCACCACTCTATTAACTCGTAGAATGCACTAAAGGCTAAGCAGATTGAGATAATTATTACAACCAACCAGACTTTACCATTGACTATGTTTTTTCGTATGAGTATTTCCCTTGCGAGAAGTGCTGGTACAAAACCCTGAAAAAAATGACCCACCTTGTCGTAGTTATTCCTCTCTGCGCCAAAAAGTCCATCAAAAAATGGTACTTCAGCATAAGTGTAATGGCCACCGATCATCAACACGATGCAATGTATTAATATAAAATAATATAGTATCGGAGTTAATCTGAAGGAATTATAGGTTAATGCCAGCAACACCCCACCAACCAGTGCGGGAGCAACCTCAAGAAACCAGGTGAAGTGATCTTTCGGATCCACACCAGACCACACCAGAACGGCTAAATAGATAATTATCCAAAAGTACTTAATCTTAGATACTCCTTTCAGCACTTATTAGCATCATTTGAATTGCTGTTCGACTAAAATCCTCAAGCGTATGAATAGCTGTTGGCTTTCAATTTATTCAGTCAGATTCAACATAAAATCAATTTGTTAAACATAATTATAGATGACTGGTATTTTTCATTTCCACTCATACCGTAACTCGTTGTGAATAGGATGGCTTTTCAGGAATATCACGATTGTTCTTTCCTGGCGCATTCATAAATATGGTCTTATATTTACATTTGGTCTCAATGCACTCTATCGATTTGACTAATTTTACTGATTGCATCTGCTACCAACCGTCTGAAATGACTACAAACTCCCTTAAATGTTAGATTTCGGCCTAAACATGACACTATCACTTCAGACTACCGGTGCAGATTACTGGATTAGTGGTTCGGCATGTGATCCCCATGTGAGGTATCAAGTGGGATAATGTACTCAAATAATTGAGGGCCACCCTATGCCGTTCCTGTCGTTTTTCCCCATCTCACCTAAGTTGTTTCCTAAACTTCTACTACTGACCACCATTCTGCTGCTATTGCCCGCCTGTGGTGGCGGCTCATCAAGTGATGATGACTCACCGAATGACGATGGATCATCGGGGGAAGACTCACCTTCGGAAGATAGCGGACCTCCAGGGGATGATAGCCCCTCTGATGACAGCGACACCTCTAACACCACACCGGGTATTGCAGGTAGAACCTGGATATTCTCAGCACCATTTCCCGGAACCCTCAGTGCTACCGCGTCATTCAGTTTTGCTGGTCCCACTGGCGCTACTTTTGAGTGCAATCAGGACAACTCTGGGTGGAGCAGCTGTAGCAGCCCACACGCTGTTACTGATATAACGGCCGGAGAGCATCTTTTTCAGGTACGGGCCAATGTCAACGGTTTAGTCGATAGCCGTCCTGCCAGTTGGCGCTGGGAGTATCTCGATGAGATCTCTGCAGTCGCATCCGACACTAGCCCTTTCTACAACATGGGGACCAGCGTCCCAACTATTTCAAGTCTCGGGAGATTAACCACCCAGTGCGAGGCACTTACCACACTTGAGCTGTTCAATGATCAGACTGTGAATCGAACCTCAGAACTGGCTTGGAGCGGAATTGCCATACCTCGCGAAGTCTCACTCACTGACACTGAAAATCTTGTACTGGTAGGCCCAGGTGAGACCCTTGTTGCTGCCCAGTTTCGCCCGCTTGCACGCTGGAATGCAGCACTATCCGACAGCAATGCACCGCTCAAATGGCTGGAGGTGGCAGCGGTAGTAGCCACTGAACCATCCACTTTATCTAACTACTCTCTTCGGTACTGCGCAACACTACCGTCAGTCACTGACACAAATGCTCTACAAGTCACTACCAACCCCGACGGTACATTGATCGTGGACACCGGCATCAGTCAGGTAACCTTCGACCCAACAGCAGCGACAGGCATCAGTAGCGGCCAGGTGGGGGCGACGACCTTTCGCAGCAGCTTGCTGATTGACGGTGACACATCTCAATCAGGCTCACCTGCTGCTGACAGCACACAATTTCTGTTGGAGGAGAGCGGCCCTGTTAAGACAGTAATAAGAGCCCGAGGTCATGTTAGCGGTTTGACCGGCCCAGGCTGCACCAATCCTCCCGGCTACACCCTGCGTTGGACGTTGGTGCGTGGTAGCGCAGACCTGGGTGTGGAAAGTGACTTCGTCAACGAGTGCGGTGATGGTATGTTCGCCGCTTCACCGGGCGGTGCGATCAATGGTTCCGACTGGTGGAGTCGCACCATCAACATCAGCAACCTAACCCTAACATTTGATTTCAGCGGCATTGACGGCGAGACGGTTACTACCCGTTCAAGCAGCGATATCAGTTCTGTCAGCAATCTTAGTGACACAACGATTGTATTGAGACAGAACAAAGGTGCTGTGGGTAACCCTTCAGGTAGCGATTGGCGTTGGGCACGGGAGACCAGAACAGCCTTACAACCTGACTCCTCTGTAATCATCGACGCTGAATTTTTCTCACTGCCAGTTGCAGGAGTGAGTGATAGCAACCTGACATTACTGGTGCAGCAACCCTGGATGCGTTTCCGCGAACCACAAGGGCTTGCAGCACAAAGCAGTTATGGCTCTGACAGCGTATCTGTCAATATCTATCCTGTCATGTCAGATCTATCCGACCCGTTTGTCCTCGGTGAGGCTCAGGGAATCTGGGGACAAGGACGCCTATCCATCGACACTGCCAGGTTGAGTGATGATGAATTCTCTCTCCGTGCTGCTCGCAACAATGCCGCCATGGAACGAGGTCTGTTATGGCGCACACCGCTATGGTATCTGAACCAAGCCAAAGTATTTCCGCAACTGCCGGAGATATCCGCCGCAGAGATGGATATCCTGGTGCCGTTGATTGAGGGTGCTCACGAGAACACTATCATCGATAGTATTCTCGGCGGCGCACAACGTGATCGTATGAAGGGCTACTCTCTGGTCGGCTGGATAGACTCAATGCAGGAGGGTATCAAGGATGTGATCAACACCAGCCTCGATGAATACTCACCCAGCAGCAATATCTGGAGTCCAACAAATAGCGAACTTTTACTGTGGTTTATCACTGGTGATCCGAAGTGGGTATGGGACTATGCTCTACCTGCCGAGTGGAACCTGTGGAAAAGCAATGCCTACAATACAGGCAGTCGCGGTGTAGTCGGAATCCGTAGTGGACTGGTAATTGCGTCAGGGAGTATTGGTGACGGTGCCCGTTATCGGTCAGGTTATGGTTCCGATGACAAGTTTTATAACCAGGGTTCAGGCAAGGCCTATGTGATCCGTCCACATCGCTCACTGGCAGAGCGATTCCAGGCAGCGGGTGAATCAGTGATCAACCGTTATGTTGATGCAACTGGTAGCCGCGAGGAGACAGTTTCATCACGAGTGATGACCCGTCAGGTGATACAACATCTCAATGCTCTACGTTTTGCCGCCGAATATTCACCAGTGAATGACACAGCTCTACGTAGCAAGTTCAATGCAATGATAGAAGAGTACACCACAGACAACCTTCCCAATGGTCTCTTTTGTTATAGTGATGATGCCGATACAAACCAGATCGACTGCGCCTTCGCACCAAGCGGCGTATTCCATTACGTTGCTCTATGGCAGGAACTCTTTTACAACCGTGCTCTCGATCTGCCACCGGGGAACAGTGAGCGCGAAGCAATTATCAATGCTCTGGCCAAGACGGCACGTCTGATTGATTCCGGCATCCCACGTGACAGTAGTGATGAGATTACAGATTTCTCACCTACAGCCTGGGGTGACAGCTACGTGTGTGACTTCAGTAGCGGAAGTGACATCGTTGAACAGTGCATCAAATATAACTGTACAGGGATGGTTGACCCAAGCGGAGGTAGTTGCCCCACTGATCCTACCTACGATAACGCTCACCTCAACACACTTGGAACAGTGATGCTTGGCAACACACTAGACCCTGGAGTGGTGAGTAACGAGCGCTGCAGTCAGGTAAGACGAGGATTTAACACTAATCTCAACAGCTCAACAGTAGCTAATCATCTTCGTGATAGCGGTTACGGCTGGCACAAGGATGCCTCACAGATGGTACAAACAGTGTTTTATGCTATAGCAGCGGCACAAAATTGCAGCTTGGACTGATCTGAATCTATCACTGCAACTAAAGGGTAAATGAGCTCGGAAGCGGATTAGGCAAAAGTCACTGCGCTATAGTTAAGGGCACCTCTAATAACTGCTTATGCCCTCTGCGTGACCTGAAGCGTGTGGCTGCAAGGCGTGATCCAAAGCAAAATGGTTGTTCCATTCTCAAGCATCACAACGCAGCAGATGCATGCTTCAGGTCGCGCTCTACGGGGCTTTACGAGCCCTCCAGACTCTGCGTTGCGCTTTTTCGACAGGCAATAAGCATGGCTTCAAAAGCACGCCTTGATTGTGAACGGGTCGTAAAGCCAGAGGGCACAAGCAATTAATAGAGGTGCCCTTAAGATGGCTTTATAACAAGTAATATCTTGGATGGTTTGGGCCATGCTCCATCCTATTGCACTTTGTATTAAATATAGACCAAGATATCTAGTGGAGTAGTCCACGTTGATGAAAACATGTCTATATGTTGACTATTCCAAACAGTGTATCAGCATTTAATTCTATAACACCTCTATTTAAGCTCTTTTCAATTTCTTTAAGATGCTCTTGTTTAAACTGGACAAGTTGTTCAGGACTCAATTGATCTATTAAGGATTTGTATCCTGCATTATTCAGTAAAGACCACCACTCATTTATTGTTAAGGAGTAACGAATCGGATAGAGTTCTACAAAGAAGTTTTGATAATTACCAATTGCGATCAACTCATTGATATGCTGCTCTGTCTTAAGTCTCTCTCTAAGTCGTGATGGAGCTACGACTTTGTAATCTGTTTCTAACCTCTTCAGAAAACTTTCTGCATATGGATTAAATGCTTCTTCTGTAAACGAGGAAAAGGCAAAGGTTCCGCCAGGTTTTATTGTTTTGCTTATTGATAAATATGAGCCATTCATATCTGGGTAGAAGAACAAGGCGTAACCACAAGTTACTGCATCGAACATCTCTTTATCATAAGTGATGCTCTCCACATCGCACTGTCTAAATGTGATGTTATCAATACCCTCTTTGTGTGCCTTCTTCTCTGCCTGCTTTAGCATGCCTTGAGATAGATCAATAGCCTCTATTCTTGCATGAGGGTGCTTTCTTGCTACCTCAATGGCAACTAAGCCTGTTCCAGTAGAAACATCAAGAATATTCATACTTTCAGAATAGGGCACTAATTCTGCCATTCGATTTGCCGATATAGCGAAGAACTTGTTCTCATCATATCTTGTTGAAACATCATCAAATGTCTTTTCAAGATTTTTCTTTAATTGATCTGTATCTATATCTTTCATATTTCGAGTAATATCAGCCTTTTGACATCTTATGTGATGGAATTTGCAATAAACCACAAATTATCTGAAGCTATTTTTCAGCAATACAAGCCGCATAACTGTTATGCACTTATTTGCAGAATCTACGTAAAGAGATAAATGAATTTTATATATTGACTAATTAATTACCCGTTTTTCTTCACAGTTTAAAGCCCTATATACTTGCGCCAGCATTGTAGTCAGAACGTTAAACGAGATTGGTTTTATTAAAAAATCTGTAAAGCCAGCATCAAGAATAGCTTTTCGTTGCTCAGGAAATGCATGGGCTGTAACAGCTATCAGTATCGGAGGTGATTTAAGCTCCTTTAATGCTTGATCAGCAACTTCAAAACCGCTGAAATCCGGCATTTGAATGTCAAGTAATACAACATCAAAATGGTCGGCTCTCATATACTCCAAGGCCTCTTGTCCATTGGCAGCTTCAACAAATTGGATGCCAAGCTTGGCTAGAAATGCACTGAGCAGCATACGGTTAATTCCATTATCATCTACGATTAATGCCTTTAGATTAACCCATTGCTCTGCTGTTAGACCTGGTTTGGCTTGAAGTTCTAATTCTGCTTCTACTACTTTACCAGGCTCAAAAGCCAGTTCGAAACTAAAGCAAGAACCCTGACCAGGTTCACTTTTAACATCTAAACTGCCATCTAACATATGCACAAGGTTTTTTACTATAGCCAGACCTAGCCCTGTTCCTTCTGTTCGTCGTGTTTCAAAACCTTCGACACGGGTGAAATTATTAAATATTGTATCCAACTTATCTACTGAAATACCAATACCGGTATCCTCTATATCAAAACGCAGCTTAATTTTACTCCCCGAATTATCGACACAACTGACATGAAAGACCACACCTCCAACGTTAGTATACTTGAGTGCATTAGAGAGAATATTTGCCACTATCTGACGAAGACGTTTAATATCCCCACATAGATCATCCTTTACCTCTTCATCTATCTGTAATTCAAGATATAATCCTTTCTTGCTAACCATAGGTTGAAGCATGATTACCAGGTCATTTAGTTCTGAACGAATAGAAAAGGACTCTTCATAGAGACGAATTTTACCTGCTTCAATGGCGTTGATATCTAAAATGTCATTGATTATGTTTAATAGCGTTTTACCTGCCTTACTGATCTGATCAAGATAATGCTTATGCTTTACTTCTTGCACTTCACTTTGCAGTAACTCAGTAAAGCCGATAATTCCATTCAAAGGGGTGCGCAGTTCATGACTGACCGTTGCCAGAAACTGACTTTTTGCATTATTTGCTTTAAGAAGTTTACTTTCTACCAGTTTTCTATGGTCAATTTCCAGGGTCAAACCCCTGTTCGCCTCATCAACTTCTGCATGGTATTCCCTAAGCTCTTTAATGAGCTTCTCATTATCAAGCCAGAGCTGCGTCTTGCGCTTAATCGTCTGACTGTAACCTTGTGCAGCCCAAAACATAAACAGCATAAAGACCATAAGCATCACTGACATTATATATGTTAGCGCTGTATCCTGGTAAACAAGCAGAATAGTGGTTGGCAACATAACGCAGAGCAGAGAGATAACGTAATTTCTGAATATGGGGGCACGGGCAATGAAGCCTGCAGAGGCCATAAAAACCAAATAAAACATGCTGAGTAGAACGTATTCTATATCGTTTATCAAGTTACTGATTGGACCAAGAAACCCCCATGGGGTGTCATGGATTACGACTAGAATGGTATAGATTCGTAACCATTGAGCTGCATTTTCTTCTGTACCGTGCCGTTTAAACCAACGAGCAGTCAACAGAAAAAGTGTTGCGGTAAAGTAGTTTATACCTACCCAACTAAGTAACACCGTTGTGGATAACTTACCCCAGAACAAATAGGTAATAATAGCGAGTAATAGATAAAACGTGTAAGTGGATTTTATCGCCAGCTCATACGACTCACTTGCCAATTCAAGTTCTAGTTTAGCATCCATTATCTAACGTACACGCTTCTCTAACTGCAGACTGCTCTGTGCATGAGTCTGAATGTCTCGCTCATCAAACCATATTGGACGTAATCGTGGCTGCTCAGAATAAATTTTCGTTTGATCATCATAATAAGGTGATGCTGGATTCGATGCCTGCGAATAGCTCAACAGACCTCTGGCGTTTGGGCCAGTGGGCAGAAATTCGACCACCATCATCCAACTGGAACCATAGGAAATCGGATACCCCGCTGCCTCAGCGCTCAACTGAGACCCTGGCAATGAGGCATAGAGATGACGAGGCAAGAGGGTCCCGTCATTATTTAGATTGGAGGAGAATATATTAAACCCTCCCTCAATTTCGTTCGCGCCAGCCCATGAAAGCTTTTCACCGGAGGCAGTTCCATCCAGTAGGCTTCGTTCAACATACTGCACTTCACCCAATGAAGCATCCAGTGATAAGCCAGCGGATCGAACGGTCGCTATAGCTGTAGCAAATTGCTCCATCACTGTTTGATTGGTGGCGAGGGTATTCGGGGTGCTCAATGGATCAGCTGGATCGAAACTATTTAGCCACTGTGGATTCGTTGCAAAAACTTGTGCGAACTCTCTGAAAAGATGCGCACCACGACTATCCAGATTCATCAAGCCGTCCCACTGGTAGAGTGCCTGACAACCAGCTGCTACATCTACCGATTCATCACCAATCGTCACTTGTGTATTCTCTAGAGAGTCACATAGTCCCAGTAAGTCATCCTGCACCTCTTCGCCAAGATAGTTACGATTGTTAATCAAGACTTGTTCTAGTTCGTCCAATGAGAAGAGATTATCCTCACCGGCAGCATCCTGTAACAACCTTTGCCCCATCCGTGAACGCAGTGTCTGCTGGTAATCGACAGGTCCATAGAGTGTGGAATAGCCACTCAATGGTTGATGTGGATTGGTCAGCCAATAGCTGTCATTGGAGTTCTGCACAAAATCACTTCGCGCCAGCTTGGGCGCCTCTTGATAGGGAACCGGACCTTCGAAATCAAACACTGAGCTATCTCCCGGCAGGATAACAAATCCCGCCATCTCACGCATTGCGATAAGTGTTGGATCTGTGGTCAAGGCAGCTTCTGCCACATCGGATAAATTGGGCACGGTGGAATCATCGATATAAAAGGCATTTCCTTTTCGATCAACTGCCATCGTATTATTGAATATGACACCATCATAATCCTGGAACGCCTGTTGGAATTGACTCATATCACCAGCGAGATTGAGCGCCATCCAGAACTCCATCAGGTCGAGATTATCCTCATTGACATCTTTGATACTGTAAGCAGAGAAAAGACCCGTTGATGCATCTATACCCCACCCAAGTTGATCAGGTACAACTATCATGGGACCAAAATCACTGTAATAGACCTCTTTAGTAAGCGGTACATTCATACCATTAACATTGACATCTATAGTCAATAAACGACTCTCTATCTGTTTGCTTTGACCATCGACCAGATAGGTCATGCCAGAGGTATCCGTCTCGTCCAGACTTAAGCGGTAGACGATAAAGTGCTGCGCGGTAGATACTGTGTGAGTCCACGCTACCTCACGATTAAAGCCAATATTTACAATACCTGGCATACCGGCAAGACTAGCCCCCATCGTATCCATAGCTCCGGGAATCGTCCCCTGGAATTGCCAGAATCGTAGATTACCTGTATGGGGAAAATGGGGATTGGCCAACAACATACCTCCCTGATTTTCACTCTTATCCATACCCAGAGCCCAGCCATTCGAACCCAATCCTTTTGGTTTACTCTCCGGTAACTTGACCTGTCGTAGATCCAATCTCTCTGGTTGATAGACCTGCGCGGCCGCACCTTCCACTACAGACTCAGGCAGGTAAGACTCGCCAGGAGGTGCAGCAACGAATAGAGGTGCCAGAAACTGGCCGGCACCGGGTAGTAGAGCAATCCCTACTGCAAAGGTCACCATATCAACTTCACTGATAGGTTGGAGCCAGGGTCGACCGGCACAACGTGGATCCTGCTGACTGACAGGAGTGACCTCAAGATAGTGGTTGTATCCTTGCGTATATCCAGACAACATGGCACGCAATCTCTCACTCATTAGAGGAAAGCCAGCCTCAGCCTGTGCACGGATATCCAGCGCCTTGTAAGAGAAATCATTAATAAGGTTGAGTGAATCGCCGCTACCTAATACCTGATCCGGCCCAAAATATTTCGATCTCTGGCTACTGTACTTAACTACCTGATCAGCCAACAGACAGAGATTATCCTCTGCAAAGGCATACCCTAAACCGAATGCCAGGCTCTCGAGATTGTCCGCAGTAACATGGGGAACACCAAATTCTGTGCGAATGATACTGACCTCAAGAAAACCATCTTCATCAAAGGTAGTAGGATCTTCATTGTTAGCACTCTTGTCATCATGACAGCCGGTTAATACCAGTGCACATACCAAAGCCAAGTTAAAACAGTTTTTCCAAAAACATACCGTTGTTGTTATCATGAAAATCCTTATATTTTTATCCATTTAAAGTGCATTTAAAATTATGTCGTAATCCATATTCTATTCTGGGACACCCAAACTTTGATCCTAAAATTCTACTGAAAAACGATACCATAATTGCACAATACCCTCTCAAACTATACAAAATGATAATTGCTTTTCGCTGCACTTTGGCCCTGAAACCAACACTTCTCCAGGGATTGTGCATAAGCCTTTATCCGATCAATTGCTCCAACTGCTGTAAAATAGTCCCTACTATAGTGCTTTATACTTTTTACCCAGGAATTTG